>CALVHS010000015.1 GCA_944328665.1 uncultured Clostridia bacterium | reverse complement strand
ATAATTGCTTGCCATCGAATAGTTATAGGCGCCCGTAGAAAGCACGGCAAGGATATCTCCCGAGTTCGCCTTCGGTATACGAACGTTGGCGCAAACGATGTCGCCGCTTTCGCAGCACTTGCCCGCGACCGTAACTATGTCGTCCGCCTTATCGTTCATGCGGTTTGCAAGTACGGCGGTGTATTTTGCCTGGTAAAGCGCATAGCGCGGATTGTCGAACATCCCGCCGTCCACGGCAACATATTTCCGTACGCCCGCGATCTCCTTGATCGCGCCCACCGTGTACAGCGTCACGCCGGCCTCGCCGACGATCGAGCGTCCCGGTTCAAAGAGCACGAACGGCTCGTCGATCGCGTATTCTTTCGCCTTAGCGCGTACCTCGCCGAGCACCGCCTCAAGATAACGCGCGTACAGAGCGGGCGTAAATTTTTCGTCCTCGTCCGTATACCAAATACCGAAGCCCCCGCCGAGATTGAGGGTATCTGCGGCAAAAGCGTGCTTTGCCTTCATCTCCGCCATAAACGCCGTCATTTTGTCTGCAGCGATACAAAAAGACTGCTTTTCAAAGATCTGCGATCCGATATGGCAATGATAGCCGCGCAGGCGAATGTTCTTTTTTTGCAGCGCATAGAGGCTGACCTTTTCCGCCTCGCCTCCCGCCAAGGAAAAGCCGAATTTGCTGTCCGTCTTGGCTGTTTGGATATAGCGGTGCGTATGCGCTTCGACGCCGGGATTGACGCGCAGAAGGACGTCCTGCACCTTGCCGCAAGCGCGCGCCGCCGCATCGATCCTGTCCAGCTCGATATACGCGTCCGCGACGATATAGCCGACGCCGAAATTTACCGCCTCTTCGATCTCGCGGGGAAGTTTGTTGTTTCCGTGCAAACAGATCTTTTCCGCGGGGAATCCCGCCGTGCGGGCGGTGTACAGTTCCCCGCCCGACACGACGTCCGCGCCGAGCCCTTCCTGTTCCGCGATCTTATACATTGCCGTACAACAGAATGCCTTGGAGGCGTACAGTATCATCCCGTTTCCGCCATAAAAGCGCTCGAGCGCCTCCCGATAGGCGCGGCACATCTCGCGGATATATGCTTCGTCCATTACATACAGCGGCGTGCCGAACGAACGCGCGAGCGCGACCGCGTCGCACCCGCCGATGACGAGGTGCCCGTTACTGCCGACGGAAAGAGTTTCTCTCGTATTCATATATCTATCCTTTTATGTGATTTCTTTCACGCATAGTATATCGCAAAAAGCGAATATCCCCGTTAAATCGGGGATATTCGCCAGCGGATCGCGCAAAGTTTTTTATTTTCCTGCTTCTTTCAGGAAATACGCCTGCGCGTCCAGCATTTCGCCCAACGTCTCCACTTTGCGGTATTTACCGTCCGAACAAAGTTTGCGCGCTTTGACGTTATCGGCAAGCATCACCTGCAAGATGCCGACGATCGTATCTGCGATCTTTTTGTCGAGAACGGGCGCGGCGATCTCCACGCGTTTGTCCGTATTGCGCGTCATCAAATCGGCGCTGGAGATGTATGTCACGCGGTCTTCTCCCCTCCCGAACGAATAGACGCGGGAATGTTCAAGGAATCTGCCGACAATACTGATCACGCGGATATTTTCCGTCTTGCCCTGGACGCCGGGCAACAGGCAGCAGATACCGCGGATAACGAGCTCGATCTTGACGCCCGCGCGGCTCGCTTCCTCGAATTTATCGATGATCTGCTTATCCGTCAAGCTGTTCATCTTGGCGAGGATATACCCGTCTCCGCCATTTTTTGCCTTTTCGATCTCTCTGTCTATGTAGACGATCAATCCCTCTTTCAATGTTTTCGGTGCCACCAGCAGGCGGTTATAGACGTATTCCGTGTTGCAGATAGCGATATTGCGGAAGAAAGCCACCGCATCCTCTCCGATCTTTTGATCTGCCGTCAGGATGTTCAAGTCGGTATATTGTTTGCTGGTCGACTCGTTATAATTGCCCGTGCCGAGATGGGTGATATAGCGGATATCTTCCCCGTCCTTGAGGACGACGGAGATGATCTTGGAATGCACTTTATAGTTCTCCATCCCATAGATGATCGTGCACCCCGCCTCTTGCAGCTTGTTGGCGAAATACATGTTGTTTTCTTCGTCAAAGCGGGCGCAAAGCTCGATGACGACCGTGACTTGTTTGCCGTTTTCACTCGCCTTACAGAGAAGTTCCGCAATGCGGGAATGGCTCGCCAAGCGATAAATGGTGATCTTGATGGAGCGCACCCGCTCGTCACGGGCACATTCTTCCAGCAGATCGACCACGGGAGACATACTGTCGTAAGGATAAGACAGGAAAAGATCTTTTTTGGAGATCAGTTCGATGAGAGAGGGCGCGTTGGCGATCTCCTCCGCCACGGCGCCTTTGAAGGGCGGATATTTTAAGGGCGCGCTCTCCTCGGGAGGAAGATATTTCCCGAGCGAATACATGAACTTATAATCGAAGAAGCGTTCGTCCTTAAAACAAAATTTCGCATTCAATTTGAGAAGTTTGAGGACAAAATCTTTGAGTTTTGAATCTTCTTTGTCCACTTCCAACCGTACGACGTTGAGCTTCGCGCGCGACTCCACCTTCTTTCTCATGATCTCCGAAAAGTCGTGTTCCACATCCGCATCGTCGATATGCGTATCGAAGTCCGCGTTGCGCGTCACGCGCATCATCATTTCATCTTTGACCGTATATCCGAAAAAGGCGAGATGCCCGAAGGCCCGCACGATCTCTTCCAACGGGACGAGCCGCACTTTTTTGCCCGTGCCGACCTTATACATCCTGTCTAACCCGGTATTAAACGCCATCACGCCGATCATGCGGCGCCCGTCCTTTTCGAGATCATAGATACGGTAACTCTTCATGTTTTCGAACTGCATGAGAGGATGCTTTGCGTCCAGCACCATCAAAGAAAGGAGAGGCATGATGTGCGAAGTAAAGATCTCGCGGCATTCCTCGCTCTGTCGGGGCGTCAATTCGGAAGCGCGGACGATGCGGATGCCGCTGCGCGCGATGTCTTTGCGCAGCACGTTATAACAGGCGGCGCGCTCCTCGTAAAACCCTTTCACGACGGCGGCGATGCCGTCTAACTGTTTGGCCGCCGTCAGCTGCGTCTTGTTGTCCGTCGCCTGCGGGTCGGACAAGTTCTCGTTGTACAGGCTCCCCACCCGTACCATAAAAAATTCGTCAAGGTTGGACTGGAAGATCGCCAAAAATTTACAGCGCTCCAGCACGGGATTGGTCAGGTCTTTCGCCTGATCCAAGACGCGCTTATTAAAAAGCAGCCAACTGTATTCCCTGTTGACGTAAATATCCCGTATAAATTTTTTCTTTGCCTTTTCTATTGCGGCGGTCGTCTCTTTCACGATGTCACTCCTTCCCTGTATTTATTCTCATGCGTCTTGCTGTTCCGCTTCGTCCGGTTTTTTCTTGGGCGGGCGTCCGCGTCTTTTGGCGGGCGCGGGCTTTTCTTCCGCCTCTTCCCGAACGGCAGCGGGCTTTTCATCCTCTTCCTCTTTGTTTCCCTTTTCGGCGGCTTTTTTTACGGGCTTCGCCTTCTCTGCGCTCTTTTTGGCTTTGCACGCGGACACTTCGAGCGCATCGCGCGGCGTCCCTCCCACTTTTTCCTCTTCGAGATCGTAATAGAGGCCCGATTCCTTTCCTTCCAACACGAGTTGCAGATACCCCTCTTTGACTCCCCTGTCGCTGACGACGATCTGCCGGACGCCAAAACGCTTGAAGATCGTCTTTAAGACGATGGCGGCGGGCCCGATCAGGTACAGTTTTTCCGGGGCATTGTTGAGAATGAGCGTAGAACGCTCCGCATCGCCGAGCAAATGTGCCACAAGTTTTTTGAACTTTTTGTATTCGATGCGTTTGACGCCGTCCTCGCCGCGCACGTTGGCAAAATCGGCATAGATATCGTAGACGGCATGATTTGTCGCGCCGACCATGACCGCCGTGGAAAAGATCTCCTTTTGCGGCAGTTTTGCCTCGTCGAATTTCTCGTTGGCGTATTTTTTGATATCCTTTGCTTCCTTTTCGCTCGGCTGTATTTTCTTAACAAATTTGTGATGGATATCCAAAAGGCCAAAGTTGAGACAGATCATATCTTCCTTTTTGCCCTTGGTCAGATCGCAGATCTCGAGGCTCTTGCCGCCCAGATCGATGAGGACCGCCTTTTCGTAAGAGGCGTAATACAGATTGGCGACATAGTCGCAAAATGCCTCCGTCTTGCCGTCCATCACGTTGATGGGCAGCCCCGTCTTTTCGGCGACGAGCCTAACGATCTCTTCATAATTTTCAATGACACGCAGAGAGGCGGTCGCAATGACATAGCAATACCGCACGCCGAAGCGCTCGCTCTTGTCCTTCATTTCACGCAGCGCGTCTATCAGCTTTTCCGCGCCGCGCTCCGTGAGCAATTTCCCGTCCAGATAATGCAGAAGGCTGACGCTCATGCGGTCTTTGAAGATGATCTCCGTCTTGCGCTCTTCCGTTTCCGCCACGATGAGCGAAATACTGCTGGAACTGATGTCGATGACTGAATATTTCATACATAACTCCCGTTATTATTTTTGCAATGATCAGAGGTTTATATGCCGAAGCCGATGCCGATACTTTTGGCAAAACGCACGGTGTCCCCTTCGGGATCGACAAATTTATATTTTCCCGCGATATCCGTCAGCGCGTTGAAGGTGATGCGATTGCCCGACACCGCCGCAGTCACGCCGAATTTTCCGTCCGCGGCGAGTTTTGCGGCAAAGCCGCCCAATCGTGTAGAAAGCAGCCTGTCATACGCGCACGGCGTCCCGCCCCGCTGCAGATAGCCGAGCACGGATGTGCGCGTCTCGAACCCGGTGCGTTCCTGCAAGATCTCCGCAAGATGCTGCGTGACGGTATTTTCCCCGCGCTCCGTGCGTACAAAGACGCGCTCGGATCTTTTAAATTTGACTTCGGACGCGAGCACGGCGCCTTCGGCGACGGCGACGATCGTATGCGTCTTGCCGCTTCGCCTCTGCGCCGCAACAAAGTCGCACACCGCGTCGACGGAGAACGGAATCTCGGGGATGAGGATCATATCCGCCCCCGCGGCGATCCCCGTATACAGTGTCAGCCACCCCGCCTTATTGCCCATGATCTCCACGAGCATCGTACGGCTGTGGCTTGCCGCCGTCGTGCGGATCCTGTCGATCGCTTCCGTAGCGACCTCCACCGCGGTCTGAAAGCCGAACGTGACGTCCGTTCCGTAGATATCGTTGTCGATCGTCTTGGGTACGCCCACCACGTTGCATCCTTCCATGCTCAGGAGGGCGGCCGTCTTATGCGTTCCCGCGCCGCCGAGCGTGAACAGGCAATCCAAACCCATCTTTCGATAATTCTCGCACATCCTCTCCAGCCGCGAGGAGCCGTTCTCGGAGACGGTCATCAATTTATAAGGCTGACGTGAAGTGCGCAGGATGGTGCCGCCCAGCCCGATGATGTTCTCGAAATCATTCCTGCGAAGAGGAAAACTTTCGCCTCGGATAAGCCCGCCGTACCCGTCGGGAATGCCGACGATCTCCGCATCCCTGACATTCTCCTCGAGATACAGCCCGATGGCTCGGATGACCGCGTTGAGCCCGGAACAATCTCCGCCGCTCGTCAAAATACCAAATTTCATATCACATCCTCCCATGCACAGATGCCGTAAAACGGTCTTTCCTTTTGAACACTTCTTATTTTACTATAAACGAGAAAAGATGTCAACGTCAAATTGTAAAATCCTTGCAAAACATTTGCAAGGCGTAGAAATCAAATGCCGGCCCATGCAGCCGGCACGCTTTTAAAGATTTTTCAAATAGACGACCTCATCCGCCCGCAGCGGGCGCACTTTGCCCCGTTCAAGGGAACCGAGCACCAGATCGCCGATGCGGATGCGCTTCAAAAAGACGACGTTTTTGCCGATCGTCTCGAACATTCTCCGCACCTGACGGTTGCGCCCTTCTCCGATCGTGACATGCAGTTTTGTGTATTCTCTGTTCGTCTCCACGATGCGGATCTTGCTTTTGCCCGTCATGCGCCCGTCCAATTCGACGCCGGCGCGCAGCTTATTCAGGGCCCCTTCCGTGACGCTTCCCTCGACGCGCACGAGATAAGTTTTTGCGATCTCGTTCTTCGGGTGCGTCAGCCGAAAAGCGAGGTCGCCGTCATTGGTGAAGAGGAGCAGCCCTTCGCTGTCATAATCTAACCTGCCTACGGGATACACCCTGCCCGTTTCGGCAGGCAACAGATCCATGACCGTCTTTCTCCCCCTGTCATCGCGCACGGTACACACATATCCTTTCGGCTTGTTCATCATGTAATAGGCGTGCTCCGCGGGCAGACAAATGTTTTTGCCCTCCACCGTCACGGTGTCCTTCCCTTCGGCGATGTCTGTGCCCGGAACGCAGGGTTTTCCGTTGACAAGCACTTTGCCGTCGCGGATCAGCCCGTCTGCGGCGCGGCGGCTCGCCACGCCGCACTCCGCAAGAAATTTATTGATGCGCATGTGTCCTCTCGGCGGACAAAGTCCCGCGCTATCTGCCCGAGTATATCCGCCCAATTCTTTTTTACGCACTCTATACTAACGATTTTTTGCGAAAAAAGCAACCGATTTTTGAGGTAAATACGCAAAATCCCCAATTCTTCTCCCTCTTGTACGGGCAGCATGCGGCGAGGCGGCAGCTCCGCTTCCGTATAGACGAGCGCCTCCTCTTCCTCCCGCAGCGGATACCATGCGTCATGCAGGCAGGCGCCGACGCACGGCTTTTGCGGAACGTCTGTGGGAACGGGATATCGATGCTCCGCCGCGTCGAATATTTTCCGGTAGGAGAATGCGGCAAAAGCGTCGTCCAGCAAAGCGCGGCTGCGTCCGTACATATCCGGAGAATCGAGCACGACGGAGACGAGCTGCATCCCGTCGCGTTCCGCCGACGAGACGAGGCACCGTCCCGCTTCCTTCGTATACCCCGTCTTGACGCCGTTGGCACCGTCATATGCGGTGAGCATTTTGTTTTTATTGACGAGGCGGCGGACGTAGCCGCAGCCTCCGTCGGGGATGACGGCCGACCGAGCCGAAACGATCTCGCGGAAAACGGCGTTCCGCATTGCCGCACAGGCTATGCAGCCGAGGTCGCGCGCCGTCGTATAATGCCCTTTATCCGGCAAACCGTGCGGGTTGACAAAATGGCTGTTCCGAGCGCCGAGTGCCCGGGCGCGCCTGTTCATGCAATCGGCAAATTTTTCGACGCTGCCGCTGTGAAAACAAGCAAGTGTTTCCGCGCAGTCGTTCCCGGAGCGCAGCATCAGCCCGTACAGCAGATCGCGCACGGTCAGTTTTTCCCCTGCGACGAGGTAGATGCTCGATCCTTCCACCCCGGTACAATGCGCAGGGACGGTCACGGGCACATCGAGCGGACGATCCTCGATCACGATGAGCGCCGTCAAGATCTTTGTCGTACTCGCCATCGGCAGGACGCGGTCGGCATCCGACTCATACAACACCCGCCCGGAATTGACTTCCAATACGATCTCGCCCGCCGAACGCGGCGCTTGCGCCTCCACCCTATAGAAGGGGAAAGCGCCCGCAAAACAGGCCGCCGCAAGCAGTGCGGCAAGGATGCGTTTATTCACCGCTGCCGGCAATCTTTTCCACCAGTTCGGCAAGTTTATCGATGAGGTGATCGAGCGGGTCTCCGCCGGCATGGATAAACGTGCAGCTTTTTCCGTCGTCAAGCAAAAAGCCCGCCGGCTTCAAGGAAACAATCGCGCCGTTTCCTCCCGCAAAGGGAGCGCTTTCCCCCTCTTTGATGACATTGATTTCACCATACTCGCCCCCGCCCGTCAGATACCCCGCCGTCACTTTGGATACGGGGATCACGCGACAGCCCGATCCCGTCACGATCGGCGCTCCGATCGCCGCGTCCACATCGATCAGTTTTGTCAGATCTTCCACCGATCTGCGGACAAGTTCACCGACTTCTCTTTCCTTTCCTTCCATAACACAACACCTTCTCCAAAATCAATTTACCGACGGCGATCAACACGATCAAGAGGTCAAAGACCACCGTCACGTTTACGGCGACGCGTCCGCCTTGGCGCCCCATGTTCACCAAAATATCCGACGCTAAGACCGCGTCGCTGCGCCTGCGGACGACGGCAAAGAGTACGTCCGCAGTTTTGCCGAGCAATGCCCCCGCCGTCAATGCGCCCGCAGCGTTTTCCGCCCCGCCGAGCTCGATGACCTGGCGATAGCGGCAGACAGAAAAACCCTTTGTGATCTCAAAATTTTTTCGGGCAGACAGCATCTCTCGGTACGGCAGCAAAAATGCTCTCTTTTCCGACAGATGAAAGGCAACGCCCGCGGGATACGGGCGGGCGTATCCTCCCAAGACCCGTACGCAATCATATAGATACAAAGCAAACCCGAGTTTTGCGTCTCTCCGGTCGGCATACAAATAGACGTCGACGTAAACGGGGAAGAGCAATATCAATAATACGGACGAGATCAATACCGCCATAATACACATTCTATGTCAGACATAATATGCTGTAAAAGTTCATGAAACCCATCTCTTTGCGATCTCGCGCAGAGAGTCAAAGTAAGTCGCCCTGCCGACGGACTCGTTGCAAAGCAGCGCCACCCTGTCCGCTTCGACGCCGTTTTTATAGATGACGGCCGTGCCAACTTGCTGCCCCGCGGAAACGGGCGCTTTCACCGTATCAAACGACAATTCGTAAAAGATGTCGTCATCATCTTTCTTTTTACAGAACAGATAGGCGCTTCGCTCCGGGCGCACCGCCGCCGCTTGTTTTTTTCCGCCTTGCAGCGGGCAATGCTCATCCAGCGGCATGTCTCCGTCCAAGATCGCTTTGTTTGTATAATTTGCAAAGGCATGATCGAACGCCGCGCCCGTCTTATCAAAGCGGATCTTGCTATTGTCCGCGCCCATCACGACGGAGATCACGCGCATGTTGCCGCGCGCGGCAGAGGCGGCAAGGCAAAATCCCGCTTCATCGGTATACCCCGTCTTCCCTGCGTCGCAGCCGCTGTATGTGCGGATCAGTTTGTTTGTGTTTGCCATTTCCGTCACGCGCCCTTTCGGATGTTCGATCTTATCCGTCCAGATCTTGCCGTAACGAAAGTATTCGTCATGGGTAAGCAAGGCGCGCAGCATCCGGTACACATCCTTCGCGCAGGAATATTGCCCCGTTCCCGGCAGCCCCGTACAGTTGACAAAGACCGTATCGAGCATGCCGAGCGCTTCCGCCCTTTCATTCATGCGCGAAACAAATTCTTCCTCGCTTCCCGCAATGCGCTCCGCCATCGCCACGCAGGAATCGTTTGCGGACGCGACGCAAATACTCTTGATCAACTCGCCGGCGGGATAGCGGGCCCCCGCCTCCAAAAAGACCTGCGATCCGCCCATCCCGCTCGCACGCTCGCTCACGGCGATCTCTTCCTCTTGCGAAAGGCGTCCCGCCTCGATCTCTTCAAAACAGAGCAAAAGCGTCATGATCTTGCACATGCTGGCGATGGGCAGATGCGCCGCCTCATTCTCCGACAATATCACCGTCCCGCTGTAAAAATCCGCACAATAGGCGGCTTTGTATCCACGCCCCGTCTCCGCGCGCGCCGCCTCGGCATGCAGGCAAGGCACAAGCAAAACAGAACATAAAATGATCGCCATGGCAGTCTTTTTCATGATAAACCCCTCCGCTTTTCCCTTATTGTCTGTATTACGTCCCTTTTTATGTATCCAAGGGAAAAGCCTTTCCGTTTTTAAGGAATGCCACACCGGAAATTGTGCGGCAAAATTTATAAAACCGACGATATTTATTTGACATTTTTTACGCTTTCTTATATAATAATATAGCTTTGTGAACGCCACGGGCAGCAGCCGCTGATATGGCTCAGGAGGTAGAGCACGTCCTTGGTAAGGACGAGGTCGCGGGTTCAAATCCCGCTATCAGCTCCATATGCGGAACACCAGACTTTGTTTGGTGTTCTTTTTTTGCAAAATGCGGCGAACTCTACGGAGCGTAGGTAGACACGGGGAACATAACGTGCTATACTGATAACAACAAGGAGAGGATCTTTTTCATTAAAAAATAGCGGGAGGAGAAAATGGAACCGCACAAGACGGGAGAGTTTATAAAATCCCTGCGCAAAGAAAGGGTCATGACGCAAATGCAGCTGGCGGAAATGCTGCACATTTCCGAAAAGACGGTCTCGAAATGGGAAACGGGCAAAGGGCTGCCGGACGTTGGGCTGATGCTGCCCCTCGCCAAGGCGCTGGGGATCAGCGTGAACGAACTGCTCGCCGGAGAACGCCTAAACGATGAACAATATGTCGCGCGTGCGGAAGAAAACCTTTCCATCCTGTTAGAGGACAAATGCAGCGCAAAAGCCAAAAATACCGTATCCGTGATCTCCTTCATACTGACGCTCGTCTCTGTATTAGGGCTCGTCGTGATCTGCGCGGGGTACGGCACGATCGACACATGGCTGCGCGTCGTTTTGATCGTCTGCGCCCTTTTGGCGCTGCTTGCCAATGTTTCCGTCATATTGATGCTCGACATCAGCCGCGAGGTTTTCGAATGCCCCGCCTGCGGCACAAAATTCACCGCCACGCCCGCCGCTTATATCGCCGGCATGCACACCTTCCGCAAGCGGCGTCTGAAATGCCCGCACTGCGGAAAAAAAGTATGGTGCACGAGCCTTTTAAGGACGGGCACGTCCGGGGCGTTATCTGACTTGACAAAAGAGGAAAGCCATATTTCGATAGAAGAAAGGAGGAAAAAGCACATGAAGATCAAGATCCGGTTATTTTTACAGATCCTTGTGTTTCTTTGCGCCATCGCGGCGATGGTGCTGGAAGCGCTCCCCTACGGCGTCGTCATGCGCTGGGCACCCGGGCCGGAAACGGTCACGGAGAGTTATCATTCGTATTTTGATACGCTATCCGCGGGGTACGGCAATTTGCTGCCCATCCTTACCGCCGTGCTTACCTGCTTTATCTTGCTTTTCAGCGGACTGACCGCCTTCATGCGATCGAGGGCGCTCTCCTTAAGCCTGTTCATTTTTTCCGTCATCGCCTTCCTGTCCTGTCTGCTCGGCCCTGTTTTGTTTTCGCGCTTTACTCCGGTGACAGTCGCCCTCTGCATCTTATTGGCGGTCATGTCATTGCTCTCCGCCGTCGTACGGTTTGCCCCCGCATCCAAAGAGAAATAAATGACGCTTAAAAGCACGGAAAGAGGCGGCTGCTCGAACGGCAGCCGCCTCTTTCCGCACAATTTGCTTACAGATCGAGAAAATCTTTTCTGTAATCGATGCCGAAAAGTTCGGCAAGTTTGACCATATCTTCGTCCTTGATGGTATTGACGCGGGGCAGATGTGCCGTCAGCATATAGATCTGCGCCGCCTTTTCCACCGTCTCGATCAGCCCGAACGTCTCGTCCATCGTCTTGCCGGCGCCGTAAATGCCGTGCAGCGCCCAGACGACAAGACGGAATTTTTTCATCTTTTCGGCGGTCGCTTCCCCGATCGTTTTCGTGCCGCAAAGCATCCAGGGAAGCACCCCTACCCCCTCCGGAAAGACGACGATGCATTCCGTACTCATCTCCCAAAGGGTGTGCGTGAACTTCTTCTCGTTCAATTCGTGTACATAATTCATCGCGAGCGTATGCGTGGGATGCGAATGCATGACTACGCGGTTTTCAGGATCGACCTGCAAACGCGCCATATGGCTCATCATATGCGCGGGAAATTCCGAAGTCGGCCTGCCGCCTCCACGATACCCCCAAAGCAATTCTACGTTTTTGCCTCCCTTGCCGATGCGCACGATGCCGAGATTCGTCTCGGGGTCTTTCTCCACGTTTTTGAAATACTTGCCCGTGCCCGTGACGATAAAGATCTTGCCCTCCAGCGGTGAAGCGTCAAAATCCACCTCGTTCACACCCATCAGCGGAATGCTGCGCAGCACTTTGCCCGTGTCGAGATATTCGTCGACCTCTTTTTCGTCGAGCAAATAAGAGATGTTCCCGCCGTTGCGCTCGTCCCATCCGAGACGGTACATGTTTGCCGTCGTTTCGCACATTTCCCTTACAAAAGGCGCATCCAAAATATTTTTCATATTACTTTCTCTCCTTCAAAACGGTATTTTCATAGGCGCGCACCTGCTCGAACCAATCGCTGCCCGCAAAATGATTGCGGCGGAGATATTCTTCCCACACGTCGCCGTACGGCATCGTCTTCATCTCCTCCTGCACCGCCATCTGTTCTGTAAAATTCGCCTCGTCCTGCATGACGCGCAGTTTTTCATACGGCTGCAAAAGCGCAAACAGCAGCGCTTTGCCGACATTCCGTTCTCCCACGACCCAGGCAGAGATGCGGTTGATGCTCGCATCGAAATAATCGAGGGCGATCATGACCTTTTCCGTCGCGCCGTTGCGCACGATCTCCTTGCAGATCTCCTTCAATTCGTCCTCAAGCAATACGACATGGTCGCTGTCCCAACGGACGCCGCGGGTGACATGCAGCGCTACCTTGTCGTAAAACGCGAGCAGAGAAGGGATCTTGTCGGAGACGTTCTCCGTGGGGTGATAGTGCCCGTTGTCCAACAAACAGCAGATCCCCCTCGTTGCCGCATAATTTTGATAAAACTCGTTGCTGCCGACAGTGTAGCTTTCCACGCCGATACCGAACACTTTGCTCTCCACGGCGACGATGACTTTTTTCTTGTCGTACCCGCAGGAGAGGATCTCGTCCAAAGAGTCGCGCAAGCGGATGCGCGGCGTCAGTCTGTCGGCGGGCACGTCTTTAAGCCCGTCCGGCACCCAAATATTGACGAGGCAGTGCGAGCCCGTCTCGTCCGCAAAATATTCCGCGATCCTCAGACAGGCAATACAGTGGCGGATCCAAAAATCGCGCACCTGCTTGTCCGGATGAGAAAGGGTAAGCCCGTCTTTGACCATCGGATGAGAAAAGCAAGTCGGATTGAAATCGATGCCGTCCAGCCCGATCTCCTTGGCGAACGCCACCCAGGGGGCAAAATGTTTGGGAAGATATCCGTCGCGGTCGATCTTCCCTTTATCTTCTCCGAGGAAGGCATAGCTCGCGTGCAGGTTCAGCCTCTTCCTGCCTGTCATCAAAGAGAAGGCGAGTTTAAGATCCGCCATCAACTCTTCCGGCGTTCTCGCCCTGCCGGGATAATTGCCCGTCGTCTGAATGCCGCCGCTCGCCGCCCCCGCGCCGTCGAAACCGATCACATCGTCCCCCTGCCAGCAATGCACGGAAACGGGTATTTGCGCCAAAGTCCGAAGCGCAATCTCCGTATCGACGCCGTATTTTGCAAACATCTCCTTTGCCTGTTCATACCTTTCCATCTGAAATTCCTCCGTCTTATTTATTGAAATGTCCTGAGGGCAAAAGACGTACGGATGCACGCCCTTCCCTCACCGATATTTTTCAGTTCACCGCCGGCGATCATCTGCACGAGCAGATTGCCGAGAGCGGTCGCTTCCGCCGGTCCCGCAATGACGGTCACGCCCGCGATCTTTGCCGTCAATTCATTCAAAAAAGAATCCTGGCTGCCGCCGCCGATGATGTTGAGCGTCTCGATCTTGCGGCCGAATTTTTCCGACATGGCGGCAAGCGCCTCTCGATAACAATGGGCAAGGCTCGCATAGATACAGTACAACAGCTGCCCGTCCGTGAGCGCGCCCGCCCGGTCGCGCACCGCCGCGCACATGCTTTGCGGCGCAAGAAAGGCGGGATCGTTGCAATCGACGACCGCGTCGCACGCATTCGCGCGGGCGAGTTGTTCCGCTTCGGCAAACCCCAGCCCCAATTCTCTGCGTGCCGATTGCAGCATCCACAGCCCCATGATATTCTTCTGCCAGCGAAAAGTGGCGCCGAGGCTGCCTTCGTTGGAAAAATTTTCCTCGAGGCTCTCCGCGTCGGTGTGGGCGGACGGCTGTTCCACGCCAAGAAGAGACCATGTGCCGCTGGAAATATACGGCGAACGGAAATCGTCCCGCACGGGCGCCGCAAGCACGGCGCTCGCCGTGTCGTGCGTGGCGCAGAGCACCGCCGTCATATTTCCGCCCACTTCGGCGGCGACATCTTCTTTCAGCTTTCCGACAACAGTCCCCGGCTGCAAGATCTCTTTCTCGAAGAGGCGCTTCGGCAGGCCGAGAGCGGAGACGATCTCCTCGTCAAAGCGATGCGTCAATACATTGACGAGGCCCGTCGTGGTGGCGTTTGTATATTCGCACACCTTTTTTCCTGTCAGTTTATAGAGAAGATATTCGGGCAGCATCAAAAGATCCGTCGCCTTCGTCAGCCTTTCCGCAAGCCGATCCGCGTACAGCTGATAGACGGTGTTGAAGGGCTGAAACTGGATCCCCGTCCGTTCATACAATTTTTCAAAAGGAATAAGCGCGTGCGCGGCGCAAAGCGGCTGTTGCGTCCGATCGTCCCTGTATGCATAGCAGGGAAAGATCTCTCGGTCGCCGTCCATAAGGACATAGTCGACCCCCCATGTATCGATGGAAAAACTATCGATGGCGCCGCACTGTTTCAATGCCGCGGCGATCCCGTTTTTCACTTCCTGCAAGAGGGCGCCCGTATCCCACACGAGATGGCCGTCCTCACGCTTATTTCCGTTGGGAAAACGGTAGACCTCCTCCGTCACGATCTTGCCGCTTTGTATTTTACCGACGATATGCCTGCCGCTGCTGGCGCCGATATCGATGGCGAGATATTGCTTCATGCGTTCCGTCCCCTTTCTTTTTTTCTATTATAACAGAAATGCAGATATTAAACAATGACACTATGCAAGCAAAAAACTGACGGTAATTGACTTCTCGTCCATTTTGTGTTATACTGTTTGCATGGAGAAAGAGATCATCGATAGGCTGACGCGCCTTACGAACGAAGAAAAGAATATCCTGCAGGGGCAAAAAAATATCCGAAAGGACGACTATACCCTTTCGGACAAATTTATCGTCAACAGCAAAAAGATGCTGGGCGGGCACAAACAGATCGACTTGCGCCTGCACACCCGCTTCACCGACTTTCCGGAACACGGGCACGATTATATGGAATTCATGTATGTCTATGCGGGCAGCATCACCCATGTCGTCGACGGAAAGAAGATCGTCCTGCAAAGCGGCGATATCCTCTTTTTGAACAGACATATCCGCCATGCCGTCCTGCGCGCGGAACGCACGGACATCGGCATCAACTTCATCCTTGCCGACGGATTTTTGCAATATATCTTCCACAACGTGCGGGATAACCCCATCATCAGCACCTTTTTGACGCGCAACTTCGATGAAGCGGGCGAGGGGGAATATCTGCACTTTCGCACCAAAGATACCTTTCCCATCCGCAATCTGATGGACAACCTCATCTATGCGCTCGCCCAAAACGGCGCCGCGGATCACGGCATCCTGACGCAGATCGTCTCCCTGCTGTTTTCCTATCTGTCCTATTACCGCGAAACGCTCGCCAACAACATTACCCTCTCTTCCCCGGAAATGCAATTTAAACAGAGGGTCACTTCCTATATATCGAGGCAATATCCGCGGGCGCGGCTTTCAGACCTCGCGGACGAACTCGGATATTCTCCCGTCTACCTGTCGAGGCGTATCACTGAATTATACGGCAAGCCCTTCCGCGCCCTCCTCATCGAAGAGCGGCTGCGCGTAGCGGAGCGGCTTCTGACCGACACAAAGCTGAGCGTGGATGAGATCATCCGCACGGTCGGTTACGAAAATCAGACGCACTTTCACCGCATGTTCCGCCAAAAATACGGCGTCTCTCCCTTCCGCTATCGGAAGCAACAAGCGGAACGCTCAAAATGAGCGCCGCATCCGCTTCGGTTCGGGATATTCCGCGCCGAACGTCTCCGCGGTGACTTTTTGCATGATCTGCGGCGTGCGCGGCCTGTCACGCATATCCGTATCCGTGCAAGCGATCGCATCCACGGCATCCATCCCTTCGATGACCTTGCCGAACGCCGCATACTGCCCGTCGAGGTGCGCCGCGTTTTCGTGCATGATAAAAAACTGTGAGCCGGCGCTGTCCGGCATCATCGAACGCGCCATGGAAAGCACGCCGCGCAGATGTTTGACGTCGTTCTGCGCAAAGCCGTTGGAGCGGAATTCCCCTTGAATGGCATAGCCGGGGCCGCCCGTGCCGTTGCCCGCGGGGTCTCCCCCCTGGATCATGAACCCTTCGATGACGCGGTGGAAACAGAGCCCGTCATAAAAGCCGTTTTTGACGAGGGAGAGAAAATTATTGACGGTATTGGGCGCCTTGTCCGGATACAATTCCGCCTTGATGACCTTTCCGTCCTGCATTTCGATCGTTACGACGGGATTTTTCATCTTATTCCTCCTTTTCAATATCTTCGTATTTTTGCAGAAGCACGCCCGCTTCACGGAAAAGCCGCACGGAAAATTCATCCGGATACCCTTCCTTATAGACGACGCGCGCGATCCCCGCGTTGATGATCATCTTGGCGCAGATGACGCACGGCTGATGAGTGCAATATAAGGTGGCGCCGCCGATCTTGACGCCGAGGCGCGCCGCCTGGATGATGGCGTTCTGTTCGGCATGAACGGCATAACAGAGTTCCTGCCGCGTGCCGCTGGGCACATTCAGCTTGCGGCGAAGGCACTCTCCCTTGTCCGCACAGCTCTCGATCCCCGCCGGCGCGCCGTTGTACCCCGTCGTCAAGACGCGCTTATCCAGCACGATGACCGCACCGACATGCCTGTTCTCCTGAAAACAGCTCGACCAACCCGCGACCGTTTCTGTAAGTTCCATAAATCGTTTGTCCCATTTATTCATCGTTCCTTCTCCTTTTTATCATTGTAACATATATAAAAATAAAAAGCAAGCACGGGGACAAATTCCCTCAAGGCAGACGCCCTTTCCGGAGAAAACGGGCGCGGCAGACGCCGCGCCCGCAGACGGAACCGTCAACGTTCAGACGAGCAATTCCACAGAACCGAGGAACCGCGCAACGCTCTCACGGGAAGCGCCGATACCGCCCGGATCGGCGATGAGGATATGGCAGATCGTGCGCTCCTGTTCCAGGCAGAGGAACCATACCCCTTCTTCCGCGGAAGGCGTGACCGCAAACCCGTCGAGCCCGCCGTCGACGGGATAATACTCTCCCTTTTCACGTGAACTGTTCGCAACGCTCACTATGGCGCGCATATCCCGCACCGCCGAGGCGATGCGGATATCGTGCATGGACGAAAAGACGTTGACTTCACCGAGGTCATATTCGAGAATGAATCGGCATAATTCCACATAGGAGCGCGCGGGACGGGAATACAGTACGCTGTAGAGTTCATAATTGGGATAATACCAAGCCGCCTCCGCCTCCGTTTCAAAGGTAAAGGAGAGATAGCCCCCGTCCTCTCCCACAAAGATATGGGGAGTTTCCGCAATAGGCTGCATATCGTCCGGAAGAGCAAAACGGACGGCGGCATCCCCCGCCGAATTGTTTACGCCGTCGTTGCGATATTCGGTATTGTTCGGCGCGCCGGAAGCGACGGTGAGAGCGGGCATGACTTTTTTTGCGAACATCTCATCCGACCATATGCCCCCCCTGTAACTTGCGGGATAGAGCGCATGTACGCGCACGCCGAAAAAAGCGGCGCAAAAGGCGATGACCGCACACAAGAGGACGGCAACCGCCGTGATCAAGATCGTCTTACGCGTGATCTTTTTCCCAATCGCCGCCAACGGCCCCGCTTCGGGAGGGTCTGCTTCGGGAAGGGGGAGGGCGGCCGAAGTCATTTCCCCATATTTTTTACGGCACTCTTCGCACGCGTCGAGATGCGCGCGCACGAACTGCATGCTCTCCTCGTTCAGCGCCCCGTCCACATAGAGGGGGAGCAGATCCTCACACAATTTGCACTCGTTCATACGTCATCCTCCTGTCGCCTGATTTTTTCCGCGATCTTCATACGGGCGCGGTGAAAGGTGACGCGCGCCCAGCTTTCGCTCTTTGCAAAGAGCTGTGCGATATCGGCATACTCCGCATCCCCTACCGTACGCATGAGAAATACGGTGCGGAAGGGATCGGGCAGCGCCTCGGCAAACGCAAGGATCTCCCCCGCGCTCTCCCGCTCCTCGGCGGATAGCCCCGGCTGCGGTGCGGAAGGCTGCCGCCTTTTGCGCCGCCGGCACTCATCGAGAAAGAGGTTTTTGGCGATGGCGCACAGCCAGACGCTCATTTTACAGGTGCCGCGGAACTTGTCCGCATGCGAAATGGCGCGGTAAAAGGTCTCGGAAGCGAGATCCTCCGCATCCGCCCTGTTGCGGGTGAGCGTCAGGCTGAAGGCGAACACCTGCGCATAATAGGTATTGTAGAATGTCTCTAATTCTTTCATAGACCCTCGTTCCTTCCGTAAATATGACGCTTTTCACACCCGTTTGTTACAAAATTTTTTATTTTGTAAGAATATTTTCCGCCGCGAGCTTTGCAGGCGCACACCGCCTCGGCGCTCCCGCTGCAAACGGAAATCCCGTGTTTTAGCACTTTTACAAAAAGAGTGCTAATTTTTTCGTTTTTTGGGTGCAAAACATTTGACATTTGTTTCGGTTTGAATATAATATATAGTAAATTAGCACTCTGATACAACAAGTGCTAACCGATACGGAATAATTTTGGAGGCAGTTTCTATGAACATCAAACCTTTATTTGATAAAGTTGTTGTGGAAAGCGTAGAAAAGGAAGAAAAGACCAAGAGCGGTTTCATCCTTCCCTCTTCCGCGCAGGAAAAACCGCAAACGGCGCGCGTAGTCGCGGTCGGCCCCGGCGGCACGGTGGACGGCAAAGAAGTGAAGATGGTCGTGAAAGTGGGCGACACCATTCTCTACTCAAAGTATTCGGGCAGCGAATTTAAGGTGGACGGCAAGGAGTTTACGATCATCAAGCAGGGCGACATCCTCGCCATCGTCGAATAAGGCGGCATAGAACAGTTTATTCAGGAGGAACGATCATATGGCTAAACAGATCAAGTACGGCGACGACGCCAGAAAAGCATTGGAAAAGGGTGTCAATACCCTTGCGGATACGGTAAAGATCACGCTCGGCCCCAAGGGCAGGAACGTAGTCCTCGATAAAAAATTCGGCGCCCCCCTCATCACCAACGACGGGGTGACGATCGCAAAAGAGATCGAACTCGAAGACCCGTTTGAAAATATGGGCGCGCAGCTCGTCAAAGAAGTCTCCACCAAGACCAACGACGTGGCAGGCGACGGCACCACCACGGCGGTCGTTTTGGCGCAGGCTATCATCCGCGAGGGATTGAAGAACCTGGCGGCGGGCGCCAACCCCATCATCCTGCGCAAAGGCATCGACAAGGCGGTGGAGACAGCGGTCGCAGAGATCAAAAAGATCTCCAAGACGGTGGACAGCAAACTTGCGATCGCGCAGGTCGCCTCTATCTCTGCGGGAGATGAAACGGTCGGCGCGCTGATCTCCGACGCGATGGAAAAGGTCGGCAAAGACGGCGTCATCACGGTGGAAGAGGGCAAGACGATGAATACCGAACTTACCACCGTAGAAGGGATGCAGTTCGACCGCGGCTATGCTTCCGCTTACATGGTCACCAATACCGATAAGATGGAAGCGGTGCTCGACTCCCCTTACATTCTCATCACCGATAAAAAGATCTCCAACCTGCAGGAGATCCTCCCCATCATCGAGCCCCTCGCGCAGCAGGGCGCAAGGCTTTTGATCATCGCGGAGGACGTCGAGGGCGACGCGC
Source organism: uncultured Clostridia bacterium (assembly GCA_944328665.1). Lineage (GTDB taxonomy): Bacteria > Bacillota > Clostridia > Christensenellales > Borkfalkiaceae > Borkfalkia. The sequence goes on along the minus strand of CALVHS010000015.1, from coordinate 27,272 downwards.
TCGCCGCACTCATCGTCAACAAGCTCAAAGGCGTGTTCAACTGCGTTGCCGTCAAAGCGCCCGGCTTCGGCGACAGAAGAAAGGCGATGCTCGAAGATATCGCCATCCTGACGGGCGGCACGGTCATCTCCTCCGACCTCGGCTACGAGTTCAAGGACGTCACGACGGATATGCTCGGCAGGGCTGCGCAGGTCAAAGTCGACAAGGACAACACGACCATCGTCAGCGGTGCGGGCGATCCCGAAAACATCAAAGCGCGCGTGAACGCCATCAAGGCGCAGATCGCCGAAACTACGTCCGATTATGACAGAGAGAAGCTGCAAGAGCGCCTCGCCAAACTGGCGGGCGGCGTCGCGGTCATCAATGTCGGCGCGGCGACGGAAGTCGAAATGAAAGAAAAGAAGCTGCGTATCGAGGACGCGCTCGCCGCGACCCGCGCCGCAGTGGAAGAAGGCATCGTTCCGGGCGGCGGCGTAGCCCTGCTCTCCACGATGGGCGCCCTCAAAAAGCTGATCGATTCTCTCGAAGGAGACGAAAAGACGGGCGCGCAGATCATTCTCAAGGCGGTGGAAGAACCTGTCCGCCAGATCGCCAAAAACGCCGGACTGGACGGCTCGGTCATCGTCGAAAAGATCCTCTCCGCAAAGAAAGCGAACTACGGCTTTGACGCACTCAAAAACCGCTATACGGACATGGTCGAAAGCGGCATCATCGACCCGACCAAGGTCGCAAGGAGCGTCTTGCAGAACGCCGCTTCCGTGGCGGCGACCCTGCTCACGACGGAAAGCGTCGTGACTGATATCCCCGCGCCCGAACCCGCGGCGCCCGCAGGCGGCGGCATGGGCGGCGGCATGTATTGATCCGCTGTAAAAACAAAACCATACGGCGCGGAAGCATCCCTTCCGCGCCGTATCACTTTTAAACATTATCGGTCTGCGCGATCCTCGCCTTCCGATACATCCTCTTTTTTTGCTAGCTTCTCCTCTTCCGCCTTGCGCCGGTCGTAGCATTTGTATCCCGCCTTATGATTATCCCCATCGTCCCATTTTTTGCCGCCGACGACGAACGTGCAGAGCACAAGGAAAAAAGCGGCGATCACAAAAAGGACGGGAAGGAGAAGAGCATCGGGCAGCGCCAGCGCAAAAAACAGGCAGACGGCCGCCACAAGGATGAGCACACAGCCGATCGCGATCTGCAATTTTTTCAGCGCGACAGAATTTTTGACGCCGAACGCCGAGACGAGCAGCGCAAGCCCGCTCATCCCCGCGAAAAGAACGCCCGCCCAAGCGAGCGAAAACCCGCCGAACCGTTCGGGAAGAAGCTCCGATAAAAGATAAAAGATCGCTGCCGCCAAAAAGGCGAGCGCGACGATAAGGCGCGAAAAAAATTTTTTTGACATGAAGGCACTCTCCTTTTCCGCAGATCATTTGACTTTTCCGCCGCATTCGGGGCAAAACTTTGCTTCCGAAGTGAGCCGCGCCCCGCACTGCGGACAGACGGCAGCCGCAGCGATCCCCTTCCCGCACTCGGGACAGAATTTAGCGCCGGGCGCGATCTCCGCACCGCAATGCGCGCAAAACTTTTTTCCGCGCGGGGGCTGTTGCTGCGCGGACGGCTGCGTATTGTTCATGTTCGCCAACATCTGCCCCATGCTCATCCCGACTCCCATGCCGATGCCCGCCCCCATCGTGCCGCCGGCAGCGCCCGTGTTTTTTGCCGCCTCTCTGAGCGCGTCTGCCTGCGCGATGCGGGTGTAGACGTCGATATTTTTGCCGAGCATGCCGAGGCGCGCGCTTTCATCGAGCGCCTTTTCCAATTCCGGCGGCAGAGAAAAACTTTCAAAGTTGAAATCGCACAATTCTATGCCCCAAGCATCGAAGCGCGGCGCAAGCCTCTCGCGCACCGCCGCGCTCAATTCCATGAGGTTCGCCGCCATGTCGAGCACCGACACCCCGCTTTCGCCGATCGCGTCGGAGATCCCCATCACCAGCATGCTGCGGATCTGATCGGCGATATCCTTCGTCGAAAAAGACGAGAGGGTGCCGAAAAGTTCTTGCATGAACACAAAGGCATCCTTTACGCGGAAAGCATACGTGCCATAACCGCGCACGCGCACCGCCCCGTAATCCTTGTCACGGATCATCACGGGAGAAGGCGTGCCCCATTTTTGATTGATGAACCGGCGGGAACTGACAAAATAGATGTCCGATTTGAAAGGTTTTTCAAACCCGTATTTCCAGGAAAGCAGCCTCGTCAGGATGGGGATACTGTCCGTATCGAGTTTATAATACCCCGGCAAAAACACGTCCGCCATGCGCCCCTTATCACAAAAGACCGCCGTCTGCCCCTCGCGCACGTTCAATACAGAACCGCGGTTGACGGAGTTTTCCGCAATGTTTGCTTTATGGACGATGGTGCTTTCGTCTTGGTCGACCCATTCGATAACCCGTAAAAGAGCCATACCGTTTCCCTCCCTTTTGATAGATCGCGGGAACGTTCACCCACTGCATATACACTATATCAAAAAAAGCGGGAAATGTCAAGACCCGTACACGATTCGTCTCCGTTCCACGGCAAAAGCGGAAATCCCCTCTTTGGATGGAAAGAAGGATTGACAAGGAGGGAAAATTGCAATATACTATATACAGAAACAGGCAAAGAGGTACCCCTTTGAAACAACCCGTCTATGCAAAAACACGGAGCGCGCTGTTCTTGGCGCTGTTTTTGACCTTTTTATTCCCGGCAGGCGGCCTTCTGCTCGGCTTCGGGCTGTCGATCGGACAGCCCGCCTTGTGGGCGATCGGCATCGCCTGTCTCGCCGCCGCGTTTTACGGCTGCCCGATCGGATGGGTCGCGTACGGCTCGAAGTGCTCGCTGGCGCGTGTCGTCACGGCGATCGAGGAAGAACATCTTTACACCGTGCGCGAACTTGCCGTACAACTGGGGATCCCCGAAAAAAATATCCGCGAAAAGATCGACACCCTGTTCCGTAAACGCTATCTTGTAGGCTATATCCGCACGGACAGCGGCGTCGCCCTCAACGAAAACAGGGCGCTTTCCGACCGCGAATACACGCGGGAATGTCCGTCCTGCGGGGCGCAGGTCACCTTCCGCGGCGTTTTCGGCGAATGTCCTTATTGCGGAACGCGCATCGAGCGGGATACGCCTCCGACCCAAAGATAAAAAATGCGGCTTTCCGGCCGCATTTTTGACGCTCTTCTCCGAGATAATGCCCGTATCCTTTCACGGTCTTGCGCGCTTCATCTTTTTTCCAGGATCATGGCAAGCGTCGGGGAAGATCCCGAAAAGCGCCCGCCCGCAACATCGCTCCAAATCCCGCAACAAAAAAATCCTGCCTTTTCAGCCTCTTCACGAAGTTTCCCTGCCGTAAAACAGCTGTTCCAGATCAAATGATTTTTTATGCCGCTTTCCGTAAGCACGATGGTTTGTTCCAAAATCAACAAATCCGGATATTTATAAGCGGCAGAGAGGGCTATATGCCGTTCATCGCTCCAAAAACCGCCGTTTTCAAACATTTCCCAGCGCTTATATTCCGCAAACGCACGATAATAGGCGTCCGTAAAAACATCCAATAAAAATTTTCCGCCCTTGCGCAAAGTGCGGTGAACTTTTTTCAGCAGGACGGCCCTCTCCTTCGGAGACAGTGCGCCGTAATCGCAATAGATCATCGTACAGACATCCGCCCGGTCGGGGAAAGAGCATGTCAGATAATCGCCGCAGCAATAGCGGATAGCCAAACCCCGACGCCGCGCCGATTCCTCGGCGTAAGAAAGGGAACGCGAGGACAGATCGATGCCCGTCACACGATAACCGGAACGGCAAAACTTTTCCGCATACGATCCCGGGCCGCAGCCGAGATCCAAAAGGTACGGATACTTTGCAGGAGGCAAGACCGCAGAGATCCATTTTGCCGAGCGCTCAATAAAATCGAAAGGGCGGCTCGCACCTTCCGAAGCGGGATCGAGATGCGCTTTCAGCATCTGCGCGGAAATATGCTCGTCATCCCAAAACTTTGTATCCGACCGTTTATATGCCGAAGGCGGCTGCAGCCGTCGGTATAATTCGTCAAACATTCCGCTCCCCCAAAACTTCTCGGCGGTATTTTTTAAAAAGCTGGACGAGCCTTTCTTTGCCGCAAGTACCGCCCCGCACGAAGGATTCATAACAGACGCCGTAATAGGTCGCCTTGAATCCCGCATAGACAAACCCGTTCCTCTCATAAAAATCTCTGCGACGAAAACGCTGCGCCGCATTTTTCGCCCGGGGGTCACATTCTTCGATGTCTAAGACCATGGTCTGCGAAAATATACCGCGCAACGATCGCAAGATCGACGTGCCGTACCCTTTGCCCCGTTCCTCCTCCGTCACTGCCAGATAAAATAGATAAGCGAGGTCGTTATCCGCGACGAGATAGGCAAACCCCACAAAGACATCGCCGTCATAATAGGCAAAGCAATAGACCAACGGAGAGAAAAGCGTTCGCCGCAAGACGCGGAACGGCATGCGTTCACTGCGCGGGAAAGCGCGCCTGTATAATCTTTTGATCTCCCTCGTTTCCGGGGAGCGCTTCGCAAATTTTACTCGATCAAATCTTATCATTTTATATTTTACGATATACTATGCCAGGTATAGATCGTTCATAAGCTTTTTCAAGATCTTAGCGAGCGCATACTTGCAGTGTTCGTACGTCAACCCGCCCTGAAAATAGGCGATGTACGGTTCTTTGATCGGCGCATCGGCGGAAAGCTCGATCGAAGCCCCCTGCACAAAGGTGCCGGCCGCCATGATGACCCGGTCAAGATAACCGGGCATATCCCACGGCTCAAGCGTCACAAAACTGTCCACGGGAGACGCTTCCTGCACCGCCTGAATAAAGCCGATCAGCTGCTCTTTCGTCTCAAAGCGGATCGCGCGCGTGATATCGTACGGCAGCACTTCTAAAGACGGAGATGTCGTATAACCGAGTTTTTTCAGGCAAGCACCGATCAAAAGCCCTCCCTTGATCGCCTGACAGACAACGTGAGGCGCCAGGAATACGCCTTCATAAAAATATTGATAGCCAAAGGCATACGAACCCACTTCCGCCCCTACGGAAGGCGCCGTCAATCTGCCCGCTATGCGGTCTATGTATTCTTTTTTTCCGACGATATATCCGCCCGTCGGTGCGATGCCGCCACCCGGATTTTTGTTGAGCGAACCAACACAGATATCCGCCCCGTTTTGCGTCGGCTCCGTCTCCTCGACAAATTCTCCGTAACAGTTGTCGACAAAGATACAGCCCGCAAATCCACATTCGCGGACAAACGCACAAGTTTCGGCGATTTTCTGCTCGCTGAGCGCATCCCGCCATTCATACCCGCGGGAGCGTTGGATAAAGACGACCTTGACGGACGTATCCGCAAGCCCCGCAGCGATCCCTTCCCTGTCAAAATTTCCGTCGATCAGTTCGCATTTTTTGAATTTTATCCCATAATCCGCAAGAGAGCCGTTGCCCGCGCCGCCGATCACCTCCGTAAGCGTATCGTACGGATCTCCGCTGATCGAAAACAGCGTATCCCCCGCTTTCAGCACGCCAAACAGCCCGACGGTGAGGGCATGCGTCCCCGAAACGAGATGGGGAGAGACGAGTGCCTTTTCTGCCCCGAACAGGTCGGCAAACAGTGCATTCAACGTGTCGCGGCCCTCATCCCCGTAGCCATATCCCGTCGTCTGCACAAAGTGACGAAGCGCGATCTTATTTTTATGGAAAGCCTCCATAACTTTGCAGGTATTCCGATAGGCGATCTTCTCCGCACGCGCAAACGGCTCTGCGAGCGATCTTTCACTTTCCTCGATCAATTTTTCAATTTCCATGGAAGAGCCCCTTTACAAATTCTCTGTTATCTCGCTTCGGATCCAGCCAAACCAACTGCGGCAATCTCTTGAAAAAAGTGATCTGTCGCTTGGCATAATGCCGCGTGTTTTGCTTGATCATGTCAGACATAGTACTGTAAGAGATCTCATTTTTCAGGTACATGATGACCTCTTTGTAGCCGATGCCCTGCATGCATTGACATTTTTCATCGACGCCGCCCCGATACAGGCTTTCCACTTCATCGACGAGCCCCGCCGCAAGCATCTCGTCCACGCGTCGTTCGATGCGCGCATACAGCGCTTCTCGCGGATGATCGAAAGCGACGGCGACATATTCGCGCTTGGGCACGAACCCATCCTTTTGTTCGGACTTTTTCCTGCCCGTCAGGCGATAGATCTCCAGCGCGCGGATGACGCGTTTCACATCGTGCGGATGCAGCTTTTCGGCGCTTTCACGGTCGACTTCCCGCAGCAGCGCATGCAGCGCTTGCTGTCCGCGTTCCGCGGCGAAGGCCTCATATTCGCGGCGGATATTTGCATCCGCGGGCACTCCGCCCATCCCGCGCATAAACAGAAGCGCCTGTATATAAAACCCCGTGCCGCCGCAAATCAGTGCGGGAACACCGCGCAAAGAGAGATCCGCCAGCACTTTTTCCGCTTGCGCGGCATATTCGCTCACAGAATAATCCTGTGTCGGCTCCGCAACGTCGATCATATGATGGCGGACGCCGCGCATCTCTTCCCGCGTCGGCTTTGCCGTACCAATATTCAGCCCTTTATAGACGAGCATACAGTCGGCAGAGAGCACTTCCCCGCCGAGTTCTTCCGCCATGTCGACGGCAAATCCCGTTTTCCCGGACGCAGTGGCGCCGCATACGACCAATGTTTTCACTCAGACGATCCTTTTGAACATTTTTTCGATCTCCGTCTTGCCGAGCCTGACCGCCACGGGCCTTCCGTGCGGACATTTGAGCCCCATATCGCCGTGCAGCATATCGAACAGCTTTTGCTTTTCCGCGTCGGTCAGCATCATCCCGCCCTTGACGGCATGTTTGCAGGCGGTCATCGCGATCTTGTCTCGCAGCAGTTCGGAAAGGCGGATGCCGCGCAGGCTTCCGACCTCTCCCAAAAGTTCATCGAAAAAGGACTTCAGATCGATATCCTGCAGATCGAGCGGCACGGAAGAGATCTTAAAATTCCCCTCGCCAAACTCCTCGATATCAAACCCGATCTCGGCGATCTTGGAAAGATTTTCCGCCAAAAACTGCCCTTCTTCGCGGTTGACTTGCACAATATAGGGCACGAGCATAGGCTGGCGCACGACCTTTCGCGCCTGCATCTCCGCGCGCAGCCTGTCAAAGATCAGCCTTTCATGCGCGGCATGCTGGTCGATAATATAGACCCCGTCCCCTTCCTCATAAAGAAGATAGGTGTTGAACAAGCTGCCGCAATAGCGGGCGTTTTCCAGCACGATCTTTTGTTGTTTTGCCTTTTTATCCAATTGTTCGAGATAGCGCTTGTTCTCCGCAAAGATATCCGAAACCTCTTCTTTATTTCCTCTCTTTTCGGGAGCGGGCGGCCTTGCCGTTCCGCTGTCATGAAAGGAAATAAAGGCGCCCTCTCTCGCCGCAGGCGGCGGTACGGGGTAACTTCGCGCTTCCGGAAAGGGTACGCGCGGCGCATCTTTCTCCTTTTCGAAAACCGCAGGGGAAGGCGCCGCATTTGCCTGTCCGACGGATGGCTCTTCCTGCCCTGCCGCGGGCGACGGCGCTTTGACGACATATTCGAGCGCAGACGCATTTCCGTCCAATACGGCGGAGATCACGGAATAAACGCTCCCGTAGATGACTTGATTGTTTTCAAAGCGCACGTCCGATTTATTCGGATGCACGTTCACGTCGACGATCTCCGGCGGCACATCGATAAAGAGCACATAAAACGGGTATTGCCGCTTCATGAGATATCCGCCGTATGCGTTGGATACGGCAGATGAGACCGTATTGTTCCAGACGCATCTGCCGTTGACAAAAGTCGTCTGATATGTGCGGTTGGCTTTCGTGTATGCGGGCTTTCCGAGATAACCGTAGATATGTACGCCGTTTTTATGCGCATCCAAGCGATAGCACTCTTCCACGGCAGCGGCGCCGTAAACAGCCGCGATGGCTTCTTCCTCCCCGCCGCCGAACGATCGCAATACCGGCTTTCCGTCCGCATAATAGCGAAAGGCGATCTGCGGATTGCCGAGGATAAATCGCGCGACGACGGAAAAAACTTCGCTCTCCTCCCCTTTATCCGTCTTCATGAATTTGGCGCGCGCGGGGGTATTGAAAAAGAGATCCTCTGCAACGATCTCCGTTCCCTCGCCGAGCGCACAGGGAACGATCTCGCCCGTTTTTCCTCCCGAACAGCTAATGCTGAACGCCTCCTCCGCCCCCGCCGCTTTCGAACGCAGCGTCACGTTCGCCACAGAAGCGACGGAGGCGAGCGCTTCGCCGCGGAAACCGAGCGTCCCGATCTTTTCGAGGTCGTCCGCAGAGGCGATCTTGCTGGTCGCATGCGGCAAAAATGCCGCATGCAATTCCGACCGTTCGATGCCGCAGCCGTCGTCGGAGACGGAGATGAGATCCTTTCCGCCCCGTTCGACGCGGATCTCGATCTGCCTTGCCCCCGCGTCGATGGAGTTTTCCACAAATTCTTTGACTACGGACGCAGGCCGTTCGACCACTTCGCCCGCGGCAATACGGTTATAGACGCTGTTGTCCAAAATATTGATCTTTGCCATTGTTTATTCCTTTTTGACCTTTTCCGCCAGATCGGAAAGGATGTGAAACGCCTGCATCGGCGTCATGTTGTCAAAGTCGAGTTCCCGCAGGATACGTTCCGCCTCGCTTTCCGTGTCGGGCGCCTCATTCTCCTTTACGCTTTCCGCCGCGGAACGGGCAATGTCGTTCTTTTCCAACTTCTTTAAGATCACCTTCGCCCTCGACGTCACCGCCGCGGGGATCCCCGCCAGCCTCGCCACTTCGATGCCAAAGCTCTTGTTGGCACCGCCGCGCATGATCTTGCGCAGAAAGATGACCGATCCCGCCGCCTCTTTGACGGTGACTTTGAAATTTTTGACCCCCTCGATCTTTCCCTCCAATTCCGTCAATTCATGATAGTGGGTCGCAAACAGCGTCTTGGCGCGGATATGCTCGGTCAGATATTCGAGCACCGCCCAAGCAATGCTCAGCCCGTCATAAGTGCTCGTGCCCCGACCCACTTCGTCGAGGATGAGCAAAGAATCGGGCGTCGCGTTCATGATGATGGAGGCGACCTCCGTCATCTCTACCATAAAAGTGCTCTGATCGAGGATGAGATTGTCGCTCGCTCCCACGCGCGTAAAGATGCGATCGATCACGGGGATCTGCGCCGCGCGGGCAGGGACAAAACAGCCGATATGCGCCATCAATACGATGAGCGCCGTCTGCCGCATATAGGTGCTTTTGCCCGCCATATTCGGGCCCGTGATCACCATCGTACGCGTTTCCTTTCCGTCGAGAGCGGTATCGTTGGGCACAAACCTCTCCTTGGAAAGCGCCTCCACGACCGGATGCCTGCCGTCTTTAACGATCAGGTCGCCGCCTTCGGAAACGATCTGCGGACGGCAATACCCGCGCTCTTTGGCGACGGAAGCAAAGGAGACGAGACAGTCTATCAGCGCGACGGCGGACGCCAACCTCTTTAATCTGCCGATATTTTCGGACAGGATCCCCTTGATCTGCTCAAAGAGCGCAGCCTCCGTCGCGAGGCTCCTTTCCGCACTGGACATGATCTTCTCTTCGATCTCTTTGAGTTCATCCGTCACATACCGCTCCGCATTGGAGAGCGTCTGGCGGCGTTGATAACGGTACGGCACTTTATCCTTAAAGGAGTTCGTCACCTCGATCCCATACCCGAATACGCGGTTATATTTGATCTTCAGGTTTTTGATACCCGTCTCTTCCCGCTCCTTCGTTTCCAGTTCCGCGATGCGCTGCGCGCCGTTGCGGTGCATATCGCGCAGTTCGTCCAACTCTTTGCTGTATCCTTCCGCAATGTAACCGCCGTCCTTGACGCTGACGGGCGGATTGGGGATAAAGGCGCGCTTCAGCAGGTCGCTCAGCGCTGAAAAATCTCCCAATCCCCCTTCCGCATCGCGAAGTATCGCCGCCGTAAAGCCGGAAAGACGGAATTTCAAACCGGGGACGGCGTCGAGAGAAGTCCCCAGCGCTTCACAGTCACGCGGTGTCAAATTGTTGTTGGAGATCTTGCCCGCGATCCTCTCGATATCACGGATCCCGCGCAGCGTGTCCGCAATGCCCGAACGGATGACGGTCGCGTGAAAGAGCTCGTTCACCCCGTCCAGGCGATATTCGATCTCCTCCTTTGCACGGAGCGGATTCAAAAGAAGGGAATACATCAGCCGTGCGCCCATCGCCGTATGCGTGTCGTCCAACAGCCACAACAGCGAGCCCCGCCGCTTTCCGTCGGCGAGCGTCCTGACAAGTTCGAGGTTTTTGATCGCCGCCCCGTCCAACATCATGCATCTGTCCCTGCGGATAAAACGGAGAGAATCGATATTTTTCAGGGCATGTTTTTGCGTTTCGCGCAGATATTCTATCAATGCCCCCGCCGCCGCGACCGCTTCCGCTTTATCGGCGATGCCGAACGGCTCGAGCGTACGCGTGCCGAGCTGCTCGCATACGTTTTTTTCCGCGCGCTTTGCCGAAAACGCCCAAGGCACATAACAGGAAAAAGAGGGAAGCCCCCCCGCGCGTACGGCAGGCTTCTCCTTGCTCGTCAACAAAAACTCTTCGTTGACGATAACTTCCGCAGGGGCAAGTTTGGCGAGGTATTCGATCGCCTCGTCCAACCCCCGTTCTCCGCCGAATGCCGCCGCGCAAAATTCGCCCGTCGTGATATCCGTCCACGCAAGGGCGCACTTTTCCCCTTCTTTATAACCGCAGGCGATGAAGTTGTTCTTCTTTTCGTCCAACAGAGAATCTTCGATCAGCGTGCCGGAAGAGACGACGCGGATGACATCCCTCTCCACCATCCCTTTGCTCGCCGCAGGGTCGGAAAGCTGCTCGCAAATGGCGACCTTTTTGCCGAAGGCAACGAGTTTGGCGATATAGGCGTCCGCCGCATGATACGGAACGCCGCACATGGGGGCGCGTTCCTCCAGCCCGCAATCTCTGCCCGTCAGCGTGAGATCCAAAAGGCGGGATACCTCCACGGCATCCTCGAAAAACATCTCATAAAAATCGCCGAGCCGATAAAAGATGATGCAGTCTTTATATTTGTCTTTGATCTCCAGATAGTGCCGCATCATCGGCGACAGTCCGCCGCTCATATCCTTTCCTCCCTTTCATCTTCCGCAAGGCGGCCGTACAGCGAGATCCCCGAAGCCTCTTCGATCTTCAAACGGACAAATTCGCCGACGCGGTCTTTTTCCGACCGAAAATACCCCATTCTGCCGTATTCGTCCCGCCCGAGGTACAAGCCCTTTTTCTCGTCGCGGTCTTCACACAGGATCTCGACCGTCTTGCCGACATACCCCGAAGACAGGGCGCGCGTTTGGGCGTTGACCAATTCGACGAGGCGCATGATCCTGTCCTTTTTGACTTCTTCGGGGATCTGCCCCTCCATCGCGGCGGCTTTCGTGCCCTGCCGCGGCGAATACACGAAGGTAAACGCCGTCGAAAAGCGCGCTTCCTTGACAAGGCGCAAGGTGTCCTGAAAGTCTTCCTCCGTCTCGGTGGGAAAGCCGACCATGATGTCGCTCGTCAACTGACAATCGGGCAGGGCGCGGCGGAGCAGCGCGGCCTTTTCGAGATATTCCTCCGCCGTGTATTTCCGGTTCATGAGGCGCAGGATCCTGTCCGAACCGGCTTGCACCGGAAGGTGCACGAGATGACACACCTGCCTGTTTTCCGCGATCGCCCGGATCAGCTCTTCGCCGAAATCTTTCGGATTGCTCGTCATAAAGCGCAGCCGAAATTTTTCTTCACGCTTGCAGATATCGTCAAGAAGCCGCGGGAAAGTAAATGCCCCGCCCGCATCGTTGCCGTAAGAGTTGACGTTCTGCCCGAGCAGCGTGATCTCTTTATAACCTCGATCGAGCAGTCCGTTCACCTCTTTGACGATCGCCTCCGGGCGGCGGCTGCGCTCTCTGCCGCGCACATAGGGCACGATGCAATAAGAGCAAAAATTGTTGCAGCCGTACATGATATTCACCCAAGCGTTGGGATAGCTTGTACGGAAAGCAATATCTTCGTCGCAGCCGTCCTCGCGCCCTTCCTCGGCGATCTCGACGACGGCCTTTTTCCGTGCCGACTTCTTTTCGATCAGTTCACCCAGCCTGCCGAGATTGTGCGTGCCGAAAATGATATCCACGAACGGAAACTTTTTTTTCAGCCTTTCCGCCGCGCCGTTTTGCTGCGTCATACACCCGCCCACCGCGATGAGCAACGACGGCTTTTCCCTCTTCAGCTTTTTCAGCGCGCCGATGTTGCCGTAAGCGTGATTTTCCGCATTTTCGCGGATGCAGCAGGTGTTAAAGACGATGATGTCCGCATCTTCCTCGTTTGCGCATTCCTCGTATCCCTTCGCGCGCAAGATGCCGGCGATCTTTTCCGATTCGTGCACGTTCATCTGACAGCCGTATGTGACGATCTTATAATGCTTTCTAAATCCCATGGCAATTGACCGATCCCGTATATCCTGTCCTCTATTATAACTTTTTTGCCGAATTTTTTCAAGCCTTTCGGGCATCATGATCGGCGAAATAATTTTTAGGGAATGTACGATACTATGACCGATACACGATCGGGAGAACTCATGAAAACAGTCAAAAAACTTGCGGCGGCGGGAGTGTTGCTCGCCTTTGCCGCCGCGCTCTGCGCCGTCGCCTATTATTTTTTTGCCACAGCGAACGTCAGGCTCGACCCGAACAAGCTGGCATTTTCCGAAAATTATGCCGAAGTTTTTGACAGAGAGGACGTAAAAGCCGCCGAGATCTCCTTGTCGGGCGCCGAAAAAAAGATCCGGCTCGCGGCGCTTCCTCCTTGCGTAAAGGAGGCATTCCTCGCCGCGGAAGATAAAAAATTTTACCGCCATCACGGGCTTGACTATGCGCGCATCGCCAAGGCCGCCGTCAAAAATATCGGCGCGCGCTCCTTCCGGCAGGGCGCTTCGACGATCAGCCAGCAGCTGATCAAAAACACCCACCTCTCCAACGAAAAGACGCTGCGCCGTAAAATGCAGGAGATCCGCCTTACCAAAAAATTGGAGAGGCGGTTTACCAAGGACGAGATACTCGAAGCATATCTCAATACCATCTATTTCGGGCACAACTGCTACGGGATCGCGGGCGCCGCAGATTATTACTTCGGCAAAAGCGCCGAAGAACTCTCCGCGGCGGAGGCAGCGACGCTCGCCGCCGTCATCCGATCCCCCGGAAAATATTCCCCCTTTCTGCACCCGGAAAACTGTCTCCCCGCGCGCAACGCGATCTTGAAGAGGATGCTCGCCCTCGGATATCTGCGGCAAGAGGAATTTGACGCGGCATGCGGACAGGCTTTGCCGCAAAAAGGGGAAAACACCGTCTCGGACAGGACATACCTGCAGGGCATCTTTGCGGAACTGGAAGAGATCGGCGCGCTCGCCCCCTATCGGCTCCTGCACGGGATCCGCATCTATACCTACCTCGACAGCGAACTGCAAAACTATATCGAAAATCTGCACACGGACGCCGACCGCTCCGGTAAGAGCATCGTCATCGAGGACAACGCGTCTTTCGGCATTTCCGCTTGGTATACGACGGAGGGCTGCATCCCGCGGCAACCCGGCTCTCTGCTGAAACCGCTCGCCGTATACGCCCCCGCCATCGAAGAAAACCTGATCTCTCCCGCTACCCCGGTCGCCGACGAAAGGACGGATTTCGACGGTTACAGCCCTTCCAACTACAAAGACATTTACCGCGGCTACATTTCCGTACGGCAAGCGCTTGCGGAAAGCGTGAATATCCCCGCCGTCAAGATCCTCGCCCGTCTCGGCGTCGAAAAGAGCGGGCAATATCTTTCCGCCATGGGGCTCTCCTTACGCGACGAGGACAAAACGCTTTCCCTCGCGCTCGGCGGATTGAGCGAAGGCTTCACTCTGCCCGCCGTTACGGGCGCTTACGCCCTCTTTGCCAACGAGGGCATATATATGCCGCCCGCTTTTATCCGCAAAATCGAAAGCAAGAACGGTGAATTGCTCTATGAAAGGGAAAACCGCGCCCGCAGGATCTTTTCGGAAGACACGGTGACCCTGCTCAACGATATGCTGCGCGACGCCGCCAAGACGGGAACGGCAAAAAAACTCGCCTCGCTGCCCTTTCCCGTCTGTGCCAAGACGGGAACTTGCGGCAGCGAAGAGGGAAACACGGACGCTTACGCGGTCGCCTACACAAAAGAACATACGGTCGGCGTTTGGATGGGAAACGCGGACAACGAACGGACGAACATCACGGGCGGAGGACTTCCGTGCCATTATGCCCTGCTCCTCGAACGGCGCCTCTACGCAAAAAAAACGCCCGCGCCGCTGACGGTGTCCCCGCGCACGGAGAATGTGCGTTTGGACGCGATCGCCTATGAAAAATATCACGAGGTCGCGCTCGCTCACCCTTCAGAACCAAAGCGTTATACCTTTACGGAACTTTTCCGCAAAAGCAATCTGCCCCAAAAAGCAGGCACCGCTTTTGCCGCCCCGCACATCGACGCCTCCGTTTCCGTCAAAGAAGGCGCCGTCTATATCGATCTATGCGGAGCGGAGTACTATGATATCATCATCAAAAGGGAAAATCGCGGAAAGTCCGAAGCGATCTACGACGGAAAAGCGCGCGCTTTTTGCGATGATACCGTCCGTCCGGGGGAAAAATACCTATACGCCGTCATCCCCTATTTTATCGACGACGACGGGAACAAGATCTGCGGGAAAGAAATCGCCCTGCCTGCCGTCCGCATCGGCCCGTCAACGAAAAAATCTTTGCCGCAGCCGTTCGCCGATTGGTGGAAAAAATAAAAAAGACAACAAAAATAAGCCCTGCCGACAACGACAAGGCTTATTCTGCTTGAAAGGGCCTCCCTTTCCGATTTGGTGCCGCTGGTCGGACTCGAACCGACACGGTATCGCTACCACCAGATTTTGAGTCTGGCGCGTCTGCCAGTTTCACCACAGCGGCGATATAACGGATAAATTATAATATAAAAGCCGATGAATTGCAAGTGATTTTCATCGGCTTTCAAAAGTTTTTTATTCAATTCCCGGAGGCTGCATCCAAAAGGAGTTTGTCCGCAAGAAGCGCGATAAACTCACTGTTGGTCGGTTTTTCCGCCCCTATATAGACGCGCACCCCGAATATGGAATTGATGGCGTCTATCCTGCCTTTGTTGAAGGCAACTTCGATGCTGTGCCGTATGGCGCGTTCGACTTTGCTCGGCGTCGTCGAAAACTTTTCGGCGATGCGCGGATACAATTCTTTTGTGATATTGTTGATGATGGCCGGATTTTCCACCGCCATCTTGACGCCTTCGCGCAGATAGCCGTATCCCTTGATGCTCGCAGGGATCCCGATAGAGATAAAAATATTGCTGATCTTCTCGTCCAGGCTCGCCGCGGTGCGCCTTTCACGCAGTCCGGACACGGGCACCGCCGCGGCCCTTCTTTCCCCCGCCATCTCCTTGACGCGCTCTGCGATCAATGCGGCGGAAACGGGCTTCATCAGATAATACTTGGCGCCCTTTGCCAGAACTTTGGAAATGAGCGCGTCATCGCTGAAATTGCCGACGGCGATCACGCTTCGCTTTCCGGAGATCTCCTTCAACTTGTCCAAGACCCCGAACCCGTCGATCCCCTTCAGCACCATGCCGAGCACGATCACATCCGCGGAAAAGCGCGCCGCATACTCGAGCCCTGCGCCTCCGTCATCCGTAACGCCACAGATCTCCATCCCCTCGCGGGTCAATTGTTCGGCGATCTCCTTGGCAAATTCGCTGTTGCCCTCCATAACGATCACTTTTGTCATGTTTTTCTCCTCACGAATTTTTTGTATTTTTGATTATACAACAGCTTTTCTCTTTTGTAAAGTATTTTTGTAAAAATATTGGATATTTTATGTACAATATTTGTCGAATTTTGTATAATTTAAGGTAATCGGTCAAAAATGAGCTCCGTCCTGTCTTATTTTGTATAAGAAAAGAAAAAAGCCCCGCTGTTGCGAGGCTTCAAAGCGCGGCATCAAGCGGCGGCTTGCCGCATCCTGTCATTTGCGTATTTTTTGTCCGCTCTTCCCCTTCGGCATGCCTTCGATCCCGTCGATACGGATCGACACGAAATCTTTGATATCCAGGCATCTTCCGCAATTGTCGCAGACCTTGTTCGGGTCAAGGTCACACATCTCACACGCAAGGCAGCCGATGCAGTCTCTGTCATATAATACACACTTTTGGCTTTCCAATTTTGCAGCCCTTCCTTATAAATTATTAAAAAATGTTAGAACATTTGTTTGCTTTTTTTGCGCTTATATGATATACTATAAAAGAAAAGAGGAGGTAAAACCATGTCCGACGCCAGCAGAGCAAAAATGCAAGCAGTTCTCGATTATATCAACGAATACAACGCCGAATATGGCTATGCGCCTACCGTGCGCGAGATCTGCGCCAAACTCAACATCAAATCCACCGCCTCCGCCTATTACTATCTCGAAAAGCTGACGGACGGAGGATATCTCTCCAAATCGCCCAACAAAAACCGGGCGGTCAGTTTCAAAAAAAATGCATCCGTAAACATCCCCCTCATCGGCACCGTCACCGCGGGGCACCCCATCTTCGCCTATGAAAATTACGAAGATTACTATTCTTTCCCCGCGGGCAGCTTCCGCGGCACCGATCTTTTTATGCTTTCCGTCAAGGGAGAAAGCATGATCGAGGCGGGCATCTATGACGGAGACAAGATCATCGTACGCAAGCAGGACACCGCCGAAAACGGAGACATCGTCGTCGCCTTGCTCGAAGACAGCGCGACCGTAAAGCGGTTTTTCCGGCGCGACGGATATTATATCCTCCATCCCGAAAACGAGACGATGCAGGACATCGTCGTTCAGGACGCCGCCATCCTCGGCGTTGTCATCGGCCTCGTGCGAAAATTTTGAACCGAAACAGGCGGGCACATCTGTGCCCGCCGATCTTTTATTTTGAAAACGCCGCCGAGACCTTTTGCAGGAGATCTGCGACCTCCAAATGCTGCGGACAGACGCCTTCGCAGCGACGGCAGCGGATACAATCCGCAGGCGTGCCCGCATTCTTTCCGCATTCCTCATAGCGCACAGCCAGCGCGTTTTTATCGCCCCCGGCATGCAATTCGTTGTACAGCGAAAAATAATCCGGAATGGCGATACGCTCCGGGCAGCTTTCCGTACAATAACGGCATGCCGTACAGGCGATGCCGTTTCCGCCTTTCAAAATGTTCGTTACCGCCGAAAGGACGGCGCGTTCACGGCCGCCGAGAGGACCGGCCTCACCCATGAATGACGTATTTTCCCGCAGCTGCTCCATCGTAGACATGCCGCTCAGTACGACGCTCACCCCCTCCTGTCCCGCAGCAAAACGCAGCGCCCAGGAAGCGGGCGACCAATCGGGGTGACATTCGCGCATCAGCTTTTCCGCCTGCGGCGGCACTTTCGCCAGCGTTCCGCCTTTGACCGGCTCCATGACGATCACCTTTTTGCCGTGCCGGCGCGCCGTCTCCAGGCAGAGGCGAGACTGTATATTTCCATCCTCCCAATCGAGATAGTTGATCTGCAGCTGCACGAACTCCGCCTCGGGATGCTCGCGCAAGATCTTGTCCAACACATCCGCTTTGTCGTGGAAGGAAAAGCCGAAGCGGCGCACCGACCCTTCGCGCTTACATTTTTCCACAAAGGCGAAGCTGCCAAACTTTTCCGCCGTTTCATAATTCTTTTTGTCGAGGCTGTGCAGCAGATAATTATCGAAGTATTCCACGCCGCACCTTTTCAGCTGTTCGGCAAAAATGCGTTCCTGATCTCCTTTTTTATGCAGATAAAAGGTGGGCAGCTTGCTCGTCAGCCAAAAACTGTCCCTCGGATAGCGGGCAACGATCGCTTCTCGAGCGGCGGATTCGCTTCTGCCGCCGTGATACATATAGGCTGTATCAAAATATGTAAATCCCCGCGACAGAAAGACGTCGACCATTTCGTCGAGCTTTTTCATGTCGACAGACGATGGATCCGCGCCGTCCGTCAAAGGCAGGCGCATCAATCCGAAGCCGAGCTTTTGCATACCGAAAACCCCCGAATATAATTGATCATGTCTTGCATACTACTTCACAAACAGCCGATCCCGCAAAGTTGACTGAAAAAAGCCAACCTCCGCCGGACGATCCCCCGCCGCAGGCGACCACCCTTCTCCCTTCATAGTATACCATATTTTTCTGTCACGGGCAAGCGTTCTGAAAAGAAATTGCATGGCACGCTTCACCGCGTAAAATTTTTGCGGACAATCTTTCCCCAGCGATTGAAATCGGGGAAAAAATGTGGTATACTGTTCTCATATGAATAAGGAGGTTTCCACATGTCACTGAAAATCACGAGGGAGAATATGGGCGTCGTCTTTACGCCCGTAGACGAAGAAGTATACGGCAATTCTTCCGGCGTCTTATATCCGCGCGTCATCGAATTGCATCAGGCGGGAGAGTGCAACGGCATGCTGCTCGCGACATTCGACCACTCCACCGTCAAAGAACCGCCCGTCGTGCCCGTCATGTGCAGCAAGGACGGCGGCGTCACCTGGGAAAAATACAGCAAGATCGAAGACACACAAAACGGCTACGGCATCCGCTTTCAGCCGGATATTTTTGAACTGCCCGTACAATGCGGAGACCTGCCCGCAGGCACGATCGTCATGGCGGGAAATTCCGTCCCCCTCGCCTTTACTTCCACGGAACTTTCCTTTTACATCAGCCGCGATCACGGCAAAAGTTGGGAATTTCGCTCTTCCATCGCAAAAGGCGGCCCGCCGATCGAACAGAATTTCGACGCGCTCGGCCCCGTCTGGGAACCGAACATCTACCTCAACCGCAGCGGCGAGATCACGATCGCCTATACGGACGAGCGCCCGCATACAGACCCGCGCTTCAATCAGACGCTCTGCCTTGTGACTTCAAAGGACGGCGGCAGGACGTGGAGCGATATCCGCTATACCGTCACCGTACCCGACAGAAGCCTCCGCCCCGGCATGCCCATCGTATCGAGGATGGGCAACGGCAGATACATCATGGTATACGAGATCGTAGGAAAACCATGCTGCGATATCTATTATAAGCTGTCGGACGACGGCGTCGACTGGGGGGATCCCCTTTCGGAAGGAAAACGCGTGGAGACGCAGGACGGCCTGTTCCTCGGCAGCATGCCCTACGTTATTTGGGTGCCGCAGGGCGGCAAGGACGGCACGGTCATCGTGACCGCAAAACGAGAAGGCGAACACATCGGCATGCGCGACCCCGGATATTATCACGTCAACTATAAAAACGGCGAAGGCCCGTGGGAGCGCGTTCCTATGCTCATCACATACAATACCGACACGCTGCAAGCGGGTTGGAGCATGGGCATGGCGCGCATCGGCGGCGACAAGCTCATCCAGCTTGCCCCTACGCCGATGAACAAGCGGCTCATGCAGATCACATACGGGATCGGAAAATTAGAAACAATAGAATGATCTAACGACGGCACGGGGGCAAGGCGTCATACCTTAGTCCCCGTGCGCCAAGGAAAAGACATGCAAAAAAATCTCATCAAACGCTGGATGCTTGACTGTGCGCTGATGGTCGCGCTCGCACTGTTGTTCGCCCTCAACTACGAACTCTTTATCCTGAAAAACAACTTTGCCCCCGCCGGCTTTAACGGCATCGCTACCATGATCCAATACAAACTCGGATTCAGCAACGGTTACATTTCACTCATCGTCAACGTTCCGCTGTGTATATTCGCCTTTTTTTGCATCAACAAAGAATTTGCTGTCAAGACTTTTATCTTCAGCGTCGTCTATTCCGTCTTCATCCTGCTTTTAGAAACGGTCGACCTTTCCCGCTTCCAGTACGACGCGCAGGGCGTAGACACCATCTATCCCGTCCTCATCGCGGGGGCCGTGGGCGGGTTTATTTACGGCATCGCCTTCCGCCGCGATTCTTCGACGGGCGGCGCGGACGTCGTGGCGAAATTTGTCAGCCAAAAAGATCCCATGCTCAACTTTTTTTGGATCAACTTCGCCATCAACGCGGCGATCGCCGTCGTTTCCTTCTTTGTCTATGCGCAGCCCGACGAAAACGGCGTATTGCAATACGACCTCAAACCTGTCTGCCTATGCCTTGTCTATTGCCTGCTTTCAAGCTTTGTCGGCAACGCGATCATCAAAGGCACCAAATCGGCATACCGCTTTACCGTCATCACCTCGCACGCGGAAGAGATCGACGCCGATATCTTTGAAAAACTCAAACACGGTGCAACGCGCATCCACGCCATGGGGGCTTACAGTCATTCCTCGAGAGAGATGATCGTCTGCGTCGTCAACAAGCGGCAAATCGTCGAATTTAAGGACATCCTCAAAAAATACGACGACACTTTTGCCTTCGTCGAGACGGTCAACGAGACGATCGGCAGCTTTACCAACGTGACAAAACACACCAAGCGGGCAGCCCCCCCGCCGAAAGAATCATGAAAGAGACCATGCTTGCCTATACATATCTTTCCGAAGGGCTTTTTGCATTGCGCGAAAAGCCCGTTCCTCACCTCATAGACGACAGAGATGCCGTCGTACGCGTGACGCTCGCCTCCGTCTGCACGAGCGATCTGCACATCAAGCACGGGCACGTCCCGCGCGCCGTCCCCGGCGTCACGGTCGGCCATGAACTGGTCGGCATCGTCGAAGAGGTCGGCAAAGGCGTAAAAACGCTCCGCCCCGGCGAACGCGTCGCCGTCAATGTCGAAACATTTTGCGGCGAATGTTTTTTCTGCCGACGCGGCTTCGTCAACAACTGTACGGATAAAGACGGCGGCTGGGCGCTCGGATGCCGCATCGACGGCGGCCTTGCAGAATATGTGCGCGTACCTCATGCCGATCAAGGCCTTACCCCCATCCCGGACAACGTATCGGACAGACAGGCGCTCTTTGTGGGCGACCTTCTCTCCACCGGATATTGGGCAGCAAAGATCGGCGAGATCGAAAAAGGCGACACCGTCCTTTTGCTCGGAGCAGGCCCGACGGGGCTCTGCATCCTGCAATGCGTCCGGTTGAAGGAACCCGCACGCATCGTGGTCTGCGAAAAGGACGCCGAACGGCGCCGCTTCGTCCGAGAGCATTACCCGTACGCCGAAACGATCGCCCCCGACGAAGCCGCAAGCTACATCCGCGGGATCTGCCCGACGGGCGGCGCGGACAAAGTCATCGAAGCGGCAGGGACGGACGATACTTTCCGCCTTGCGTGGCAGCTGGCGCGGCCGAACGCCGTCGTCACCGTCGTCGCCATGTATGACGCGCCGCAGGTACTGCCGCTGCCCGACATGTACGGAAAAAACCTCACTTTTAAGACGGGAGGCGTGGACGGCTGCGACTGCGAAGAGATCATGCGCCTGCTTGCGGCAAACAAGCTGGACACGCAGCCTCTCATCACCCATACCTTTCCCCTCGCCGAAATCGAAACAGCATTCGACCTCTTCGAAAACAGGCGGGACGGCGTCATCAAAGTCGCGATAGAGCCATAACGGACGCGAAAGCCGAATATCATGGAACAGAAAAATTACTTTGAAAAGAGAAACCTGCACAATTTGGAGAAGATCGAGTCGCTCAAAGACGACCTTCCCCCCTTTGTCGACGACTACTTTCTCGGGATCGAGAATCAGACAAGCACGCTGACGAGGCTGAACTACGCTTACGATCTGCGCATCTTTTTCGACTATGTCAGCAAAAAGGTATTCCGAGGAAAAAAAAGCGTACGCGAGATCGCCCTCACCGACCTCGAGCAGATCACGTCCAACGACATCGAACGCTTTATGAGCTATCTTAGCCGCTATACATATAACGGCACGCAGGCGAGCTGCAACGAACGCGCTAAGGCGCGCAAACTTTCGACGGTACGCGCGCTTTTCCGCTACTTCTTTGCAAAAGACCGCATCTCCGTGGACAACGCGGCAAAAGTTTCTCTTCCAAAACTGCACGAAAAAGAGATCATCCGCCTGGAAGTCAACGAAGTCGCCGACCTTTTGAATTGTGCGGAATCGGGTGCAGGCATGACCGGACATCAGCTCGCCTTTCATGACAAGACGCGCGTACGCGATACCGCCATCCTCACCCTGTTTTTGGGCACCGGCATCCGCATCAGCGAACTGGTCGGCTTGAACAACGAAGATATCGACTTTACGACCAACAGCTTCAGCGTCACCCGCAAGGGCGGCGGAAGAGCGATCCTCTATTTTTCCGAAGAAGTCGCCGACGCTTTGGCAAAATATATCGCGTATAAGGAAGAGGACAAAAATACCCCCGCGGGCGAGCATGCGCTCTTCCTCTCTCTCAAAATGCAGCGCATCAGCGTGCGCGCCGTAGAAAACCTCGTCAAAAAGTACAGCCGCATCGTCACGCCCTTGAAAAAGATCTCCCCGCACAAGCTGCGCAGCACCTACGGCACCCAGCTTTACCGCGAAACGAACGACATCTACATCGTGGCAGACGTGTTGGGGCATAAGGATGTCAACACGACCAAAAAGCATTACGC
This sequence comes from uncultured Clostridia bacterium, assembly GCA_944328665.1. Lineage (GTDB taxonomy): Bacteria > Bacillota > Clostridia > Christensenellales > Borkfalkiaceae > Borkfalkia. The sequence continues at coordinate 4,553 of CALVHS010000015.1, read as the reverse complement.
CGCGATCAGCGAAGACATCCGCCGCTCCGTGGCAGACAAAGTCCGCCTGCGCGAAAACGATAAAAGAGACGAAACATGACAAGCATAGTATTATGCAAACTGAGATGAACCGAGAAAAACAGAGAGAGATCGTCTATATGATCCAGCCGATCGCGGGGGATACCGAAGATCGTACAGAACATGACGAAGCCGTCTCGCTGATCGAAAGCGCCGATGCGGAGTACGCAGGCACGATCTGCCAGCGGGTACGCGAAATCAACCCTTCCACCTATATCGGCGGCGGTAAATTACAGGCGCTCCGAGATCGGCTGGAAGGCTTAGAAGATATCACGGTCTTATTCAACGGAGAACTGACCCCCTCACAGACGCTGCACATTTCCGCCGCGCTCGGCGACAGAAAAGTGATCGACCGCACGACGCTCATTTTGGATATCTTTGCCAAACGCGCAAAGAGCAGCGAAGGAAAACTTCAGGTCGAACTGGCGCAGCTGAAGCACATTTACCCGCGGCTGAAAGGGAAAGGCGCCGCCCTATCCAAGCTCGGGGGCGGCATCGGCACGCGCGGGCCGGGAGAGACGCAGTTAGAGACAGACAGGCGCCACATCCGCCTGCGCATCCGTTATTTGGAAGAAAAACTTGCTTCCTTGGCTTCCCGTCGGGAGCTGCTGACATCCCGCAGAGAAAAAGACGGCATGCATACCGTCTCTTTGATCGGATATACCAACACGGGAAAATCGACCTTGCTCAACGCGCTCACGGATGCAAACGTATATGCGGCGGACAGACTGTTCGCCACGCTCGATCCCACCTCGCGCCTGCTCACACTGGACGGCACGCCCGTCATCCTCACCGATACGGTCGGTTTTCTGCATTCCCTCCCCCATCACCTGATCGACGCCTTCCGATCCACGCTCGAAAGCGCCCTGCATTGCGACCTTGCGTTGATCGTCTGCGATGCGGCAGGTGATTTCGGAAGGCAATTGGAAACGACCCTCTCCGTATTGCGCGATATGGGCTGCAAGGCGCCCTATCTCCTCGTCATGAACAAGAGCGAAGATCTCCGCGACACCACCGCCTACCCGCACGAGAGCATCTTTGTTTCCGCAAAGACGGGGCTCGGGCTGGATTTTTTAAAAGAAAAGATCTTACAGTTTTTCCGCAGAGACACCGTCTCTGTCCAACTTAAGATCCCTTACGAAAAGCTGTCCGAATACGGAAAGCTCAAACAATATGCCATAGAAAAAACTTTCGATTACCGGGACGACGCCCTATACGTAAACGCCGTCATCGAAAATAAATTCCTGCTTCGGTTTTCCCCGTTCTTTGCATGATGTCAGCGCTGCCTGCGCTTTTCGTCGATATATGTCGCCTCAAGGTCGGACACATGCAAAAAGACGGCCAACGGGTATTTGCAGTATGCGTCGCTGACGGAAGAATCGCCGCCTCGCGCACGAAAATCAAACCCTCCCATATGCCAATCGATCGCCACGGCTTCCTCTCTCGTCAGCCGCAGAAAGGATTGGATGATATAGACGGACTTTTCCCCGTGCCCGAAGGGCAGCGCTTCCTCTCTCACATAACAAGGTTTGCGCACCCAGGCGCCATCCTCTTTGACGTTGCGGAAATCCCGCTTGTAATAGTCGATCTTGCACAGATCGTGCAAGAGGCCGCAGACGGCGACCGACTCATGCGGAACGCGCTTTTCCCATTCCTCGCCATACTCGCCGCTAACGTTCCGCAAAAGCCGTTTATATGTGTTGACACTGTGCTCGCACAGGCCGCCGTCATACGCACAATGATAGCGCATGCTCGCAGGCGCCGTAAAAAAATCAGAACGCAAAAGATAGGCGCGCAGTTCCTGCGCCCCTTCCCTGCAGATATAGGTATCAAAGATCTGTAAAAATTCTTCCTTGGCGTCCATTGCATATTCCTCCTTCTCCTGCCAGTATTATAGCAGAGCCTGCGTTTGCCGTCAAGCACAAACCGCGCGACGATCCGGGATCGACAATTTTCAAAAATTCCCCGTGTAAGACGGCAAAACAGTTGTCTTTTGCAAATGAATGTGGTATAATAATCCTACTTTGTCGGGTAAATACGGAGGCATAGCTCAGTTGGTTAGAGCGCTCGCTTCACATGCGAGAGGTCGTAGGTTCGAGTCCTACTGTCTCTACCAAAAAAGGACACCGCACGGTACCGCGGCTCCGATGAGGGTTTTGGTAAGGGTGCGCTCCTTTGCAAAAGAGAGCAGGCGCGGCATTTATGCCGCGCCTGCTCTCTTTTCCTCTCGCCGCCCGTCAAAAACGGGCTTTCATTCTTTCGCACCCTTCTTCACCGAAGCCGGCGAGTTTTTTTTCATCACAATACGGCGCCGATTTCATCCTCACAGGCTGCGGAAAAATTCTGCAAGCATGGCAGACAGTTTTGCTCTGCCGCGCTCGGACACGGAAAGCACGTCTTGATGATCGAGAACGGTTTGTCCGATCCCTGCCGCCATGTTGCTGATGCAGGAGACCGCCGCGACGCGCATCCCGCGGTAACGGGCATAGATCGTCTCCAAAGCCGTACTCATCCCGACCGCGTCCGCCCCCATTGCGCGCAGCATCTTCACTTCCGCCGGGGTTTCATAAGAAGGGCCGCGCATCTGCGCATAGACGCCCTCATGCACGCGCAGCCCGGCTTCTTCCGCTGCGGAACACAGTAACCTGCGCATCTGCACGTCATATGCCTCGCCCATATCGATAAAGGCAGGGCTACCGCGTTCCTTAACGCCTTCCAGCGGATTGCACCCCGTCAGATTGATATGATCCCGCAAGATCATGACGTCGCCGGGACGATAACCTTCCTCAACGCCTCCCGCGGCATTGGTCAGCAAAAGCATCCCGATACCGAGGCGATACAAGACTTCAACGGGCAACACGACCTCTTCTATCCCTCTCCCTTCATAGAGGTGGATGCGCCCTTCCAGAACGACGGCATCCTTTCCGCCGAGCCTGCCGAAGGCAAACTTCCCCGCATGCCCCGACACGCCGCAGACAGGCATCCCATCCAACGAGCCGTACGCGATCTCCTCCTTCCCTTCCAACGCCTCGGAAACGGCGTTCCAACCGCTGCCGAGCACCGCCCCGATCTTGGGCCTGACGCCGCACCGTTCCGCGATCTGCGCCGCGATGACGGCGCCTCGTTCCGCAATATCCATCTTTACCTCCTCATGACCCTGTCATAGATCTCCCCGTCCGCGCCGAGAGAAAAACAAGCGCGGACAAACAAAGCGATATGGTCAAACCCTGCAAGCGTCCCCAGATCGACGGGCGCGACCCGGTCTCCGCAAATAATGAGAGGAACATATTCTCTCGAATGGTCGGTGGAGGGTGTAGTCGGGTCGCAGCCGTGATCCGCCGTCACGATCAGAACGTCGTCCTCACGCAATTTTCTCCGCAGCAGCGGAAGCGCGTCGTCAAAGCGAAGCAGGGCGCGCGCATACCCTTCCGGATCGTTGCGGTGCCCGTACAGCATATCCGTATCGACGAGGTTGACAAAGATGAAGCCGTCTTGCGCGCCGTCTGCCAGAGAAAGCGTCGCCGCGATCCCCTCTTCGTTGTTCCCCGTGTGCACGCTCTCCGAAATACCGCGCCCGCAAAAAATGTCTTTGATCTTGCCGACTGCGGTCACGCGCACTCCTGCGGCATACAGGTCATCGAGCAGCGTCCTGCCGGGCGGCTCTAAGGCAAAATCCTTTCTGTCTTCCGTCCGCACGAATTTTCCGCCCTCGCGGACGAACGGCCTGGCGATCACCCTGCCCACGGCAAGATCGCCCGTCATGAGCGCGCGCGCCTCTTCACAGATCGAATATAACTTTTCGAGCGGGATGACGGAGGTATCCGCGGCGATCTGCATCACGGAATCCTGCGAAGTATACAAAATGGGTCTTCCCGTACGCCGATGCTCCTCGCCCAGCCTCTGTATGATCTCCGTCCCGGACGCGGCTTCGTTGCCGAGGAAGGAAACGCCCGTCCGCTCTTCGAGCGCGCGCACGACTTCGGACGGAAATTTTTGAAAGACGCGATACGGATGCGCGAGCACAAGCCCCGCGATCTCATAATGCCCCGCCGTCGTGTCTTTGGCGGGCGTCTTTTCCGCAAGGCGGGCATAAGCGCCTTGCGGTACGGCTGCGGGAAAAAGGGTCACCCCGTTTGCGAATTTCTTCCCTCGCACCCCTTGTATATTGTTCAATCCGAGCGCGATCATATTTTCCAACCGCATACCCGTGCGCTCACAGATATGCCCGTACGTATCCGATCCCTCATCGCCGTATGCAGCCGCATCCGGCATTTCTCCGATACCGAAGCTGTCCAAAACGATCAAAAAAACTCTCATTGACGCGTGCCCCTCCGCATTTATTATACCATATCCCGCCGCAGATGCAAGGCTTTTGTAAAAAATATCCGAAGAGCGGAGCTTTCGCCCCGCTCTTTTATTGACAGATCATATTGGAGACAGACGTCCCGTAGCCGCGCGTCGGGTCGTTGAGAAACACATGAGTAAATGTCAATAAG
>CALVHS010000014.1 GCA_944328665.1 uncultured Clostridia bacterium | reverse complement strand
GCGCCCCCGCGCCGTCCCAACCGCCGAGGAGGAAGCAATAACTCTTTTTGTTCCCCCCCCCCCCTCTGCCGCGCAGCTGCTCCGGCTGCGACACGCCGAAGCGTTCCGCGTTGTAGATGACCATGATGGTCGCGTCCGGCACGTCCACGCCCACCTCGACGACGGTGGTCGAAACGAGGCAGTCGTACTTTTTTGCCTTGAACGCCTCCATCACCTCCGCCTTTTCCTTATCCTTCATCCTGCCGTGCAGCAAGGCGAAGCGCACGCGGGGCAGGCGGTTTTTCAATTCGTCGAACAATTCTTTGACGCTCATGAGCGAGCCTTCCTCGTCCTCCTCGATCTTGGGACAGACGAAGTAGCTTTGGTTGCCCAGTTTCGCCTCCCGGCCGATGTATTCGAGCATATCGTCATAGCGGCGGTACGGGACGATCGCGGTGACCACCTCGGCGCGCGCCTTGGGCTTGTCCTTGATCTCGGAAATATCGAGGTCGCCGTAGAAGATGAGGGAAAGGGTGCGCGGGATCGGCGTCGCCGACATGACGAGCATATCCGCGCCCGCGCCCTTTTCGCCGAGGGCGTTGCGCTGGGCGACGCCGAAACGGTGCTGCTCGTCGCAGACGCAGAGGGCGAGGTCGGAAAAGGCGACGTCGCTTTGGATGACCGCGTGCGTGCCGCAGACGATCTGCGCCTCGCCCGAAGCGAGTTTCTGCCTGATCTCTTTTTTCTCCTTGGCGGAGGCGGAGCCGGACAAAAAGACGCACGCATATTCCGGAAAAGCCCTCTGCACGAGGCGGAAATTTTGCGCCGCGAGCACCTCCGTCGGGGCGATGAACGCCGCCTGGTAGCCGCTTTTGACCGCCACATACAGCGCGCAGAGGGCGACCGCCGTCTTGCCGCTGCCCACATCCCCCTGCAGCAGGCGGTTCATGCGGGTGGGCGCCTTCAGGTTTTCATAGACGTCGTTGACCGCCTTTTTCTGCCCCTCGGTAAACTCGAAAGGAAAGCGGGAAGCGAACGCTTTCACCTCTTCGGCGGTGCAGGCGTAGCGGCGGGTGCGCGCGTCGTCCTTGCCCCCTTTGATATATTTGAAGGCGGAAACGAGCACGAAATACTCCTCCAGCGCGATGCGCGCCGCCGCCTCGTCCTTGGCGGCGAGCGAAGGCGGGTCGTGGATGTCGCGATACGCTTTCGAAAGGGAAGAAAGCCCGTATTTTTGCACGATCTTCGCGGGGATGACCGTTTCGGGCGGGCACATCTTTAAGGCGAAGGCGACGGCGTCGCGCACGGCGCGCCCGGTGAGCGAGCCTTTCAGGGAATACACGGGCACGATGCCTTTGAGCCGCACGTTTTTGTCCAAAGGCTCGAAGGTGGGATTGATCATGGAAACGCTGCCGTACTTGTTCTGCACCCGCCCATAAAAGAGGTATTCGCCCTCTTTCAGCTTGTTCTTTACATAGGGCGCGTTGAACCAGACGGCGGAAAACAGCTCGCCGTCCTGATCGCACCACGCCTTGACGAAGGCACGCCTGCCCGTGTACACCGCCTGCGGCGGGGAAGCCACGCGGCAGGCGACGAGCGCCATGTCGTTATGATAGCAGGACGAGAGCCGCACCCGGTGCGTGAGATCGAGATAGGCGCGCGGGTAAAAGCGCACGAGATCTTCCGCCGTAAAAATATTCAGTTTGTTGAGTTCTTTCTCCCGTTTTTCGGAGATCCCCCGCAACTTTGTCAGCTGCAAACCGCACCCTCCTTCATGAAAAAGACCAAAAGATCTCTCGCAAAAGCAAAATAGGATATTTGACATGTCCGCCCGAAAGAAAATTTTCGGCGATGCGGGCATATGCGGCGTCCTCCGTTTCAGGCAGATCGATCATAAAATAAATTTTGTCGCCCATATGATCTTCTCCTCCCCGCGGCACTCTCCCATAATTCAAAAACGGCGGGTGCAATGCCCCGCCGCGCTTTTATTCGAGTGAAACGATATAATAATAGATCGGTTGGCCGCCGTAGTGAAAATCCACGTCGCAATCGGGGAATTGCTCCGCGACCGTCCCCGCGAGCGCTTCCGCATCCTCCTCCTTGACGTCTTTGCCGTAGTAGAGGGTGATGATCTCATGCGAGCTTTCCTTCATCCTGCCGATGAGGGCAAGGAGCGTCTCCTCCACCGTCTCGCCCTTGGCGAGGATCTTTTTATCGTCCAGCCCGATGATGTCCCCCTCGTCGAGATCGAAGCCGTTGACGGAGGTGGAGCGGACGGCGTAAGTGACCTGCCCCGCCTTGACGTTGTCCATCGAATGGATCATGTCCGTCTTGTTTTCTTCCGCGCTGGCCTCCGGATTGAAGGCGAGCGCCGCCGCAAAGCCCTGCGGGATGTTTTTGGTAGGGATGACGTGGATGGTGCGGTTGTTGACCAGCGCCTTCGCCTGCTCCGCCGCCAAAATGATGTTTTTGTTGTTGGGGAACACAAAGACATGTTCCGCATTGATCTTCTGCACGGCGGCGGCGATGTCGTTGGCGCTGGGGTTCATCGTCTGCCCCCCTTCGATGACGCCGTCCACCAAAAGATCTTTGAAGATATCCGCGATGCCGTCGCCCGCGCAGACGGCGAGCATCCCCATCTCCTTCTTTTCCGCCTCGCGCTTGGCGCGCAGGGCGCGGTTCTGTTCGAGCATGTTTTCGATCTTGACCCGGTCAAGTTCGCCCAGTTCCACCGCATATTGCAGCGCCTGCCCGGGGCTGTTGGTATGCACGTGTACCTTGATCAGCTCCAGATCGCCGATGCAGATGACGGAATCGCCGATCGCCATCAGCTTTTCTTTCAGCTTGTCGATGTCGGCAAGGGTGGTCTGCTTTTTCAGGTTGATGACAAAAAATTCCGTGCAGTAGGCAAATTCGATCTCGCCGAGGTCGAGGTTGATGATGTCGGAGTTGTCGCCGAACACGTCCTCGTCCGAAGCCGAAACGGGCTCGACGATGGTCTCCGTATCCACTTCTTCCCCGCTGACGGAGGACAAAAAACCGCGGTAGACGCACAAAAGCCCCATGCCGCCCGAGTCCACCACGCCCGCCTTTTTGAGTACGGGCAGAAGTTCGGGGGTGCGGGCGAGCGCCTCTTCCCCCTTTTGGATGACGTCGGTGAGAAAGAGATTGAAGTCGCGGTACTTGGAAGCGGACGCCTTGGCGAACTCGCTCATCATGCGCGCGACGGTGAGGATGGTGCCCTCCTTCGGTTTTGAGACGGCGGAATAGGCGACCCGCGTGCCGTTTTCCATCGCCTTGGCAAAGATCTTGATGGTGATCTCTTCGCCGCTTTTGAATTCCGCGCACATCCCGCGGAACAGCTGAGAGAGGATGACGCCCGAGTTGCCGCGCGCCCCTTTCAGGGCGCCCTTGGAGACGGCGTCGCACAGTTCGGAAAGGCGGTTGGAAGAGCACAGCCCCAGCTCTTTGACCGCCGACTGTATGGTAAGGGACATATTCGTGCCCGTGTCCCCGTCGGGGACGGGGAACACGTTGAGCGAATCGACTTTTGTCCTGTTTATTTCGAGCATCCTGGCGCCCGCAACGATCATCTTGCGGAACTCGGTGCTGTTGATCGACTTTGGCATGAAAAAATACCACTCCTTGCGAAAAGGGTCAGAGTTTGACCCCGATGACGTTGACATTGACCGTATCCACGATCATGCCCGTAAAGCGTTCGATCCTGTACTTGACGCTCTCCTTTAAGGACTCGGCGACCGCGTTGATCGAGACGCCGAACTTGATGATGACGTACAAGTCGATAAAGATACGGTCGCCCACGGTGGTGACTTTTACGCCCCGCCCCTGCGAACTTCTGTGAAAGAGCTCGGAAAGGCTGTCCGTAAAACGGCGCGAAACGGTATCGACGATGCCGTAACATTCCATCGCCGCCTGAGATGCGACTTTCGCGATCGCGAGATCGGAAATCGATATTTTTCCGTAAGCATTGCTCGTATTTACTGACATATACGCACACTCCCGTATCAGCTTTATTGTATACTATTTTCCCTTCTTTTGCAAGGGAAATACCGAATGTGACAACAAATTTTTTTGTTTCATCGCCGATTTATCAAATTTTTTCGGGAATCGGGCGCAAAAACGATTGCTTTTTTTCGTGCGTTCTGTTATAGTATACCTGCTCGTCTGAGCGGGGCGCCTCGATGCGCTCATTTTTTACCGATTACGACCGTGGAGGTGTGAATATGTCGAGAGTTTGCTGCATTTGCAATAAGGGTCAGAATTCCGGCAACAACGTGAGCCACAGCAACCGCAAAACGAGAAGAACTTTCAAAGCGAACGTGCAGAAGGTGAAGATCGTCAAAGACGGCAAGGTGGAATCTGCCTACGTTTGCGCTCGCTGCCTCAAAAGCGACAAAGTAGAGCGCGCATAAGGATATTTTTTATTTCGGTACGAAAGCCGCCCCGCAGCCGAGCTGCGGGGCGGCTTATCTTTTCGTTCAGGCCGCCGCAAGGCCGAAAGCGAGCGCCGCCTGCCAGCACAAGCCGACGGCGTTGACGAACCAGAAATACCAGTGCCGCGTCTTATGGCGGAAAAGCGCCATGCCGAGCAGCCCGCCTGCCGCCCCGCCCAAAAAGGAGAGGAGCAGCAGCACCTTTTCGGGGATGCGCCAGGCGTCCCGCTTCGCCTTTGCCTTATCCGCGCCGTAGGCGGCGAACGCCGCGAGGCTCATCGCCCCGTAAAAGATCAGAACGCAATACAACGCCGCCTTCATCGCCCTTCCTCCCGCGGGCGCAGCACCGCCCGCACGGGCGCGCCGTCCGCCCCGCCCAGCTTCAGGGGAAAGGCAAACAACTCGTATTCCCCTTCCGGCACGTCCGCAAGGACGAGCCCTTCCAGCACGGCGACTTCCGCTTCCAGCAGGATGCGGTGCACCTCGTTAGACCCGACCGACAGCCCTTCCGTACCGACGAGCAAAAACTTTTGCACCGCGGCGCGCGCCGCCTCTTCGCAGAGTTCTCCGCCCCCTTTGATGAGCAGGCGGGGAGCGCAGACCGCCGCAAGCGCCCCTGCCGTCACCGCGCCCGCAAAAGAGCGCACGGCGCACCTGCCCGCAAAGCGGGAAAGCTCCAGCCGCTCGGCGGTGCGGCCCCCCTTGACGAAGTGAGAGGGCGCGTCGGCATGGGTGCCGTTGTGCGCGCACATCGTAAGATCGGTGACGGTGCAGCCGTCCCCCCGCGCCATGTCCCGCGCACGGCGGTACGACGGCGGCGTATCGCCCGGGTAGACCGCGGCGGAAAAAACTTCCTGCGTGATATCGTAATACATCCCCTTCCTCCGGACCTCTTGTAAGATCATTCCCCGAAAAGATCGGGGGCGGGCGGCGCATCCTGCCCGCAGCGCTTTCAGCCTTGCTTTTCCTCTTCCGGCTTTTCTCCTTCCGGCGGAGCGCTCGCGATGCCGTAGTCGATGGGATGCTGCAGGGAAAAGAGCGCCCGCGTGATCAGGCAGACGGCGATCATGGCGAAAAAACGCGCCGCGGAAAAGTCGAAGCGATAGTCGTTGACGACGATCTCGATCCCCGACAGCATCGTCCCCTCCCCGCCGTGCGGCCGAAAAAGTACGGAATAGACATGGCTGTCCACCACCGCGTTTTTGCCGCCGTTGACGAGGGTCACCGTCTTGTCCTCCGTATCCGCGTCGCAGCAGGCGGTAAGGGAAGGGATCTCTCCCGTATAAGAGATGCGGATGGTGTTCAGCTCGTAATCCAGCCCGTCCAAATAGAAGCAGCCCCCCTCGCCGAGAAGGACGCCCTCTCCGCTCTCCGTACAATTTTCGAAGCGCAGATCCGCCTGCGTATAGATACGCGCCTCGCTCTCCCGCCAGCCGAGAGAGACGGCGAGGGGCTTAAAATTGAACGCGCACACTTCGAGCACCGCCGCCGCCAGAACTGCCGCGGCGGCAAACACGATGTTTTTGACGGCCTTTTTTCTGCTCATTGCCCCACCTGCCTGACAAATTCGAGATATGCCTTGACGACGTCGGCGGTGGGGCCGTCCATGCGCACCCTGCCCCTGTCCATCCAGATACAGCGGCTGCAGATGTCCAGCGCCGTCTCCATACTGTGCGTGACCATCACGAGGATCTTGGCGACGTCGACCATCTCTTTCATGCGGCGGGTCGCTTTCTCGATAAAGCCCGCGTCGCCCGCGGCGAACACCTCGTCCAAAAGGAGGATATCCGGCATCACCGCCGTAGATACGGAAAAGGCGAGGCGCACGAACATACCCGAAGAATAATACTTGACCGGCATGTTGAGGAATTCTCCCAATTCGGAAAAATCGGCGATCTCGCGCATCTTTGCCTTGATCTGCTTGGGCGTCAGCCCGAGCATCAGCCCGCGCAGGAACATGTTATCCCAACCGTTCTGCTCCCCTTCGAACCCGGTGGAAAGTTCAAACATGTTAGAGACGTCCCCTTCCACCGTCAGTTTGCCGCCCGAAGGGCGGTAGATGCCCGCGATGACTTTGAGGAGGGTGGATTTGCCCGCGCCGTTATGCCCGATGACGGCGACGCGCTCCCCTTCCCCGACGGTCAGCGTGACGTGGTCGAGCGCGTGCACCGCGGCGTCGTGAAAGCGGTTGAATTTATTGCTGCCCGGCACGATGATGTCTTTGAGGCGGCGTTCGCGCCATACCTTAAAGACGAGGTCGGTCTCTTCCATTCGGATCATGCTCATGGCGCCCTCACAGTTTAAAATTGATCTTCCAGCGGCAAAGGCAGACCATCGCCGTACCGAGCGCGAAGACTGCCGCCGCCACCCCCGCCGCGATCAGCCACGTCTCCGCGGGAACGCCGTTGCCCAAAAGAGGCTGTTTGACCACTTCGAGGATGTAGTAAAAGGGATTCAGCCGATAGATGAACGCGAGCTGTTCGCCCAACTGCGAGGGGCGGTAGATGATGGGCGTGACGTAAAAGATCGCCTGCAAGGCGAGCGATTGCAGCGGCTGATAGTCGCGCACGTACAGGTTGGCGACGGAGGCGACTTCGGCAAAGCCCCAGCAAAAGAAAAACATGACAACGAGCCCCGGCACGACCAAGAGCATCTCCGCCCCGAAGGACTGCGGCTGCAGGACGAGATAGAGCACGTAAAACGCCATCATGCTGTACAGCAAGTTGACAAAGCCCACGCAGACGGTGCGCAGCGGAAAGATCTGCGGGCTGACGTTGAGCTGTTTTAAATACCCTTCCGCATAGATGAAGGAATGGGTGCCCCCTTCCGCGGAAGAAGTGATGAACGTCCAGGGATTGAGCCCCGCAAAGAGGACGGGGATGGTCACCTTGATATCCTGCCCGAAAAGGAGGGCATAGACGGTGCCGATGATCACGGACAGGGCGAGGGGGGTGACGATCGCCCAGAGCACCCCGAGCAGGGAACGGCGGTAACGCGCCTGCAGATCGCGGTTGACAAAGCTGGCGAGCACGTATCTGTCCCGCCAGATACCGCCGAAAAAGCCGTTCGTTCTGTTGGTCATTGCTTGTTTCTCCTTATGCGCCCGCCGCGCGCGAGAAGGGGCTGCCACCAATCGCGGTTGGCGAGGTACCACGCCACCGTGGCGGCGATGCCCTCCTCAAACCCCGTCTTTGCCTTCCAGCCGAGATCGCGTTCGATCGCGGAAGGGTCGAGCGCGTAGCGCAGGTCGTGCCCCGGCCTGTCGGCGACGAAGGCGAGCTTTCCCCTGCCCAACAGGGAGATGACGGCGGACAGCACCTGCAGGTTGCTCCGCTGCGCGCGGGCGCCCACGTTGTACACCTTGCCGGGCGCACCGCGGCGCAGGACGGCGTCCACCGCCGCGCAGTGATCTTCCGCAGCCATCCAGTCACGCACGTTTTCCCCCGTGCCATAAACGGGAACGGGTTCGTCCGCCAGAATGCGCGCGATCGCGAGAGGGATGAGCTTTTCGGGGAACTGAAAACGCCCGTAATTGTTGACCGAGCGGGTCACGGTGACGGGCAAGCCGTACGTCCTGTAGCAGGCGAGCACGGCAAGGTCGGCAGCAGCCTTGGACGCCGCATAAGGGGAAGAAGGCCGCAGCGGCGACGATTCGGTAAAAGGTGCGCCCCCGTCGAGGGGAAGGTCGCCGTACACCTCGTCGGTGGAGACCTGATGAAAGCGTACCCCGCCGAAGCGGCGGCAGGCGTCCAGTAACACCTGCGTGCCGAGCACGTTCGTTTTTAAAAATAAGGAAGGAGAGCGGATCGACCTATCCACATGGCTCTCCGCCGCAAAATTGACGACGGCGGACGGCAGCTCCTTTTCAAAGATCTCCTCCACGGCGCGGCGGCAGGCGATGTCCGCCCGATAAAAACGGAAGCGGGGATCGCGGCGCGCCCCTTCGAGGGTGGCGAAATTGCCCGCATACGTCAGCTTATCCACGCAAACCACTTCGTCCTGCGGATATGTACGGAGAAGATAGTAGACGAAATTGCTGCCGATAAACCCGGCGCCGCCCGTCACGAGGATCTTCATGCATTCTCCTTTCCTGCGCCCGCACGGGCGCCTTTTCCGCTGTCCATTCTACCATATCCTCGCAAGCTTGTCAATCTTTTGCGGGACATGGTATGATTGTGCAGAATGTACAATGAAATTCTACATATTTTGTGGTTTTTCTTTCCGTTTTTAGAAAAATTTCACGAAAAATATATAAATCGTACATGCAAAAGGTTGCATATCTTTGGATAAAATGCTATACTGTACGGCGTTCAAAGGAAAAACGAGAGCCGATGCCGCCGCAGATAAGCGGAGAAAACGAGCGGACATCGGCGGAAACTGTCCCGAAGGGTCGGAACGCATCACACACGGCATGGAGAAATCATGAACAAATTGTATATCCGCATCAAATACTTTATCGACTTTTTTGTCGCCTTGGCTGCGATCGCCGTCACGAGTCCCCTCTTTCTCGCGATCTCGCTGGCGATCAAAGCAGAGGACGGCGGCAAAGTCATCTTCAAACAGCTGCGCACGGGCAAGAACGGCAAGAAATTTTATTGCTACAAATTCCGTTCCATGAAGAGGACGGACGTGGCATTCGACAAAGAACACCCCGTCATCGCGGGCGACAACGCCAACGTGACCAAGGTGGGCAGGTTCATCCGCAAATTCAAGATCGACGAACTGCCGCAGCTTTTCAATATCGTCAAAGGCGATATGTGCTTCATCGCGCCCCGCCCCCTGATGCCCGTGTACGATTCCGACTACAAGGATTGGGAACTGATCAAATTTGAGATGCGCCCGGGGCTGACGGGGCTGGGACAGGTCAACGGCAACGGCTATCTTTCCATCAGCGATCGCAAATACTATGACGCCTATTACGTCATGCACGCCTCTCCCCTGCTCGACCTTTCCATCCTCTGTAAAACGGTCTTACTCGTTTTTTGCGGCGAAGGGAAGTTATTGCGCCCCGTGAACGGGGCGCAATATACCCGCCTGCGGCGGGAAGTACGCCTGCGCTATTCCTCCAACGACATCCTCTGCGCGCAGCTGCGCCTGCGCACGGCAAAGTGAACGCCATGCAAGACACAAGGATCAAAATCATCCATATCGTCGGCAACGCGCGCCTCGGCGGCGTTGCCTCTTTTTTATACAATTATCTGCGTTTTGCGGACACGGCGCGCTACCGTTTCGACTTTGTCACCTACGGGGAGAGCTCATTTGACGGCGCCGTGCGCGGGATAGACGCGTCTTCCCGCCTGTTCGCCGTCCCCTCCCTGCAAAGAGACCCGCTCGGCGGCATGCGCGCCCTCGGCAAGATCTTCCTATCGGACAACTACCGGATCGTCCATTCGCACCTGACCACCCTCTCCGCCCTCGCGCTGCCGCCCGCGGCGAAGGCGGGCATCCCCGTGCGCATCTGCCACGCGCACAGCACCTTCGACAGGCGCTCCGACCATTACCTCGTCAAAAAACTGCTGCGCCCCTTTGCGGCGCGCAAAGCGACGGCGCTCGCCGCCTGCGGCAGGCTCGCCGCGGAAAATTTGTACCGCGGGCGGGCGGACGAGGCGGTCATCCTGCCCAACGCCGTCGACGCAGACAGGTTCGCCTGCACCCCGCAGGAACACGAACGGGCAAAGGAGGCGCTGGGGCTGGCGGGAAGGACGGCGCTCTTCGTCGGGCGGTTTGCCTATCAGAAAAACCTGCCCTTCCTGTTGAACGCCTTTGCCGAGACGGACGGGGAAATGACCCTCGCCCTCGTCGGCGGCGGGGAAGAAGAGGGCGCGCTGCGCCGGCAGGCGGAGGCGCTGGGCGTCGGAAAGCGGGTGCGCTTTGTCCCGCCGACAGACCCCGCCCCTTGGTACAAGGCGGCGGACGTGTTCGTCTTGCCCTCCCGCTACGAAGGGATGCCGCTGACGGCGGTCGAAGCGCAGGCGGCGGGGCTCGCCTGTCTCCTTTCGGACGCGGTCACGCGGGAAGCGGACGCGGGCGGCTGCGCCTTTTTGCCCGCCCGCACCCGGGAAGACGCCGCCGCCTGGGCACGGGCAATGGAAACCGCCGCGCCCCGCCGGGAAGGCGCCCGCGAGCGGATCGAAAGGGCGGGATACGACATCCGCAAAGAGGCGCACCGGCTGACAGACCTGTACGGCGCGCTGCTGCAAAGGGCGGGGCTGCTTCTTCCATAGACGGCTCACGCCGGCGGCGATTTACACAAAGCGGCCAACGCGGGCGGCTGCCCGAAACGCAACGGGCGGGCGCGGCAAAATGCCGCGCCCGCGCCGTTATTTTTCTTTGATCTTTCCGCGAAAGAGCGCTTCCAGCTCTTCGAACGATCCTTCCTTGAGCAGGCCGCGCTGACAGACGACGATATTCGCCGCGTCGGGCAGATACAGATAATATGCCTCCTGCGTGCGCACGACCCGCCGCACCTGCCCGATCTCTCGCTTCTTTTCCGACTCTCTCCCGTCCGCATAGCGAACGACGCGCACCCACGTCCCGTCGATGCGCACCCGCAAAAGATACTTGTCGCGCGCGGGCGCCTTGCCCGCCGGCGCGAGGAACAAATAGACGCTCAGGCCCGCCAAAAGCAAGGTAAAGACGGCATAGACGATAAACTTTGTCCCCGCGCCCGCCGTCAAGCCGTTTGCCACGGTGAGCGCCAGTACGATGAGGGTGAGCGCCGTCATCCAAAACGAATAATATTTTTTCCTCGCCCTCTCCGCATACACCTTGCAGGGCAGCGAAAGTTCTCCGTAAAACTCGATCACGGCACGCCTCCTTGAGGATATTTTTCCGCGCGCCGGCGGCAAGCCGCCCGGGGCGCGATTTTTTTTGATGAAATGACCCGCCCGCGCTCCGATCTGTTGACTTTTGCGCCGCAAAGGGGTATAGTATCGTTGCAAATGCAACAGAGGTGCCACGATGGAAGGAAGATCGCTCTTCGACGGCGTTTCGCAGGAAGAATACGCCGCCATGATGACCTGCTTTAAGGCGGTCACAAAGTCCTATAAGCGGGGAGAAGAGATCCCCATGCCGCACGCGCGGGTCGCCGTCGTGCAGAAGGGAAGGGTAGATCTGATGAAGACGGACATCGACGGGGTGCGCACCATCTTCGAGCAGCTGCGCGCGGGGGGCGTGTTCGGCGACGTTTTGGGCTACGCTTGGGCGGACGCGAGCCTGTTCCTCGTGGCGGAGGAGGACAGCGACATCCTCTATATCGACTACGAACACATCGTCAAGCGCTGCCCCAACGCCTGCACCCATCACAGCACCGTCGTATCCAACCTCGTCCTTTTGATGAGCGAAAAGACGCAGGCGCTCTCCGAACATCTGGAGATCCTCAGCCGCCGCACCACGCGGGAAAAGCTGCTCGCCTACTTTACGATGACGGCGGCAAAGGCGAAGAGCCCCTACTTTACCCTCCCCTTTTCGCAGACGGGCCTCGCCGACTATATCTGCGTAGACAGGAGCGCGATGGCGCGCGAACTCAGGCGCATGGCGGAGGAGGGACTGATCGAGATCGAGCGGCGCAACGTCAAACTCAAGGCGGTGCGCAGATGAGCCGCCCGCCGGGGCGAAGCCGTCGGCTTCGCCCCGGCGGCTTTTTTTATCCTTCCGCCCTGCCGAACGCGAGATCTTTGACGATCTCCCCCGCGAGCAGCAGCCCCGCCGCGGAGGGGACAAAGGAGAGGCTGCCGACGAACTTTTCCCCTTCCGCCGCGCCCGCACGCAGAGGGGAAACGGGCTTTTCCTCCGAATAGACCGCCTTGACCCCCGTGACGCCCGCCCTTTTCAGCTCGCGGCGGACGATCTTCGCCAGCGGGCATTCGCGCGTCTTTTCGATATCGGCGACGCGAAAAGCGCCCCCGTCCAGCTTATTGCCCGCGCCCATGCAGGAAATGACGGGCACGCCCGCCGCCCGCGCGCGTACGATGAGCAGCACTTTGCTTTTGACGGAGTCGATACAGTCGGCGACATAATCAAAGCGGGAAAAATCAAACGCGTCCGCCGTAGTCTCGTCGAAAAAACATTCCGCCGCCTC
The DNA here is from genome assembly GCA_944328665.1 of uncultured Clostridia bacterium. Taxonomy (GTDB): domain Bacteria; phylum Bacillota; class Clostridia; order Christensenellales; family Borkfalkiaceae; genus Borkfalkia. The sequence goes on along the minus strand of CALVHS010000014.1, from coordinate 39,907 downwards.
GCACGAGAGGGAGGGGGCGATATCGAGGGCGCGCCCGCGCATGACGCGCGCTTTGTTTTTGCCGAGCGTGGACGTGAGCGCGACGAGCTGGCGGTTCAGGTTGCTTTCGGACACGACGTCGCCGTCCACAAAGGTCAGCGATCCGATCCCTGCGCGCACGAGCGCTTCCGCCGCGTACGAACCCACCCCGCCGATGCCGAACACGGCGACACGGGCGGCGCGCAGCCGGGCAAAATTTTCTTCGCCGAGGAGGGCGATCTCGCGGATGTATGCCTGTTCCATGCCTCCATTATACGCCGCAGCGCCCCGCTCCGCAAGCAAAAGCAGACAATTTTTCAATTTTTGCAAAAAATTTTCAAATACCTATTGAAAAACGGCGCAATTTGTTATATAATAGACGGGAAGCGGGTCTTTCCTCAAATTTTTTGCCCGCGGATAAGGGAGTACCAACACTATGAGCATCCAAGCGAAAGACATCCGGAATATTGCGGTCATCGGACACAGCGGCGAGGGCAAGACATCCGTCTGCGAAGCCATCCTGTTTAACGGAAAATCCACCGACCGTCTCGGCAAAGTGACCGACGGCAACACCGTGACCGACTGCGACGAGCAGGAGATCGCCCGCAAAATGTCCATTTCCCTCTCCCTCGCCTATACCATGTGGGACGGGGTCAAACTAAACCTTTTGGACGTGCCCGGCTTTTACGACTTTGAAGGGGAACGCAACGAGGCGCTGCGCGCCGCCGGCGGCGCGCTGATCGTCACCGGCGCGTCCGGCGCGCTTTCCGTCGGCACGGAAAAGAGCATCGACACCTGCCTGAAAGCAAAGATCCCCATGGTCATCTTCATCAACGGCGTCGACAAGGAAAACGCCGACTATAAAGGCACGGTGGCGGCGCTGACCGCCAAATACGCGGGCAAGATCGCGCCTATCCAGATCCCGATCATGGAAGGGAACAAGATGGTCGGCTATGTGAACGCTTTGAAGGAGACGTGCTACCGTTTTGCCGACGAAGCGCAGAAAAAGTCCATCCCCATCCCCGAAGAGCTCAAAGGCACCCTCGCCGAAATGCAGGCGAGCCTGACGGAGACCGCCGCCGAAAACGACGAGGCGCTGCTCGACAAATATTTTGAAGAGGGCTCCCTTTCCAAAGAGGAGATCATCCACGGCATCCGCAAGGGCATCTACAATGTCAATACCATCCCCGTGATGGCGGGCTCTGCCCTGCAAAACCGCGGCATCATCAACCTGATGGACGAGATCGTCAAGTATATGCCCAGCGCCGAAGAGCGCAGAGAGATGCTCGCTTCCGGCGTGGAAAAGGACGAGATGATCGAAGTGACCTGTACGGAGAACGGACCGTTCGCCGCGCAGGTATTCAAAACGGTCGTCGACCCGTTTGTGGGCAAGATGAACGTGATGAAAGTATTCCGCGGTTCGCTCAAAGCCGGCTCGTCCGTGTACAATGCGACGACGGGCAAGGCGGAACGCATCAGCCAGATCTATCTTTTAAAGGGCAAAAAACAGGAATCCGTCCCCGAACTGACGGCGGGCGACATCGGCGCGGTCAGCAAACTTGCCGCCACCAACACGGGCGACACGCTGTGCGACGAGGGCGCCAAGCTGAAATTCGACCCCATCCACTTCCCCCGCCCCGTCCTTTCCATGGCGATCTATGCCGAAAAAAAGGGAGAGGAGGACAAGATCTTCCAGGGGCTGAACCGCCTCGCCGAAGAAGATTACGCCTTTGCGGTCAGCAAAAACGCGGACACGGGCGAGATGATCATCAGCGGGCAAGGCGAGACGCACCTCGACGTCATCAACAAAAAACTGAAGGCGAAATTCAATGTCTCCGCCCTGTTGAAAACGCCCAAGATCGCCTATAAAGAGACCATCCGCAAGACGGTCGAAGCGGAAGGCAAGCACAAAAAACAGTCGGGCGGACACGGGCAGTACGGCCACTGCAAAGTGCGCTTTGAACCGTTCGACGGAGATTTTGCCTTCGCCGAAGAGGTCGTGGGCGGTTCGGTGCCCAAACAGTATATCCCCGCCGTCGAAAAGGGGCTGATCGAATGCCTGCCCCACGGCGTTTTGGCGGGCTATCCCGTAACGGGATTGCGCGCGGTGCTCTATGACGGGAGCTATCACGACGTCGACTCTTCGGAAATGGCGTTCAAACTGGCGGCGGCGCTCGCCTTCAAAGAGGGGCTGAAAAACGCCAACCCCGTCCTTTTGGAGCCCATCATGAAGATGAAGATCGCCATTCCCGAATCTTATCTCGGCGACATCATGGGAGACATGAACAAGCGCCGCGGCAGGATCCTCGGCATCGATATGATCGAAGATATGCAGGTCGTCAACGCGGAAGCGCCGCAGGCGGAGATCCAAAAATACGCCACCGACCTCCGCTCCATGACGCAGGGCCGCGGCAGGTTCGTCGCCGAACTCGAACGCTACGACGAAGTGCCGTTCGCCGAATCGGAAAAGATCGTCAAGGCAAGGCAGGCGGAGATGCAGCAGCAATAAACGATCGTCACCAAAACACGGGCGCCCGCGCATGCGCGGGCGCCCGTATCGTTTGCGGCGGGGGCGGCTCCCCCGTTTTTTTTACATCACCGCCCTGCCCATCGCCGAATCGACGACGGTGAACAGCTCCACCATCCGCCCCGTCGCCGCGTCGAGATAGGCGAAATATTCGCTTCCCGCGTGCGTGCCGTTGATCTCGTAGGCGAGCCTCTCCTCCCCTTCGACGGGGATGAGGGCAAGGCGCACGCCGCGCAGCTGCATGCGGGATGCCGCCGCGCGCTCGATCTTAGACTGCGCGAGGGCGGGCGCGGGAATGTCGCGGTCGGTATGGTTCATCAGATAGGCGCGCGCTTCCAGCCCCGTGACGACGCCGCGCTCCTCACAGACCTTGACCTTGATCAGGTCGTTGTAACAGACGACGCCCTGCTGCACATAGGCGAAGTTGATGTCGCACTGCACCCCCGCCTCGCTGACCCAGACGGGCTCCAGCCCGGCATACCCCAGTCCGCCGAGGAATTTTTCCGCGATGCCGATACAGGCGCCCGCGTCAAAATTTTTGTCCTCGCAGTCTTTATGGCTGTCGAGCAGGAGAAGTTTTCCGCCCCGCTCGCTCAGCTGCGCAAAATAGCGCTCGCCCGTCTCCGTATACGCCTGCACGCCGTATGCCGTCAACCCCTTTTGTTCGGTTTTTCCGAGCACGTCCACCTCTTTTACGCCGTACGGCGCAAAGATGCCGCGCGCCTTTTCGGCGATCTCTTCCTCGCTCATGGGAGAAAGCCCCTCCAGCGCCTTATACGTCCCTCCCGCCGCGGAAGCGGCAAACGGCCCGTCGTAGATCATCTTGGGCGTTTCGACGGTGTTTTTGCCCAAGATCTCCATTTTGTCGCCGATGCCGCCCTCTTTGAGCACGTCGTCGATGTTCTTTTCCTTCCCCTCCGCGATGATCTCGGCGAGACCGTATTTGATCTTATCCGCAGTCTCGTACATATACGAGATGACCGCTTCCTCTTCCGCCGTGATCTCTCCGCCCAGCGACAGCTTGTGCAGCAGCCGCTCGGCATAGTCCCCCGTACGGTTGAAAAACGCCGCCAGCCGCTCGGTGCGGTGCGCCTCGGCAGGGAACGACTCGAGGCAGCTTTCGGCAAGTTCGCTCTCCACGAGCACATCCGTCAGCAATTTTTGCATCTCGTACCCGCCCGAAGCGACGCGCGCTTTGGACAGGTTGACGTCCATATTTTCCACGAGCTCGGCAAGTTCGTACAGGGAACTGCGGTAGCCGTTATACAGGCCCGCCTTCGCCTCGGTCAGGTCGAAATAGCCCACCGTAACGACGGCGCCGAGCGCCAGCACGGTCACGCTGAGGGCGATGACCGCCGCCAGCCAGCCGCCGAAGCCGGGCGCGTGCTGTTTTTTGCCCTTTTCTTCCCGCCCTTCCTGCCGGCGGCGGGCGCGCTCCTCTTTGGCGGCGCGCTTTTCTTCGGCGGCGCGCAGCCGCTTTTCGGCGCGCGCGTTTTCGCGGGCGATACGCGCCTCGACGGAGGGTTCTTTCCCCTTTGCGCCGCCGTCCGCCGCGCCGCCCTGCCTTTCGTCCCCGCGGGAGATCGATTCCACCTTCTCCGCCCCGCGCGGCATCTCTTCTCTGTTTTTATCCATGTTTCCCTCCTTAAACGGCAAAGACGTGCTTGCCGATGGTCGTCACCGTCTCGCGCGAAAAGATCCACTGGCTCGTCGCCGTGACGGGGTTGTAATAATAGAGGCATCCGTACGTCGGATCCCAGCCGTTCATCGCGTCCTTGGCGGCGTTGATCGCCGTCTGGTTGGGGGTGAGGTTGATCTGCCCGTCGTCCACCGCGGTGAACGCGCCCTTCTGATAAATGACGCCCGAAACGGTGTTGGGGAAAGACGGGCTTTTGACGCGGTTCAGGACGACCGCGCCGACGGCGACCTGCCCTTCATAACATTCTCCGCGCGCCTCCCCGTAGATACAGCGCGCCAAAAGATACACTTCCGAACTCGTATAGCCGTTCGTGCCCGCGGCATTGCCGGAGGAAGAACCGCCCGCCTCGTTCATCATGCCGAGGGCGGCATAGGTATTTTTGCCCACGATGCCGTCCGCGGCGAGCCCGTTCTTCTTTTGAAAATAGATGACCGCCTTTTTGGTCTGCGATCCGTAAATGCCGTCCACCGCACCGCTGTAATATCCCCAGCGCTTGAGTTTGGTCTGCACCGTCCTGACTTCGCTACCCGTGCTGCCCTGCCTGAGCACGGCCGCCTCCGCGGCAAAGCCCGCCGCCTCCCGCGGGGGCATCCCGTACAGGGCGAGCGCCCCGCCCGAAAGCGCACAGAGCAGCGTCAGCGCCAACGCGATTGCCTTGATCCTCTTCATTTTCTTTCTGTCCTCCCTGTCATCGATCTCGCACAGAGAGAAGATCCGTCCCCCCTGTCCGAAAAAAACTGTTGTATGATCTCCCAAATGCGGGAACGGAATTGCACGCTTTCCCCCGGCCGCCCCGCAAAACAGAGGGGCGGATAGAGCACGCACCACCAGTTGGCGCCCCTGCCCGAACCGAGTTCGACGATGAGCGCGTCGTAGACGCCCGCTTCGAGGGTGACTTCCTCGTAGACGCGGGTGGGGAATTCCTCCTTGCGCACCTCGGCGCGCGCGCCGTAAGAAAAACCTTTGGCGGCGAGCGCCTCTTCCGCCGCCGCCTCGACGGCGGGCAGCATCCCCTCGAGCAGGCAAAGCGCCTCTTCCTTGCTCCGCGCGGACGCAGCGAGCGGGGTCAGCAGGGAAACGATCGCCTCTTTGACCTCGTACTTGACCGCCTGGTCGGCGGCGGAATCGGAATGGGCGCGGACGTGCAGGCGCAGATACGCGCCCTGTTCTTCCGCGGCGGGGCGGGCACATACCGCCGCCGCCACGATTATTATGAAGAATACGGCAAAAACTATGCAGACCTTTTTCATGGAATACCTCCCGCGGCTGACCCGCCCCTCGTTTATGGACAAAAAACGCGGAAAGCATACATCCTTTCACCCTCCGCCGCGCGGAACTTTCCGCCTTTTCGCTCTTTTTCCGCCGCGCGATCTTTCCCTCTTTTGTTTGCCTTTTTTGCCGCGGCGCGCTATAATAGAAGGAGAGGTGAACGTATGAAGATCGCAGGCCTGCAAAAAACCACACTCTTGGATTTCCCCGGCAAGGTCGCCTGTACGGTGTTTTTGAGCGGGTGCAATTTCCGCTGTCCCTTCTGCCAGAACGGCGAACTTTTGGACGGCAGCTTTTCGGACGTGACGGAGGAAGCGTTTTTCGCCTTTTTGCGCAAGAGGCAGGGGCTTTTGGACGGGGTGTGCGTCTCGGGCGGGGAACCGCTCGTCCACGCGGACATCGGCGGCTTTCTCGGCAAGATCAAAGCGCTCGGCTATGCCGTAAAACTGGACACCAACGGCTCCTTCCCCGAGCGGCTGCTCCCCCTCTGCCGGGAAGGCCTCGTCGATCTTGTAGCGATGGATATCAAAAATTCTCCCGAGCGGTACGAAAAGACGGCGGGCGCGCCGGTCTCGACGGAAAAGATCGAAAAGAGCGCCGCCTTTTTGTTGGAGGGCGGCTGCGAATACGAATTCCGCACCACGTTGGTCAAGGAATTGCACCGAGCGGAAGACATGCTCAAGATCGGGCAATGGCTGCGCGGGGCGAAAGCGTACTTTTTGCAGAACTTCCGCGATTCGGACACCGTCCTTTGCCGCGGGCTGACCGCCTTTACGGACGAGGAGCTGGAAGCGTACAAACGGCTACTGCTGCCCTTTATACCGAATACAAAAATACGCGGAGAGCAAGGATAAAAAGCGCGGCAAAGCGCCCCGCGCTCTCCCCGTTTTCCACACGGTTATCCACAATACACACAAGATATTGTGGATAATTTTTATTTTTTTACACAATATCTTGTCTCAGACGATTGACAAGCGACACGATCGGTGGTATAATAGAGCCCTACCGAGCAAGGAAGGGCCGCAACAAAAGATGAGCCTGTTCGGGGAAAGGAGAGAGAGATGTACCGGGTCATCAAGCGCGACGGCAAGATCGCGGAATTCGACATCAGGAAGATCGCCGACGCGATCACCAAGGCATTTGAGGCGCAGGGCAGGCAATACCATCCGAGCGTCATCGACATGCTCGCCCTCAAAGTGACGGCGGACTTTGAACCAAAGGTGAAAGACGGCAAGATCGCCGTCGAGGATATCCAAGACAGCGTAGAGCGCGTCCTTTCGGAAGCGGGGTATGCGGACGTCGCCAAGTGCTATATCCTCTACCGCCGTCAAAGGGAAAAGATCCGCAACATGAAGTCGACCATGCTCGACTACAAAAACCTCGTAGACAGCTATGTCAAGGCGACCGACTGGCGGGTGAAAGAAAATTCCACCGTCACCTACTCCGTGGGCGGGCTGATCCTCTCCAACAGCGGCGCGATCACCGCCAATTACTGGCTGTCGGAGATCTATGACGACGAGATCGCCAAAGCGCACCGCAACGCGGACATCCATATCCACGACTTGTCCATGCTGACGGGCTATTGCGCGGGCTGGTCGCTCAAGCAGCTCATCCAGGAAGGGCTGGGCGGCATCCCGGGCAAGATCACTTCCGCCCCCGCCAAACATTTGGCGACCCTCTGCAATCAGATGGTCAACTTCCTCGGCATCATGCAGAACGAATGGGCGGGCGCGCAGGCGTTTTCCTCCTTCGATACCTATCTTGCCCCCTTCGTCAAGGCGGACGGCCTCTCTTACGATCAGGTCAAAAAGTGCGTCGAATCTTTCATTTACGGCGTGAACACCCCTTCCCGCTGGGGCACGCAGGCGCCTTTTTCCAACATTACCCTCGACTGGGTGGTGCCGAAAGATCTGGCGGAGCTGCCCGCGATCGTCGGCGGCAAAAACCAGGATTTTAAGTATAAAGACTGCCAAAAAGAGATGGACATGGTCAACAAGGCGTTCATCGAAGTCATGGTCGAAGGGGACGCCAACGGCAGGGGCTTCCAATACCCCATCCCCACCTATTCGATCACGCGCGACTTCGACTGGTCGGATACCGAGAACAACCGCCTGCTGTTTGAAATGACCTCCAAATACGGCACTCCCTATTTTTCCAACTATATCAATTCGGACATGGAGCCGAGCGATATCCGCAGCATGTGCTGCCGACTGCGCCTTGACCTGCGCGAACTGCGCAAAAAATCGGGCGGCTATTTCGGCAGCGGCGAATCGACGGGTTCGGTCGGCGTCGTGACCATCAACATGCCGCGCATCGCCTATCTTGCGCAGGACGAAGCGGACTTTATGCGCCGCCTCGACCGGCTGATGGATATCTCGGCGCGCTCCCTCAATACCAAGCGCACCGTCATCACCAAACTTTTGAACGAAGGGCTGTACCCGTACACCAAGCGCTATCTCGGCACCTTTGCCAACCATTTTTCCACCATCGGCCTCGTCGGCATGAACGAAGCGGCGCTCAACGCCCGTTGGATCCGCAAAGACATGACCCACCGCGAGGCGCAGGAATTCACCAAAAAGGTGCTCAATCATATGCGCGAACGGCTCTCCGACTATCAGGAAAAATACGGGGATCTGTTCAACCTCGAAGCGACGCCCGCCGAGTCCACCGCCTACCGCTTTGCCAAGCACGACAAGGAACAGTACCCCGACATCGTCACGGCGAACGAGAACGGCACCCCCTATTACACGAACAGCTCGCACCTGCCCGTCGGCTACACGGAGGACGTGTTCGACGCCCTCGACATTCAGGACGGATTGCAGACGCTATACACCTCGGGCACGGTATTTCATACCTTCCTCGGAGAAAAGCTGCCCGACTGGAAGGCGGCGGCGGCGCTGGTGAAAAAGATCGCGGAAAACTACAAGCTGCCTTATTACACCCTCTCCCCCACCTATTCCATCTGCAAAGAGCACGGCTACCTTGCGGGCGAACAATTTACCTGCCCGCACTGCGGCGCCAAAACGGAAGTGTACAGCCGCATCACCGGGTATTACCGCCCCGTGCAGAACTGGAACGACGGCAAGGCACAGGAATTTAAGGACAGAAAGGTATACGACGTTTCCCGTTCCGTCCTCAAACATTCGCACGCGGACTGCCGCGACACCGACGCGCCGCGCGTGCGCGCAGAGCGCAAAACAGAGGGAGACAAGGCGCTGCTGTTTACGACCAAGACATGCCCCAACTGCAAGGCTGCGGAAGCAATTTTGCAAAAAAACGGCGTGACGTACAGTAAAATTTCCGCCGAAGAAAACGTGCAGCTGTGCGAAAAATTCGGCATCCGCCAGGCGCCCACCCTCATCGTGACGGGCGCGGGCGGCACGCAAAAATTTGCGGGCGCCGGCGAGATCGCCCGCTATGCGGAAAGCGCCGTCGCCGCGGCAAAGTAAAAAGCGACACTCTTCTTACTTTTTATAACGGAGCGGCTGCAAAGGGATCTTCCTTTTGCAGCCGCTCTGTCTTTTTCCGCCGCGCCCGCACGCTAAAAGCGGAGAAAAGAGGCATGAAAAAAGCGCCGCGGCTGCGGCGCTTTTATGACGTTTTCGGACAGGCTTATTCGTAATCCACCACGTTGACCCACTTGGCGAGGAATTCCTGCTCTTCGGGGACGGCTTTGGTCGTCTGGCTGGCGGCGACGATGGGAAGCGCCTTCTGCACGAGCTGTTTGGCGATCCCCGTCTTTTCGCAAAAGAGTTTGAGATATTCTTCGGCGAGGTCGTCCTTTTTATCCAGCTTAAAGAGGAGATAGGTGCGCGCCGCGTCGCAGCGGGCGTTGCCCTGCGTGGCGTGCGCCCAGTCGATGATGAACTTTCTGCCGTCCGGGCTGACGATGATGTTGCCGGGGTTGAAGTCTCCGTGGCACAGCTTGTCGTGCTGGGGCAGAGAATCGAGCAAGATGTGCAGATCGTAGCGGGTGGTCTTGTCGAACTTGGTCGAGCTGATCTTGCGGTGCATCTTGTCCTTCAGTTTGGTCAGAAGGGGCACCTTCTGCGACAGCACCTCTACCTGCAAATCGACGAACTCGTTGAGATATTCGCCCGACTTGCCGGGGTCTTCGTCCATCAGCTGCTGCAACGTTTTGCCTTCGACAAAATCGAGCACGATCGCCCACTCGCCGTTGACTTTGGTGACCTCATGCACGGCGGGCACATTCAGGGATGTGCCCTCCTCGACGCGCGCCGTGTTGAGCGCCTCGTTGAGGACGTCCGACTTCGGATAGGAGCTGTTGAACAGCTTGACGAGCGTTTTGCCTTCCCTGTAAATGGTCTTTTTTTCCGTTTTCTGAATGATTTCTGCCATGGTGATTCCCCTCCTTATTTACCGTAATAGCTCTTGAGATACATCTCTTTGATCTCGGAAATAAGCGGATAGCGGGGGTTCGCGCCCGTGCACTGGTCGTCGAACGCCTGTTCGCTCATCTCGTCCAGCCTGTCGAGGAAGTTCTGCTCGTCCACGCCGTAATCCTTGATCGTCTTTTTGATGCCGACCTTCGCTTTGAGTTCTTCGACCGCCTTGATGAGGTTTTTCACCTTTGCGTCGTCGTCCCTGCCGCCGAGGCCGAGGAATTCGGCGATCTCCGCATACCTGCGCTTGGCGTTGGGATATGCATACTGCGGGAAGGTGCCCATCTTTGTGGGGCACTCCGCGCTGTTGAAGCGGATGACTTCGCTGATCATCAGCGCGTTGGCGATACCGTGCGCGATGTGATGGAAGGCGCCCAGCTTGTGCGCCATCGAATGGCACACGCCGAGGAAGGCGTTCGCAAAGGCGATGCCCGCCATGCAGGAGGCGTCCGCCATCTTTTCGCGCGCTTCGGGATCGTTGGCGCCGTTCTCAAAGGAGCGGGGCAGATACTCGAAGATGAGTTTGAGCGCGACCAGCGCCTGCCCGTCGGTATACGGCGTCGCCATGATGGAAGCATACGCTTCGAGCGCGTGGGTCATGGCGTCGATGCCCGTCGCGGCGGTGAGGCCCCTCGGCATCGTCATCATGAAGTCTGCGTCGACGATCGCCATCTTCGGCAGCAGTTCATAGTCCGCGAGCGGATATTTGATGCCCGTCGTCTCGTCCGTGATGACGGCGAACGGCGTGACCTCCGAGCCGGTGCCCGCCGAGGTCGGGATGGCGATGAAGTACGCCTTTTCTCCCATCTTGGGGAAGGTGTACACCCTCTTGCGGATATCCATGAAGCGCATCGCCATGTCGAGGAAATCCACTTCGGGATGTTCGTAGAGCACCCACATGATCTTGCCGGCGTCCATCGCGGAGCCGCCGCCGAGGGCGATGATCACGTCCGGCTGGAAGTCGGTCATCAGCCTGGCGCCCTCTTTCGCGCAGGCGAGGTTGGGATCGGGCGCCACGTTGTAGAAGCAGGTGTAACGGATGCCCATTTCGTCCAATTTATCGGTGATGGGCTTGATATAATTGTTTTTGTAGAGGAATTCGTCGGTAACGATGAACGCCCTCTTTTTTTCCATGACGTTTTTCAGTTCGTCGAGCGCGACGGGCAGGCAGCCCCTCTTGTGATAAACTTTTTCGGGCAATCTGAGCCAAAGCATATTTTCTTTCCTCTCCGCTAAAGTCTTGATATTCAAAAGGTGCTTTACGCCGACGTTTTCGGAAACGGAGTTTCCGCCCCAGGTACCGCAGCCGAGGGTGAGCGAAGGGGTCAGCTTGAAGTTGTAGATATCGCCGATGGCGCCCTGCGAGGAGGGCATATTGATGATCATGCGGCAGGTCTTCATCGCTTCCTGCCACTTGGCGATCTTCTCTTTGCCGCGCACCGTGTCGATGTGCAGGGACGCGGTGTGGCCGTATCCGCCGTCCGCGATCAGCCTTTCCGCCTTGGCGACCGCGTCGTCAAAGTCCTTGGCGCGATAGAGGGCGAGCACGGGAGAAAGTTTTTCGTGCGCGAACGCCTCTTCGAGGGAGACGCTCTCCACTTCGCCGATGAGGATCTTTGTCGTATCGGGCACGGTAAAACCGCAGATCTCGGCGATCCTGGGGGCGCGCTGGCCGACGATCTTGGCGTTGAGCGAGCCGTTGATGATCATGGTGCCGCGCACCTTGTCCTTTTCCTCATCGCTGAGGATATGGCAGCCGCGCTTGACGAACTCCGCCTTGACCGCGTCATACACGGCGTCCTCGGCGATAACGGACTGCTCGGATGCGCAGATGAGGCCGTTGTCGAAGGTCTTGGAATGGATGATGGAATTGACCGCGACGGTGACGTTTGCCGTCTCGTCGATGATGGCGGGGGTGTTGCCCGCGCCGACGCCGAGCGCAGGTTTGCCGGAGCTGTACGCGCTTCTGACCATGCCGGGGCCGCCCGTGGCGAGGATGATGTCCGCCGTCTTCATAAGGGTGGTCGTCATGTCGAGGGAAGGCACATCGATCCAGCCGATAATGCCCTCGGGAGCACCCGCCTTGACCGCCGCGTCCAGCACGACTTTCGCCGCCGCGATGGTGCAGCCCTTGGCGCGCGGATGGGGCGAAATGATGATGCCGTTGCGCGTTTTCAGGCAGACGAGGGTCTTGAAGATCGCCGTGGAGGTCGGGTTGGTGGTCGGGATGACCGCCGCGACGACGCCGATCGGTTCCGCGATCTTTTTGACGCCGAAGGAGGCGTCCTCTTCGATCACGCCCACCGTCTTGGTGTGCTTATACGTATTGTAGATATACTCGGCGGCATAGTGGTTTTTGATGACCTTGTCCTCCACGATGCCCATGCCCGTCTCCGCGACCGCCATTTTGGCGAGCGGGATGCGCTGGCTGTTGGCGGCGAGCGCCGCCGCGGCGAAGATCTTATCCACCTGCTCCTGGCTGTAGGTCGCAAAGATCTCCTGCGCTTTCCTGACCTGTTCGATCTTGGCCATCAAGGCTTCGACCGAGTCGACGATTTTTTCGTTCTCCATGAGACCTCTCCTTATATGATTTATTTCTCGTTGTATAAAATTTCCGCGAGGCGTTTGGACAGGATCGCGAGCGACGCCGCCATGTCCTCGTTTTTTACGGCAATGTTTTCCGGCAGGCTGAGATTCGCCGAAGCGAAGTTCCAGATCGCCCGCACCCCGCCCGCGACGAGCGCGTCCGCCACCTGCCCGGCGGCGTTTTTCGGCACGGCGATGATCCCGATGAGCACGTTCAGCCGCCGCACGAGCGGCGCGATCTCCGCGGCGTCGAACACGGGCACGCCGTTGATCTTGGTGCCGATGAGTTTAGGGTCGGCGTCGAAAGCGGCGACGATGTTCAGCCCGTAATTGCGGAAGCCTCCGTAGCCCGCCAGTGCGCGCCCCAATCCGCCCGCGCCGACCAGCACCGCGTCGGTCACGTTGTCGTAACCCAAAAAACGGTTGATGTCGGCGATGAGTTCAGCGATCTCGAATCCCAGTTTCGGCTTGCCCGCGACCGAACTGATGACGGCAAGATCCTTGCGCACCTGCACGGCGTTGAGCTTTAAGTCCTCGGCGATGGCGGTGGAAGAGATGGTGCGCTCCCCCGCCTTCTCCTTTTCCTTCAAGTAACGCAGGTATGCCGGCATCCTGCCTATGGTCGCCTTGGAGACGTTTGTGATCTCTTTACTGTTTCCCATGCTCCGCTTGCCCGACTCAATCGATAAAAAAATATTGATATCTTTTTATCGATAAAATTTTATCAAATAAAGGCGCCGATTGTCAACCGCTGCAAACGATTTTCCGAAAAATCTTAAAATTTATCGCCGCGAACGAAGTTTGTGACTTTTGATCAAAGAGAACGCCAAAAAAACCGCCCGCACCAATATATTAACATCTTTTTGACGGCAATGCAAGGATTTATAAAAATTTCCCGCGGGAATTTTATAAAAACGGCGCGCCCGCGGGCGCGCCGTTCCCCTTTATTTGCCTTCGTTTTGCGCCGCTTCCGCGCGGCGGGCGCGGACGCGGCCGACGATCCACGCCGCCGTCCAGCCCGCCGTCAAGGCGAGCCCCGCAAAGGACAGGACGATCCCTTCCGCGAGCCACGGCGTCTTATATGTCAGCAGGATGTCGTGTTCCCCTGCCGCCAGTTCGACCGCCATGAAGCCGGAATTGGCGCGCAGCAGCGCCCCCTCCTCTCCGTCCACCGTGACAGACCAGCCGCTGTCATAAGGGAGAGAAAAGAACATCCAGCCGGGCGCATCGAGAGAGACGTCGCCGGAAACAAAATTTTTGCCCCGTTCGACATTCTGCAAATGCGCGGCGCCCTGTAATTTTTCCGCCGCCTCAGTATAATCGGCGACGTCGTAGCCGAGCGCCTCTACCGAGGAAAAGGAGATCTTTCTGCCCTTGACGAGAGAGAGCGTGACGGTCAGCGTATCCTCTCGGACGACGCCGAGGCTGATACAGGTGTCGCGGTCGGCGCTGTACATGTTGCTGCCGTATTCGGTAAACTCGACGGTGCGCGTTTTGCCGTTGCCCGTGACGCGGAATTCCGTCTTTTCGCGTACCTGCGCCGCGTCGTTGAACCGGATATATACCTCCTTTCCGGCACATCCGGAGAGGGCGATCTCGACCGGGGCGTCCCCGGCGAGGGTGAAGTTTGCGCCGCCGCCCGCCGAAAACGAGGCGGAAAGGGGCGAGAGATCCCCCATAGGGACGCTCTGCAGCGTGCCGGCGTCCTCGACGACCATCGCCGACAGCATCGCGTATTGGCGCAGGAGCGGATCCAACGAGTCATAATACGCCCTCGAAACGGTATCTTCGTACACGAAGCCGAAGGGAACGTAATACCCGTTTTCATAGAGGGCATCCCGCCCTTCCACGGGGGAAAAGCCGTAACATCCCCCCTGCCCGTAATAATAGCGCACGGACAAGAGGCTCTGCAGGGCGGGGCGGTCGTCCAGCCCGCTCATGCCGAGGTTGCGCTGCGGATCATACACCTGATTTTCCGTCAGGAACGCGTAGACGGGTTCGGCGCCCATGGAATTGTACAGCACCGTACCCATATACCCGTTGTTGACGCTGCGGTTGGTAAAGCTGCCCCACCAGGTGTCGGCAGCCTGCACGTCGGTGCGGAAGAACTCCGTCCGGTTGCGATCGGCGACATATGCCTCGTCCGCCGAATACAGGGAGCGGTAGACCGCTTCCCCGCCGTGCTGAACGGAATAACCGATATAATAGCAGAACGCGAGCGCCGCCGCGAGGGGGACTGCCAGCACGGCGAGCCGCGAGGGGGAGGAGAGGGCGCGCGCCGCGCGGTTGTCTAAGATTTTGGGGGGCGCCGCTCCTTCCCCCGTCCCCTTGTCCGCGAGAAAAGATCTCGGCAAAAACGCCCATACGACAATGCCGAGCACCGCCGCCACGGCGGCGCACAGGAGGGCGATGAGCGCCCCTTTCGCTCCCGAAGAGAGGGCGCTCTGCGCGCACGCCTTGATGCCGAAGGCGCCGCCGAACAGGGCGATCAGCCCCAGATAGACGCACAGCACTTTGGCGATCTTGCGGCGCTGAGGGACGGAAAAGCTTTTCCCCTCCCATTCCTCCGACTGCAAGCCCAGCATGGAAAAGACGCAGAAAGACAGGAGATACGACCAGCGGTTGTTGCTGTAGTTGAAGATGTTCATCATGTAGCCGAACAGCGGGACGAAGAAGCCGACCGCCAACACGGCGGTCAGGACGCGGTAAACGAACGTCCTGCGGGAAGCAAACAAAAAGGCGGAGACGGCGAGCACGAGGGAAAACAAGTTCATCATCACCGTGCTGTAATTGGTGCCCACCGTGGGCGCGGCGAACGAGACGAGCTCGAGCACGATGTTCTTCAGGTCGAACCAGCGCAGGCCCTTCGAAGACGCCCGCGCGGCATGCAGATAGGCGTAGGCGTTGGGCAGGAGCATGAAGCCCGCCAGCGCGACGGCGGAAAGATAGACCGCCGCCGCCCGCCAGAGGGAGGGCACGAACGTCCTCCAATATCCCCTCCCCTCCGTCCTGCAGGCGTCGGCGTGGTATACAAGGGCGTACATCACCACGAACACCGAGTTGAAGAAAAACATGTAAAAGGAATTGAGCAGGCACAGAGAGGAAAAGCCCAAAAAGACGAAGGGCGTCTTTTTGTGGTAGACCTGTTCCAGCCCCAAGATCATGAGCGGCAGATAAATGGCGCCCGACGTGAGATTGAGGTGACGCACGAAGGTAAAGACGATAAAGCCGCACAGCATATACAGGAGGGAGAAGAGGACGGCATACCCGCCCCGCACCCCGCGAAAGCGCAGATACGCCAGCATCGCGCCCCCCGCCGCAAAAAATTTGAGCACCATGATGATGTCGTACACCCATACGACGTCAAAGGGCAAAACAAACACGAGCGCGACGAAAGGATCGAAGAGAGAAAAAAAGCTCATGCTCGTCAAAAAATCCGCGCCGAGCCCCAAATAAAAATCATACGAGCCGATCGCTTTGAACCAGCCGGTGCGGCGGAGATATTCCAAAAAAGTCACCCCCTGCTTGGCGCCGTCGCCCGCTTGGGCGACCCAGATCAGGTGGTTGCCCCGCACAAGAAAGGGGATAAGCAAAAGGAGGAGCACGGCAGCCGCGCTCCCCAAAAATACGGCGACAAGTTTGCCGTTTTTCATTTGATCGCACTTTTTTAAAAAGCCCATCGCCGCCACCTCATTCGTCGATATTGATCTTTTCCGCGACGATGTATTCGGGGCGGTTTTTCACTTCGTCATAGACGCGGCTCAGATACAGGTTGGTCAGCGCGTTAAAGACGCACAGCGCCGCCGTGCAGAGAGCGAGCGCGGGAAAGAGCCACGCCGCAAAGGGCAGGGAAACGCCGCAGCAGACGAGCACGATAAAGGTAATAAAGCAGAGCACGGAAGCGACGCCCAACGCCGCGCCGAATTTGAAGGAGAGGGTCAGCGGCCATGCGGAATTGGAGACGATGCCGCTCTGCGCGAGGCGCACCATCTTTTTGAGGGTATACTTCGTCTCCCCGGCGGCGCGCTCGCTGCGGTCAAAATCGACGAACGTCTGCCGGAATCCGACCCACGACTCTAACCCGCGCAGGTACTTTCCGTGTTCGGGCAGGGCGCAGAGGACGTCTAAGACCCTCCTGTCGAGCAGTTTGAAGTCGCCCGTGTTGCGGGGGATGCGGATGCCCGTGATGCCGTGCAAAAAGCGATAGTACGTCTTTGCGGTGAATTTTTTGAAAAAACTTTCCCCCTTGCGGGAACGGCGCCTGCCGTGCACCACGTCAAAGCCCTCTTCCCACTTTGCGAGCATCTCCTCCAACACTTCGACGGGATCTTGCAGATCCGCGTCCAGCTCGACGGCGCAGTCGCCCGTCGCATGGCGGAACCCGCACAAGATCGCCGCCTGCTGCCCGAAATTGCGGGAAAAGGAGAGCACCTTGACCCGCTTGTCCTTGGCGGCGAACCCCTTTAAGATCTCCTCCGTGCGGTCGCGGCTGCCGTCGTTGACGAAGATGAGTTCGAACCCGTACGAACCGCCCCGCAGCTTTTCGAGGACGGGCACCGCCCTTTCGTAAAAGACGGGCAAAACCGCTTCCTCGTTATAACAAGGGACGATGACGCTCAGCTTTTTCATGCTTCCTCCTTGCAGGGTGCGGGGAACGGGCGCCGCCTCGGCAGCGGGCGCTTCCCTTCCCCCTTTTTCCTTTTTGAATAAGAGCAGTTTTTTGGAAACGTAGTTATAGACCATGACCACGGCGGTGAGGACGACCTTGACGATCCATTCGTTGATGTGCAGCAGGTCGTACCCCACATACATGCCGACAAGGTGGATGCCCAACCCGATGGCGGACAGGACGGCGAAGACGGCAAAGCCGAACACGCTCTTGCTTTTGCCCTTTTCCGTGAACACGAACAGCACGGACAAAAAGTAATTGACGAACAGCCCCAGCAAAAAGCCCGTGCCCGTACCGATGACCGTGGCGAGGGTGGACGGCTCTCCGCCGCCGTACCACACGTTGTAAAAGTGCGGATACAGCGAAGGGTCGAACAGGTATAAGACGGCGCCCATCACCGCCATATCCACCAAAGTCGCCAGCCCGCCCACGATACAAAAGCGCACGATCTCCATCAGGAGAGGGAACTTTTCGTTGCATTTTTTGAGAAACGACATCTTCGTTCTGCGCCGAAAACGGCACCTCCCTCATTTTTTCTCCGCGCGGAGATCGTCGATGACCGAGGCGATCAGCTCGTCGTATTCCCGCAGCTCCGCCGCTTTTTTGCCCGCCGCGCTCGATCCGGGGCGCAGCGCCGCGCCGTATGCGCTCTTCGCCGCAAAAAAGCCTTTCGCCGCCCACGCCGTCACAAAGAGGAGCACGACGGCCGCCGCGATGCAGAGCACGGCGGGGATGAGGATCTGGTTGCCCGGTACCGAGCGGATAAAGGCGGACAGCGCCCCGCCCGCCGCGGCGAACAGGACAAACAGTGCGGCAAAGAGGGCAAAGCGGACGCCGCCCTTTTTATATGCGGCCTGCTTTTCCCCGCGCGACGCGGCGCGCGCCGCCTCGTCCTCGGCGGTCAGTTTTTCGATCTCCTTTTCGTTTTCGGCGATCATGCCCTCCAAAGAAGGCACGTATCTTTCGGCAAGGGCGGCGCGCTCTTCCCCGCTCATGCGGCGGAAAGCGCGTTCATACGCCTTTTGGCAGTCATAGACGGCGTGAAAGTCGGTCAGATCTTCCGTCTGCACGCGCACGACGCCGAACCATGCCCTCCACAGGGAAGGATCTTCCGCGGCGCTGTCGAGATATTTTTCCCCCGCGCCCAAGAGGTCGCCCGCGTCGAACAGCCCGTCCGCTTCGGCAAGCAGGGCGGCGGCGCGCGCCTTTTTGGCGGCGGCGCGCTCTTCCCGCTCCTTCGCCTTGGCGGCGAGTTCCTCGTCGGAGAGGCCGACCTTGCCGTCCTCGCCGCGGAATTCTTCGAAGTCGGGCACCTCGATGAGGAGTTCGTCCCCCTCCGCTTCCTCCGCGGAGGCGAGCGCTTCGCCCGTCTTTTTCAGTTTGATCCTGCCGTCGTCATCCAATTCGAGATTTCTTTCTTCCATGATCGTATCACTCCTTGCGATCCGTCTTATTGAAGGCCTGCTCCTCTTCCGTCAGGGCGAAGGGGCTTGCCCACCGCGCCGCACGGGGCGGCGCGGGCGTCACCGTATGCACGATGCGCGTGCGCATTTTTCCTTTATACCGGCTTTTTGCCCAATGGCAGAGCGCCTCGCTTTCGAACAGGGCGAATACCGCGCTGCCCGAACCGCTGACCGCGTACGCGGCGGGGGAAAAGGAAGCCGCCGCCCGCAGCGCCTCGCCCGCTTCGGGGCACAGCCTTGCGGCAGGCGCGCCGAGCGCGTTGTAGACGTTTTGCGCGATGCCCGCAAGATCGCCCGCCGCGAGGGCGCGCAGCATCCCCGCGCTCTCCCGCGCGGGAGAGGGAACGCGGTCATATTCCGCATAACATTCCCCCGCGGAGACGCCCGCGTCCGGCAAAAAGAGGAGCATGTCCAGCCGCCGCGGACAGGAAAGCGGGGTCACGCGCTCTCCCCTGCCCTCCAGGCGGGCAAAGCCGCCCGTCAGCATATAGCGGGTATCGCTGCCCAGCGTTTCGGCGAGCGCGCCGAGCGCCCCGCCGTCCGTCATTTTGTATACGGCGGCGAGCGCACGCAGCACCCCCGCCGCGTCCGCGGACGAGCCGCCCAGCCCCGCCGCGAGGGGGATATCCTTATAGATCTCGATGTCGGCGCCCTTTGTGTCGAAGGCGGCGACGAACGCTTCCCCCGCCCTGACCGCGTTGTTGCGTTCGGGCGGGATGTTTTCGCTGCCGAGCCCGTGCATGTAAACTTTGATCAGCCTGTCCGCGCGGGGCTTGGCGCAGACGGTATCGTATACGTTGATGCCCGCGGCGACGCTGTCGATCGAATGATACCCGCCCGCAGCGCCCGTGACCTCCAAAAAGAGGTTGACCTTGGCGTAACTTTTGATCTTTTTTGCAAACACGGCGATCTCCGCGCCCCCCTACCGCGGGAGCTTTTTTGCGTCCGTCTTGATGCCGTGCGCGGCGCAAAGATCGCAAAAACCGCGCGCCGAGCCGACCGTAAAGGCATCCTGCCCCACGATCAGCGCCTGCGATCTGTTGACGAACACGAGCAGCATCCCCCGGTATGCCGTGACCTTTGTGATCGAAGAGACCGGAAAACGAACGGAAGAGACAACTTCTCCGTTGTATTCCGTCACGCTTGCGATCTGCTCCTTCGTCGCGGTGACGGTGTTGACCGCGCCGCGGTACAGCAGATTTTTCAGCGTATTGCGGCGGAGGATGCGCGGCAGCGCGACGGCGAGCCCGACGACGGTGACTGCCCCGACGACGAGCAGCGTGACGGCATACACGATCTCCCCGTCCAAAAAGCCGAGGACGGCAAGGACGGCAAAGCACGCGAGCATGGCGATACAAAAGGCGGGCAGCATCTTGCGGGACGTGTAATCCGCAAGCGCATATGCCTCCCGTTCTCCGAGCGGCGTCTGCGAGCGAAAAAGGATCTCCTCCGGCTGCTCCTGCACGGGCTGCGCCGCGGACGCCTGCACTTCTTCCATGCAAAGTTCCCTCCTGTTCCCTTTTGCCCTTATTATATCATGTTCCCTTGCGAAAAGCAAGCGGCAGACAAAGAAAGGGTGAACAGACAAGCGCGGGCGCCCGCAAAGCGGGCGCCCGTGCCTTCTTTTTTGCGCACAAACCGTCATGCCTGCCGTCTGCGGTAGACGACGATGCGCTCTTTGCCGCAGAGGGGAAATTCGAGGGAGGGATTTGTGCGGCGCACCTCCTCGGGCGGAGCGCCCAGCTTTTTGGCGATATCCCACAGCCCGTCGCCCGCGCAGGGGACGTATACGCTGACCGCCGCGTCGCAGGCGGCCTGCGCTTCCCCCGCCTCGACCCCCGTGACGACGGAGGAACGCGCGCACGAATACAGGGTGCAATAGAGCTTGAGGGCACACTCCGCCTCCAATTCTCCCTCCTTTTTCTGCCGCACGGCGACGCCGCAAGGCAAAACGGAGACGCGCGCCGCCTGTCCTTGGCGGGCGCGGTCACAGCGGACGGGAAAGGCAAAGGGCAGATCGATCTGGGTGCTTGCGGGGCGGCCTTCGCCGTCCTTCATGAGCACATAAGCGGAGACGACGCCCTCCACCGTCACCTGCCCGTCCTCCGCCTGCGCCGCGGCGCGGCAGGAAGAAAAGGCGACCGCCTGCAGGGCGCAGGCAAAATCCACCTTTTCCGAGATCGCCGCCGTGCCCGCGATGCGCTCGGAAGCGGTGAAGGCGGCAGTCGGCTCGCAGGCGGAGATCTCCGTCCGCTCGAGGGAACATGCGTACCCCGGGCAGAAAGCGTCCTCGCTCATGTGTACGTTCTCCCCGCGGTAGACCCTGCCGCGGATGTCGAGGGTGAAGGAAGCGGCGATGCGGCAGCGCGCCTTATCCTCCTCGCAGGAGGCGGAGATCTCCACCGAGCGCACGATCGCCTCCGCCGAGGCGCCGCAGCCCGCAGCCGCCTCTTCGCAGGGGATCTCCGCATGAAAAGGGATCAGCCGCTCGAAGGAGACGGCGTCGCTTTCCCCTTCCTTTTTGGCGAGGAGACCGAGATTGATCTCCCCCGAGACCTCGAGCGCGCCCGCCGACGCCGTCACCCGCGAGACGAACACGTTTTCGCTGTGGGCAAGCACGTCTCCGACGTAATCGGTGTCAAATTCTTCCTCCGCTTCCGCCTCGCCGCGGCAGGCAAACACCTGCACGAGGCGCACGGACGCGTCCTTGCACGCCACCCCTTCCCCGCCCGTGAGGCAGGAAACTTCCGCAGGGGCATAGAGGGTGAGTTCGGCGGAGAGGATGGCGGAGAGGACGAGCGCTCTGCCGTCGCGGCGGAGCTCGATCTTTTCCACGCGCACGGACGCGTCCGCCGCGCAGGCGGGGGCCGCCCTGCCCCATTCGGCGCGGTGGCTGAATTCGGCGCCGCGCTCTCCGCCGATCACGCTCCCGTCCGGCGTGGCGGCGACGACGGTAAAATACAGCCTGCCCCCGTAGCGCACTTCGCCGGAGAGAGCCTCCGCCCCGCCGCAGACGGCGCGGGCGCTGACGGCGAGCACCCTGTTTTCTGCCCAGTCGTTCATGCGGCATTCGACGATGGACTGCGCCGACAGCCGCTCCCCCTCCGCCGCATAGGTATATTTTTGGTATTTTCCGGAAACTGCCATAAAGCAAGCCCTCCCCTGTTGTTCTCTCCCTATTGTATGCCGCAAAACGGAAGGGTATGCCCGCGAAAAAGGTCGCCTTTTGCGGAAAAGGTATATTTTTTTCCGCGGAGGGGAAAAATACGGGCATGATCAAGCCGACGCAAAATATACAGAACATCAAACGAGAGATCCGCAATTTTTACAAAAAGGACGTCGCCGTGCGCGTGAATCTGGGCAGGAACAAGATCGTCAGCTTTACGGGAAAACTTTCCGGCATCTATCCCTCCCTGTTCACCGTGCAGCCGGACGACGAAAATTACCGCGGCAAGACTTCATACGCCTATGCCGAAGTGCTGTGCGGCAGCGTCAAGGTGAAGGAGCGCAAAAAAGCATAGACAAAGAGAGCGGGAGCCGCGGCTCCCGCTCTCTTTTTACCCCTGTACGAATCAAAAATCGTCGTCCTCGTCCTCTTCGTCCTCGTCTTCGTCCTCGTCGTCATAGTCGCCGATCTCGCCGTCCAGATCGAGGTCGTCCTCGTCGGAGGAACCTTCTTCCTCGTATTCATCGTCTTCAAAATCGTCGTCAAAATCGTCAAAATCCTCGCCGATGTCGATGGGCGGTTCATCCTCGTCGAGGGTGTCCGCGTCTTCGTCGAGGTAGTTGCGCCACTCTTCGTCCTTGTCGGGGTCGATGTCGGCGTCCTCTTCGTACTCGCTGTTCTTTTTGCACTCGTCGCACATCTTTTCGCCGAAGCGCATATAATTGACGCCGCAAACGGGGCAAAGTTCCGTCTTTTCCAGATCCTCTTCTTCGTCGAGATCGGCAAATTTGAGCTTTTCCCCCTGCATTTCCGCAAGGCAGACGTCACAATACTGCTGTTTTTCGGGGTCGATATAATTCAGGTCGCATCTGGGGCACTTTACATATTTGGTCATGTCAGGAAATCCTCCCTATCCCGGTACACTACAATACTATTGCATCGGCAGATACTATGTGCATTTTCCGGAAAAAATACGGCGCACCGCCCTTTTTTTCATCGATAGATTATACAGAGTTTTTTCCTGTTTGTAAAGGATTTTTTCACTATTTTTTGATTTTTTTGCCCCTTTTTCCGCAAGACCGGGGCAAAACTTAAAAAAACGACGGGGCGGCCGTCCTGCCGCCCCGCACTTTTATGCCCTTATATCGGTTTTAAGCGTCCTCTTCGATGAGCAGATCGCCCTTCAGGTTGTCCGCGATCGACTCCGCATCCTCGTCCGACATTTTGCCGAGCGCGCCGAAGAAATAGCTGCGCACGTTCCATTTCGCCGTGCCGTCCGTCAGCACGGAGGCGTCAAAGGCGCTCACGCCGTAGCTGTCCTTATACTCAATGCAGCCGACAAACGCTTCGAACACCGCCTTCTCTTCGTCGCTGTAACTCTCCGCGTATGCCTCGTCCGCAAGGATCTCGGCGTCCCCCGTGTAATAGTAATACTGCGCGGCGCTGCCTGCATCCGCATACGTCCCGGAGATCTCGTCGAGCACTTCCTGCACGTCCTCATACTTGTCGTTGATCGCCTGCAAGGCCTCGTTGGTCGCGGGATTCGGCATCGCGAACACGTAGTTTTCCGCATAGTCGCCCGCGTTGGCGAAGAAGAGGAAGCCGCCCGCGATCTCGGGCACGTACCAGCTCGAATCGTAAGCGAGGTCGAGGTAGCGCGTCGCTTTATACTCCTGCGTCTTGCCGAGGTTGTTGTAATCGTTGCGGCTGCCCATGCAGTTGATGCGGTAGATCCCGCCGTCGCCCAGGGTAAAATACAGGAAGTCGCCGTCGATATACAGCAGGGTGACGGTCGCGGAGCTGCCGTCCGTCGAAGAGAGGCCGCGCGCCACGGTCACCCGCTCGCCCACGAAGGAGGCCGCCGCACCGTCCGCACGCACGCGCACAATGGACGTGCCGTCCGCATAAATATAATACTGTTCCCCTTCCCTTTCGAAGAAGAGGGCAGCCTCGCCCGCCTTCTCCGTGCCGATGGCGATGCGCACGTTGATGTCGCCCTGCGCCCCCGGCAGATTGTTGGCGTTGCCCGTGACGGAGTTCCATGTGCCCCCCTCGAGCGCCGCGTCCAATCCCTCCGCCGGCAGATAATAGAGGAAGGAGGAAGAAGAAAGTTCGCTGTTGGTATAATACAGGCCGCCGTTGGAATATTTTAAGAGGGTATAGGTGACCCCTTCGCTGCCCGCATAATAGGAGACGGAAGTGTCTCCCCCTTCGATATCGTGATTGAAGGGCGTGGGCTGGTTCTTGCGGCCGATGCCGTCCAGCACGAGGGTGCCGAGGTTGACGTATTCGAGCACCTCGCCCGTCTCTTTGTCGGTGTAATCCGCGGAGAGATCCATCTCGTACGGGCTTTCCGTCTGAAAGGCGCTCACTTTGTAAACTTGCTGATAAGGCTCGGAAGAGGGCGCGGATTCGCTGTACCCGTAATTGCGCACCACGGACATCGTGTAGTACACTTCTGGATCGGTCAGATCGTCCGTATTGAGCACGTAATCCTGATACCCGGCGACCAGGACGGTATCGTCGCCCGTCTGCGTATTATACGAGCGGATACGGGCATTGGCGCTGTCCACATACAAAAGATATACGTTGCCGTCCTCGTCCGCGACATAGCGGAACACCGTCGCGTTGTCGCTCATGCGCACATAGTAGCCCCCCATCGTGGAAGAGCCGTCCAGCGCGGAACTTTTGAAGTCGATATAGGAATTTTCGATATCGCCGTCCGGATTTCTGGCGGTGGTCGGCGTCGCGTAATAGACGCGGTCGCCGTAAATATAAAAGCCGGAAGTGAGATCCTGCGAGACGAACAGGACGGGCACGACCGTCTCCGCCGCGCCGTAGTCGCCCGCATCCAGGTCGGACTTGGCGATGCGCATCAGCGAACCCTTGACGGGCGTGCCGTAGGTATTGTCCGCGGTGTATTCTTCGACGCCGTTGATGAAATAGATATAATTCCCCTTTTCCACGACGAACCCGCCGTTGGAGACTACCTCGCCCGCGGTATCGCCGGGCAGCGGTTCGGACGTAAAGTCCTTGCCGCACGCCGCAAACAGCGACGCGGACAGGGCGAGCGCCAAAAGCGCCGCCAAAATTTTTTTGCCTTTTTTCAGCATAAAAGAAACGACTCCTTTTTTAAGCCTTATCTTCGGCGGGCCGCAAAGCTCCGCGCGCATGGCACGCAGATCGCCGCCGGCGGCCGCTCTGTACACGAACCTTTTTCATTATACAACAAAACGGCCGTTTAAGCAAACAAAACATATTAAATTACGGTGAAAATTTGCCGTCCGCACCCCTTTTTATGCCGCACGGACTAAAAAACGGGCGCCCTGCGCGCCGCGGCGGCATACGAACTTCTCCAAGGAGGCCCTTATGGAAAAATTCGGGATATTCAACCTGCTGTCCGCGCTCGCCGGCGCAGCGGCGCACGAAGAAGAGCGCGCCCCGCAAGACGATCCGCCGCCTCCGCCGCAGGCGGGCATGTTTACGCCCGAACAGCGAGCGGCGCGCTGCCTGCGCCTGCTCGAACGGCACGAACACATCGCGCGCGGCATCGACAAAAAACACCGCTGACGCCGCGTGCGGCGTCCCCTATTCAAAGCGCCGCGCAACTTGTGCGCGGCGCCCAAAAACACGGTATATGTCGGCTGCGATCATCTCTTCGAGAACTGAGGAGCGCGGCGGGCCTTTTTGAGGCCGTATTTCTTTCTTTCCTTGCTTCTCGGATCTCTGGTGAGGAAGCCTTCCTTTTTAAGCGCGGGGCGAAGTTCGGGCTGCGCCTGTACGAGCGCGCGGGCGATGCCGTGGCGGATGGCGCCCGCCTGGCCGGTATAGCCGCCGCCCGCGACGTTGACGACGATATCGTACGCCGCTTCCGTCTGCGTGAGCACGACGGGCTGTTTGACGATGTATTGCAGGGTGCCCTGCGGGAAATAATCCTCAAGGGTGCGGTCGTTGATGACGATGCTGCCGCTGCCTGCGGGGATGAGGCGCACGCGGGCGATCGCTTTTTTCCTTCTGCCCGTTCCCCAGAACTGCAGTTTCTTTTTCAAATTCACTTTAGCCATGGTTCCACCTCATTAAAATAATTTCAGCACTTCGGGCTTCTGCGCTTCGTGGTTGTGCTCGGCGCCCTTATAGACGCGCAGTTTTTTGAGCATCTTCCTGCCGAGGGAGTTTTTGGGGAGCATGCCGCGCACCGCCTCGTAGACGGCGACATCGCTCTTT
Source organism: uncultured Clostridia bacterium (assembly GCA_944328665.1). GTDB lineage: Bacteria > Bacillota > Clostridia > Christensenellales > Borkfalkiaceae > Borkfalkia. Next base: position 13,883 of record CALVHS010000014.1, on the reverse strand, counting down.
TCCGCCATCATCTTGCGGTAAGCCACCTCTTTGAGCCCGCCGATGTACCCGGTGTGGTACCTGTAAAATTTGTCGTCCAGTTTTTTGCCCGTCAAGACCGCTTTATCGCTGTTGATGACGATGACAAAGTCACCCGCGTCGACGTTGGGCGTGAACGTGGGTTTATTTTTACCGCGAAGCACGGCGGCGACTTTGGAAGCAAGCCTGCCCAGAGGTACGCCGGCGGCATCGACAACATACCACTTTCTTTCCACCGTCTGCGCGTTGGCCATGTAAGTCTTCATGTTGTTTTCTCCTTGCAATGAATGATAATGATCGTGTTTGCGGCGTACCATAGACGCCTCTCGCTGTTTACTCAATAAATTTTATCTTATATGCAAAATACTGTCAAGCGGTTTTGCTCGCGCTTTTGCGTATTTTTTTAAATTTTTTGCGCCCTTCTTCTCTCTCCCCTTCCACGAAAAGGCGCCGCCCGCGCCCGCCCGCGCCCGCCGCGGGCAAAAATAACGGCGCCTTCCCGCAGGAAGGCGCCGCACGTCCGTCTCGTTTATTTGTTCAGGTTCTCTTTGAGGGAAGCCAATTCGTCGGCGAGTTCTTTCGGCAGCCTGTCGCCGAACTGTTTGTAGAACGCCTCGATGCCGTCCGCTTCCTTTTTCCACGTCTCTTTGTCCACCGTCAAAAGTTCTTCGATCGTCTCTTCGGAGACGTCCAGCCCCTCGCGGTCGATGTCCTTGGGATCGGGCACATAGCCGATGGGCGTTTCCACCGCGCCCGCTTTGCCCTCGCAGCGCTTGACGATCCACTCGAGCACGCGCATGTTTTCGCCGAAGCCGGGCCAAAGGAAATTGCCCTCCCCGTCGGTGCGGAACCAGTTGACGTTGAAGATCTTGGGCTGATTTGTCACCTTTTTGCCCATCTCGATCCAATGTTTGAAGTAGTCGCCCATGTTATAGCCGCAGAAGGGGCGCATCGCCATCGGGTCGCGGCGGACGACGCCGACCGCACCCGTCGCCGCGGCGGTCGTTTCGCTCGCCATGATGGAGCCTACGAACACGCCGTTGTCCCAGCTTTTGCTCTGATAGACCAGCGGCGCCGTCTTTGCCCTTCTGCCGCCGAACACGATCGCCGACAGGGGCACGCCCTTCGGGTTGTCGAATTCCTTGCTGATGCAGGGGCAGTTTTTGGCGGGCGCGGTAAAGCGGCTGTTCGGGTGCGCGCCCTTGACGCCCTTTGCCCTGTCCTCTTCCGTCCAAGGATTGCCCTTCCAGTCCACCGCGTTCTTCGGCGGGTTTTTATCCAGCCCTTCCCACCAGACGGTGTTGTTTTCGAGGTTGTGCACGACATTGGTGAAGATGGTGCCCCGCTGCGTGGTGTGCAGCGCGTTGGGGTTGGACTTTTCGTTGGTGCCGGGCGCCACGCCGAAGAAGCCGTTTTCCGGGTTCATCGCCCACAGCCTGCCGTCCGCTCCCACGCGGATCCAGGCGATGTCGTCGCCGACCGTCCAGATCTTATACCCCTTTTTGCGGTAACTTTCGGGCGGGATGAGCATGGCGAGGTTGGTCTTGCCGCAGGCGGAAGGGAATGCCGCCGCGATGTACTTGACGTCGCCGTCCGGCTTTTCAAAGCCGAGGATGAGCATGTGCTCCGCCATCCAGCCCTCGTTTTTGCCGAGATAGGAAGCGATGCGCAGCGCAAAGCACTTTTTGCCGAGAAGCACATTGCCGCCGTAACCGGAGTTACACGACCAGATCGTGTCGTCCTCGGGGAAGTGCAGGATGTAACGCTTGCTTTCGTCCAATTCGCACTTGGAATGCAGCCCTTTGACAAAATCGCCGTCCTTGCCGAGCGCGTCCAGGACATCCGTGCCCACGCGGGTCATGATCTCCATGTTGAGGACGACGTAGATGCTGTCCGTCAGCTCGATGCCGATCTTGGAAAATTCGCTGCCGACGATGCCCATCGAATAGGGAATGACGTACATCGTCCTGCCCTGCATGGAGCCTTTAAAAATGTCCGCCGCCATCTTATACGCCTCTCGGGGATCCATCCAGTTGTTGATAGGGCCGGCATCCTCCTTGTTGCGGCAGCAGATGAACGTTCTGTCCTCGACGCGCGCGACGTCGTTGACCGCCGTCCTGTGCAGATAGCATTCGGGAAGAAGGTCTTCGTTGAGTTTGATCATTTCGCCCGTGGCGCACGCCTCGGCGCGCAGCGCTTCGCGCTGCGCGCTGCTGCCGTCGATCCAGACGATCCTGTCCGGACGGCACAGGGCGGCGCTTTCGTCGATGAACTTCAACACCTTTTTGTTCTCTGTCATATGCTTGGTCTCCTTGTGAGATATTTTACCCGTTGGCGAGGGCGCGATCCGCCTTCCCTTTTATTATAAAACAATTTTAAAAAAAAGTAAACTTTTTGACCGCACTTTGTTTTTTCGCCGCGCGGCGGCAGGATGCGGCGCCGTTTTCCGCAAAAAAAGCCCCCTTTCGACAGGCGGGCGCACGATCTGCGCGCGCATATATTTTATAATAAGGGCATATATACGCAAGGGACGGATAAAACCATGAATGTCTATGTGAAAAAACTGTGCGTCTTAAAACAGATCTCTTCCGGCTTTGCCGCCGACGGGAAGCGCGTTTCCGCCTTGGCGCTGTGCGAGACCTATGCGGGAAAACTGACGGCGAGCCTGTCCCTGCTCAACTTTGCGCCCCTTGCGGAGGGGCGTTACCGCGCGGCGCTGGTGGACGCGCACGGCACGGCGGAACTTTTCGACCTGCGCGGGCAGAGCGGCGCCCTGAAAAAGCCGAGCGCTCTCGATCTTTCCGACGGATTTTCCTGCACGGTCGCCTTTGTCTCCGGCAAGGTGAAGCCCGTCGCCTTCGGCAAGTGCGGCGACAATGTGTTCGACGTAAAAAAGATCTGCGCCCTCTTCGCCGCAGAGGAAGAACCGCAGGCAGAAAAGCCCGCCCCCGCGGAAGGCGGGCGGTACGACGACGAGATCGTGGCGGGGGAAAATTATTACGACTTCCCCGACGCGGATATCGGGACGCTGTCCCTGCGGAAGGAGGAAACGGATGAAGGGAACAAACGCGCCGCCCCGCAAAACGGGGACGGCGCTGAAAAGGATGCAGATGATCAAAGCCTATTCCGATTCTCGGGCGCGGAAGGCCTCGGAGAGGATGAGAGAGCTTGCTACTACGAAAAAGTAAAGGGAGAGATCTCCTCCCTGCTCGCCAAATACCCGAAAGAAGAGGCGCTCTGCCGCCTGCTTCCGGGGTCGGCATGGGTGCGCGTGGATTTCGGCAAGGACAAATATTACGTCGTCGGGGTGATCGGCGAGGGAAGCCGCCCCAAATACATATGCTACGGCGTCCCCGCGGAAAAGCGGGGAGAGGCGCCCGCCGCGCTAAAAAATTTTTGCTCCTTCCTGCCCGCGTCCGTCTTTGACATCGACGGCAGGGGGTACTGGATGATGTACCAGGACGCGGAAACGGGGAAAAGCGTGAAGCTGCACGACAAATAAAGCGGAGGAGCCTATGCGCCCGCCCCCTCTTCCTGCCCGCGCAGCTTGATCATGGCGAGCACGTCCCCTTCCCGCAAGACGGCCGCCCCGTTGGGCACGAGCGTCTCCTTTTTGCGCTTGATCATCACGATCAGGGTGCCGCGCGGCAAGGACAGGTCGCGCACGGCGCGTTCCGCCCACGGATGGTTATTGCCGATATATTCCTCATACATGCCGAATTCGTCGCGGTTTTCAAATTCGGGAGCGGCAGTCACGATGACGTCCCCGTCCATGACGACGGTGTCCCCGTCGGGAACGATCGTCTCGCTGCCGCGGACGATCAGCACCGCCAAAAATTCTTTGGGCATGACCACTTCGCGCAGTTTTTTGCCGTACCACGGGTGATTTTTGCCCACGCGCAGCCGCACAAAGCAGACGTCGCTCTCTTCCTGATAGTCGGTGAACGTCTTTAAGACATCCTCTTTATCCCCCAGCATATGCAGCTTTTTGGACATGAGCGGGAGAAGGGATCCCTGCAAGGCGATGGAGACGATGACGACGACAAAGACGACGCTGAAGATATCGAAGCGAAGCGTATCCCCCAGCGAGGACATGGCGTAAACGGCAAACACGATGGAGGCGACGCCGCGCAGGCCCGCCCAAGCGACCACGCCGATCTGGCCTGCCTTGGCGCCGAAGGGCGCGAGCAGTGCCGTGACCGCGGCGGGGCGGGCGACGACGGTCATGAAGAGAAAGATGAGCAGCGCGGGCACGAGCACGGCGGGGCGGACGAGATCTTCGGGCGTCGCCAGCAGGCCGAGCAGGAAAAAGATCATCATCTGCGCGACGCCGGTGAGCGCGTCGAAAAAGCGCACGCAGTCCCGCTTTTGCGGGATGCGGGCGTTGCCGATCATGATGCCGCAGATGTACACGGCGAGATAGCCGTTGCCCGCGAGGGCGAAGACGCCCGTCGCCTCTCCGAGCAGCGAGGGCAACGCGTAGGCGATGAGGGCGATCGCCAAGATAAAGAGGGTGCCGCCCTGCCCCATGTTGAAGGAGATCTTTTTGAGGATAAAGACGGACAAAAAGCCGAACGCCGCCCCGAAGAGGGCGCCGAAGCCGACCTGCGAAAAGAGCATCAAAACGATCTCTCCCGCCCCCGTTTGCGCCGCACCGGCGATCCGGTTCTGCGCGGCGAGCACGGCGGTGAACACGACGGTGAGCATGTAGGAAGTCGGGTCGTTGGAGCCCGATTCCATCTCCAATAAAGAAGAGGTGCCGTATTTCAGGTTCAGCCTGCGCGAGCGCAGGATGTTGAATACGGACGCCGCGTCGGTGGAGGACAAGACCGAGCCGACCAGCATGCTTTCCACCCAACCGAGGGAAGGAAAAAAGGGGAGCAGGCCGGAAAGAAAATAAACGAACACGCCGACCGCCCCCGCCGTGAGGGCGGTGCCCGCAAAGGAGAGCAGCAGCGCCCTGCCCGCCACGGGGCGCGCCTCTTTAAAGTTGGTGCCGAAGCCGCCGTAAAAGATGACAAAGACAAGGCAGACGGAGCAGACGACGTTGCCGAGATCATAGTCGGTAAAATTGCCCAGCCCCGTGACGCGGAAGAGGACGCCGAAGAGCATGCCCAACCCGATAAAGAGGAGCAGGGAAGGCACTTTGAGCCTGTCGGTGATGCGGTCGATGAAAATACACAGGGCGATGACCAGCCCCGCCAACATCAGCAAATAGACATATTCCACGATCCCCCCCTCCTATTTGCGGTACATTTTCAACTTCCCTTTGACCACTTCCACGCGGAAAGGAAGGCCGTCATACAGCTCGCCGTCCACCTGGACGGTGAGCGCTTTTTCCGGAAAAACTTCCACCTTTTCGCAGCGGACGAAGCGGGTGAAATCTTCCTCGAGGATCCTGCCCTTCATCAGCTTTAAAAACGCCGCGGGGATGTGCCCCCTTTTGACGTCGTTGCAGACGACAAAGTCGAGCATGCCGTCGTCGAGGGAAGCCTCGGGGCACATGGGGATGCCCCCGCCGATCCGCCGCCCGTTGCCGATGCAGGCAATGAGGGCGCTGCAATGCTCCTCCCTGCCGTTGCATACGGTGCGCATCTCGTAATTTTTATATTTGAAAAGGGAGATGATGAGGCTGATGATATATTGAAATTTACCGCGCAGCACTTTGGACGCGCGGCAGCGCTTTAAGATCTCCACGTCGATGCCCGTGCCGATAACGTTGATGCCGCGCACCCCCTCCATCTGCATAAAATCGGTAAATTTCGGCTCGGAATGCAGGATGAGGTCGACGGCGGCCTCCGGCTCCGCGGGAATGCCCGCCGACGCGGCAAAGTCGTTGCCCGTGCCCGCGGGGACCAAGCCGAGGCTGCAGCGGGAAAAATCGGCGATGCCGTTGAGCGCTTCGTGCAGGGTGCCGTCACCGCCGACAACGATCAGGTCGCTCTGCCCCTCTTCCGTCAGCTCGCGCGCGAGCAGCGACGCCTGCCCCCGCTTTTCCGTCTCGAACACGCGGAACGCTCTGCCGCTCTCTTCAAACCGGCGCAGGACGCGCGCGATAAATTTTTGCCTCTTTCCCCCGCCGGAAAGCGGGTTGACGATCAAATCGTACATCCTTTTCTCCCCCCGCGCGGCAAAGCCGTCCGCCGCGGCGATAAAATTTCCTTTCCATTATATAATAATTTGCGGAAGATTGCAATTTTTTTTGAAAATTGTTATAATAAAAGGGAAATTTTGTTTACGGACGGCTCTATATGCTCTTACGCACCCCGGAGATCTTGCGCCGCATGGCGGAAAAGGCGGATTTTCCGCTCTACATCGCGGGCGGCGCCGTGCGCGACGCCCTGCTCGGATACGAGAGCGCGGACTTCGACCTCGCCGCGCCCGCATCCGCCGAAAAGGCGGCCGCCCTCGCCGAGGCCTGCGGCTTTACGCTGCACGGCGCCTATAAAAATACGGGCACGGTCAACTTCGGCGACGGCGCGCACAAATACGAATTCACCTCCTTCCGCACGGACGTATACCGCGGCGGCGGGCACGCGCCCGAAAAAGTGACCTTCACCGACGACATCTTCGCCGACGCGAAGCGGCGGGACTTTACCTGCAACGCCCTCTATTACGACATCGCGCACGACGAGATCGTAGACCCGCTCGGAGGGCGGGAAGATCTTTTGGCGCGCACGGTCAACACCACGCGTAGGCCGGAAGAAGTGTTTGCCGAGGACGGACTGCGGCTGATGCGCCTGGCGCGCCAATGCGCGGAAAACGGGCTGACCCCCTCCCCCGCCTGCCTGGCCGGGGCGCGGGCGAACGCGGCGCGCATCCGCCTGATCGTGCCCGAGCGCATCTTCGCGGAATTGGGCCTTTTGCTGCACGCCGACCAAAAACATTCCCTCCCCTTTGCCCATTATACGGGGCTGAAGATCCTGCACGCCTCGGGCGTTTTGGAACACATCCTGCCCGAACTTGCCGCAGGAGACGGGCTGCCGCAGCGGGCGGACTTTCACGCGTACGACGTCCTCGAGCACTCGCTGCGGGCGGCAAAATATGCCGACGGCCGCGTGCGCCTTTCCGCCCTTTTGCACGACGTGGGCAAGCCGTATTGCTATTTGCGGACGGGACGCTACCACGGGCACGACGCCGAGGGGGCGCGCATCGCGGGGGAGATCCTCGCCCGGATGAAGGCGCCGAAACGAGAGGCGGAGACCGTCGTGCGGCTGGTCGGCGCGCACATGTACGATCTGGACGGCAGGGCGAAAGAAAACAAAGTGCGCGCCTTTCTCGTCAAAAACCGAGACATCTATCCCCTTTTGCTGCTCGTAAAACAGGCGGATTTTTCCGCCTGCAAGGACGATCTGCGCCCCTGCCCCACCATCGGAAAATGGGAAAGCGTCCGCCGCAAGATGAAGGAAGAGGGCGCGCCCTTCTGCCTTACGGAACTGCGCATCGACGGCAACGCGCTCAAGCCCCTTTTCCCGCCCGAAAAGATCGGCAAGGCGCTGGAAACGCTGCTGTGGCAGTGCGTCTACGACGGCAGACTGAACGAACGGGAAAAGCTGCTGCGGGCGGCGGAAAAGCTGGCAGCAAAGGAGAAATAAATGGCAGAAATTTTCGCGGCGGTCGCCGCGGCGCTGGCGGCGATCACCCTCGCCGCCGTGCGGATCCTCTATAAACGTACAAAAATGCCGGATACGTCCGGCGCAAAACAGGATATCGCGCGGCTGACGCAGCTGATCGACCGCGTCCAATATGCGAACGAAGCGGAAGCGCGCAGCGTGCGGCAATACCTCGATTTCCTCTCCAAAAACCAGGCGGGCAGCCTGAAAGAGATGCGCGAAGCGCTGGACAACCTGAGCGCCGTGACGGAAAAGCGGCTGACGGAACTGCAGCGTTCGGTAGGCGGCGAGATCCGCTACATGAACGAGCAAAACGCCAAAAACCTCGAAAACATCCGCCAAACGGTGGACGAAAAACTTTCCTCCACCCTCGAAAATCGCCTGAGCAAGAGCTATTCGGTCATCAACGAGCGGCTGGAAGCGGTCTACAAGGGCATCGGCGAAGTGCAGCAGCTTGCGGGCAGCGTGTCCGACATCAAAAAGGTCTTTTCCAACGTCAAACTGCGCGGCACCTGGGGAGAAGTGCAGCTTTCCGCCCTGCTCGGGCAGATGCTTTCCCCCGCGCAGTACCGCGCCAACGTCAAGATCGACCCCTTTGAAAATTCCGTCGTCGAATACGCGGTGATCCTGCCTTCCCGCACGGACGAGACGGTGCTGCTGCCCATCGACAGCAAATTCCCCGTCGAAGAATACAGGCGGCTGACGGACGCGTCCGACGCCCTGGACAAAGAAGGGGCGGACAGGGCGCTCAAAAACCTCGAACGGGCGCTCAAAGCACAGGCGGAACTGATCGCAAAAAAATACATCCGCCCGCCGCTGACGGCGGACTTTGCCGTCATGTTCCTTCCCCTCGAGGGGCTGTACGCGGAGAGCATCCGCATGCCCGGACTGGCGGAATTTCTCGCAGCAAAGCACATCATGGCGTGCGGGCCGTCCACCCTCGGCGCGCTGCTGACCACGCTGCAGATCGGGTACAAGACGGCGGCGATCGAAAAGCGCTCGGGCGAGCTTTGGGAGCTTTTGGCTGCGTTCAAACACGAATTCCGCAACTTTGTGCTCATCCTCGAAAAGACGCAGAAAAAGCTGCAAGAAGCGCAGGACACCATCGAAAGCGCCGCCAAAAAGACGCGCACTATCGAAAGAAAATTGAAAAACGTATCCGAAATTTCGGGCGAACGGGCGGAATTGCTTTTGTCCGACGAACCGGAAAACGGGCAAGAAGAATAGCGGGAGGCGGCAGAAATGAAGATAGATAAGATCGCGGGCGGGGCGCGCCCCTCCGACAAGAAGGACTTTGCCTTTGCCGAGAACGAAGTGCAGGGCGCGCGCGTCGGCAAAAACGGGGCAAAGCGGTACATCGCGTCGGCGCGGCGGTTCAAACTGCGCGGAGAAGAAAACGAGCGCATCGACGTGCTCGCGGGCAGCGGCGCCATCAAATGGAAGCGGGGCGAGATCCCCTTTGCCGCGGGCGACGCCTTTTTGACGGAGGCGCCCGGCGAATATGAATTGAACGGCGCCTGCGAATTTACCGTAGAAAAAACATAAAAAAGGGAAATTTTGCCCGTTCGGCGCGCAAAAAACGTTGACGGAAGGGAGAAAAAGCGGTATAATATACTATGCTCTGTCGAGAGCGAAACAACCTTGCGTGCCGAAAAGGCACGCCGAATAAGACCGGGAGGTGTAAAATGAAGTACGAAATGCTCTATCTGATCGATTCTGCCATAGCGGAAGAGGCAAGGGATGCGCTGATCGCCAAATTCGAAGACATCGTCAAGAATTTGGGCGGCACCGTCCTTTCCACGGATAAGTGGGGCGTCAAAAAACTCGCGTATCCCATCGATTACAAGAGCGACGCTTTCTATGTCCTGATGACGTTCGATGCGGACAGCGGCGCGATCAAGGAACTTGACCGCATCGCGGGCATCACGGACGGCATTCTCAGAAGAATGATCACAAAAGCCGCAAACTGAGGAGCGCACTGCCATGAATAAAGTATTTTTGATCGGCAACCTGACGCGCGATCCTGAACTTTCCGAGACGAACAGCGGGGTGCCCGTATGCCGCTTTGCGATCGCGGTCAACCGCCGCTTTTCCTCGCAGGACGCCGAACGCCAGACAGACTTTTTTAACGTAACGGCGTGGCGCAACCTCGCCGAGACGGTGGCAAAGTATACCAAAAAGGGCAACAAGGTCGCCGTTACTGGCAGCATCCAGATCAGAAACTATGAGGACAACAACGGGCAAAAACGCACCTTTGTGGACATCGTCGCGGACGACGTCGAGTTTTTGACCCCCAAGGGAAGCGCGGCAAGCTCCGACGACGGGGACTATACCCCCGCGCCCAAGAAAAAGCCTGCGCTGGAAGCGTTTGAAGACGATTCCGATATCCCCTTTTGAGCCGCGGAGCGCGGCGGGCGGCAGCGCCGCCGAAAAAATCTAAGTAAGGAGTGAAAAGAGATCATGGACGAAAAACCCGTCAGAAAGCCTATGAGACGCTCTTCCCGCAGAAAGGTATGCGCCTTCTGCCAGGAAAAGGTCGAGGTCATCGATTATAAAGACGTCAACCGCCTGAAAAAGTACATCACCGAAGGCGGAAAGATCCTGCCCAGAAGGATGAGCGGCGTGTGCGCGATGCACCAGAGGGAACTCTCCAACGCCATCAAACGGGCGCGCATCGTGGCGCTTCTCCCCTATCGCGGAGAATAAACGAAACGCCGGGCACCGCCGGCCGAACCGACAGGACGGGCGCTTTATGCGCACGGCACCGCGGGTACGGCCGCGCTCGAATTTTCCGGCAGCCGCAGCTGACTTTCGGCAGCCGCCTTTCGGCGGCTGCTTTTTATTTGCCCTGTGCGATCTGCCTGCGATATTTCGGCGCGGACGCGGCATCGGGCCGCAGCTTTTTATATCGTAAAGACGCACGTTTCTGTTCGCATCCGTGAAGCTTTTCCGATTTCTGCGGCGGGCTTAAAATTTTGAACGGGACGGGCGGCGGCATGAGATCCGGCCGCACCGGAAGACGCAAAGTTCCGCCTCGCGGCATGTTCCGCCTTTACGGAAGGTACGGGGCGAGCATCTGCGCAAAGCGCACCCCCATCATGACATGCCCGAAATCGGAGGGGTGCAGGATGTCGGCGGTCAGATAATATCCCTTGTCGAGCAAAAGATGCCCGTCCAACAGCACCGCGTTCGGATATTTTGCGGCATATGCCGAGATCGCCCTGCGCGTCTTGGCAAAGTTCTCCCCGTACAAAGGCGCAGTCGAACTTACATCGGAAAAGGCCTTTACGGGCGTCATCAGAAAGATCTTTTTTTGCGGGAACCTTTCGCAAAAGGAAGAGATCAAATTGCCCAGGCGCTCCTCGATGACGTCGGCAGGCCTGTCGGCAATGTTCGTGCCGGCTTCCAGATAGGCGGCGTCAAACTTTTCGGAACAAAGGTACTCGATCGTCTCTTTTTCGCAAAAGCATCCGCCCGAAACGGCCTTGTTGCATATATCGATGCCCAAGATCTGTGCCGCCGTATTGAGGTAATTGAGGGGCTTGTACGGCGTCCCGATCCCCTGCGAAATGGAAGAACCGTAAGCGAGCAGCGTGAAGCGCGGCAGTTCGCCCCTTTCGGGGAGGCGCACGCGGGCGCCGTTTTCCGCCTGTAATCCGTCAAACCGGATATCTCCGTCGCTTTCCGGCACAATGCGCCAAACGTTTGCGCCGAAGCGAAGGCGATCTTCTTGCCCGACGCCGTCTGCCGCGGCGGGACGCTCAAAAATAATTTCTGCGGCACCCGCGGGATATATCTCCGAAGAGATGAGATAATCGCCTATATATGCACCGACGCGCGCGCATTTGGAAAAACAGAATTGCACGGCGACGCGGCGCGCATCCGTCACAAAGCGCAATTCCGCACCATACGTCGCGCGGGCGGAACCGATATGCCCCGTATAGATCCCCTTAAAATTCCCCGCTTCGTCATACTCCGGAACGCTCAGACGGTCACATACCCGCTTCGGAAAGCGATACAAGACGCCTTCCCGTATTTCCGCCACATTATAAAACTCGATGTTCCCCGAGACCATGCCGGTACCCCTCCCGTGCGAAGATGTCTCCATTATACGCAAAAAACTTCCGCTTGTCAACGCCCCGGCGGCGCAGAAGCGCTGTTCATAAAGGCGCCGGCCTCCCGAAAAAGTATTTTCCCAAAGAAAGAAACATCCGTAAGGACAAAGCGGCGAACGCAACACCACGAAGATCGCTCCTATGCGGCCGAACGGGCGCGCATCGCGGCGCTTTCCGACAAAACGATAGCCATCGGAGATCATATCCGATGGCTATCTGTTTTTGCACTGTATGAAACGATGCTTATGCCGCCATGATCGTTACGGTAAACGTCCCGCTCTGCGCGGCAAACAGGCCGATCCCGCCGTCGTCGAGGCTCCCCACGGGCACAAGCCCGTTCGATGAGCGGAAGTCCCGATAGAAGATCGCAAGGTTGCCCCACGGGGAATACATCGTGAGCTCGCCCGCCGAAGGGGTGCAGCTTGAAGGTGCATCGGATAGATCCCAATCCTCCGAACCATCGGGGAGATATGCGATCTTTTCCGTGCCGTTATAGTCGGAAAATTCCAGCGTGAGCGGCAGGCGGGATACAAGGTCGCGCGCCACGGAATTGTCGTAAAGCGTCGCATAGTCCGTCTCGCCGCCGATGGTAAAGGAGATGCGGTTTGCCTGTTCGTCGTTCACAATGCCGAGTTCTTCGATCCAATTTTGTACGCGCGTTTGGGCGGAGGAGAGCTGCGAAGAGGTGAAGTGCAGGTTTTCCGCAAAGTCGATCTCGGGATATTCCCGCTCCAAGGCGGAAAATGCGCCGCTGCCCGAAGAGGAGCCGCTCGTCGAGAAGGTATAGACCTCTTTACCCGAAAAGTCGTAGCTTTCCAAAAAGGTCTGAATGATGCGCGGCGCGTCTCCCCACCAGATGGGGTGCCCGATGAACACCGTGTCGTAAGCCGCCATATCATCCACTTCGTCTGCGATGGCGGGGCGGGCGTTTTCGTCGTTCTGCTCGCGGTTGGCGCGGCAGTCATCGTTGGAATAATCGAGGTCGGCGTCCGTGTACGGCACTTCGGGAACGATCTCCCAAAGCGTTCCGCCCGTTTCTTCTGCAATGAGTTCGGCGACGCCCTCGGTATTGCCCGTGCAGGAAAAATAGGCGATCAAAGCGCTCCCCTGCCCGCTCGCAGAGGGCGGCGGCGCAGTCTGATCGTTTTCCTCCTGTTGCCCTTTTGGATCGGAACAGCCGGCAAAGACAAAGGCGAGCGCGCACAGCATCGCCAAAACAGCGATCCATAATTTGTGTTTCATATCCGTGCTCCTCGGTGCGGTCACTGTTTTCCGAACGACGTCAAATACTCCACGGTCTGCGGATCGTAGTGAGAAAAGAATGCGCTCTGTCCTTCGTCAAGCGCGGCGATCTTATTCATGTCGTCCGCTGTCAGTTCAAAATCAAACACGTTAAAGTTTTCCGCCATGCGCTCCTTATGCGTAGACTTTGGAATGACGATAACGCCCGATTGCAGTAAAAATCTGAGCGCCGTCTGCGCAACCGATCTGCCGTACTTTGCGCCGACCTCTTTCAGGACGGCATTGGAGAAAAAATCCTTCCGCCCTTCGGCGAACGGCCCCCACGATTCATGTGCGACGCCGTATTTATCCATGACGGCGCGAGCCGCTTTCTGCTGCTGGAAGACGTGCGTTTCCACCTGATTTACCATGGGCGGGATATCGACGAATTTGCAGATGTCGACCAGTCTGTCGGGATAGAAATTGGAAACGCCGATGGCGCGGGCTTTCCCTGCCCTGTAAGCCTCTTCCATGGCGCGGTAAGTGCCGTAATAATCGCCGAACGGTTGATGGATGAGCAAGAGATCGATGTAATCCGTGCCGAGTTTTTTCAAGGACACGTCGATAGAACGCTTGGCTTTTTCATAGCCCGCATTGGATATCCACACCTTTGTGGTGAGGAAAAGTTCGCCGCGCGCGATGCCGCACTTTTTTATGGCGCTGCCCACGCCCTCCTCGTTATAATACGCTTGGGCTGTATCGATCGAACGATAGCCGACCGAAACGGCGTCGAGAACGCATCTTGCGCATTCTTCGGGCGAAACCTGATATACGCCGTAGCCGAGCTGCGGCATTTTTACACCGTTTTTCAAAGTGATGTAATTCATAAAATATCTCCTCTTCGTTGATTTTCTTT
>CALVHS010000013.1 GCA_944328665.1 uncultured Clostridia bacterium | reverse complement strand
GGCGCTGTTTTGCTACTCGCCCGCACAAAAGAAATTTACGGCGCGCGTACGGCTCAACCTGTACCCGCCCGAAACGAGATAACAGCAAGGAGGGATCTATGAAACCGATCTTAAAAAGAAACAAGTTGGCGTTCATTTTGATGGCGCTGAGTTTGCTCGCGCTGGCGCTCGGGGTCATGCTTTGGAACGCGCCCGCGGCGGTGCGGGCGGCGGAAACAGAACACGACCATACGGACGGAAACTGGACAGCGCTGACGGAAGCAGGCGGCCCGCTTTCGGGCGGCAATTACTATTTGAACGACGACCTTACCCTTACTGCCGACCTTACTATCGACGGAGAAGTCACCCTCTGCCTGAACGGCCATGTCCTGACGGGTACGGGCAGCAGCAGCGTTATCACTGTGCTTGGCAACGCAAACTTTACCTTGTGCGATTGTCAAAGCGAAAGTACGGCAGCGGAACATCAGCACGCCTATTATGTGGACGATGACGGGCTGTATGTTTTTGACGACGGTACAGATGGTTGGGATACTGCCTATGCGGCGGCAGAAACGGAAGAAAAGGGTACGATTGTCGGCGGCGTTATTACGGGCGGCAAAACAACCTCAAACGGCGGCGGTGTGCGTGTTGAAGCCGGCGGTAATTTTGAAATGTCGGGCGGCACCATAGCCGGCATCAGCGCGACCGGCGGCGGCGGCGTGTATGTTGGCGGCTCAAATGCTGAATTTACCATGTCGGGCGGCACAATTTCCGGCAACAAAGCAACTAACGGTGGCGGCGTGTATGTGTACTATGGCGCATTCAAAATGACCGGCGGCACGATCGGCGGCAACAGCGCAAGCATGGGCGGCGGCGTGTATGCTATGGGCACAAATTCCACATTCACCATGTCGGGCGGCTATTTTGGCGGCACTATCGCAAGCAACGGCGGCAGTATCTCTATTTCGGGCGGATATTTTGCAAAAGAGGTAAAGGTCGATAGCAGCTATCTCGCCGATGGCTGTACGCTTTTCGAGATCACGCAAGACCTCGGCGATGAAAATTATAATGCAGGCTTCCCCCATGCCGTCTACAAAAGCGGCACGGTGGACATAACGGCTCTTCAAACGCAATTTACATACAGCGGCAATGCGGACGCATTTGAGGCAGAGGCGGCAAACGACGCGGATATTTCTTATTCTTATAGTGCAGAAGAAGACGGCCCCTATACGGACGGGCTCCCTACGGCTGCGGGAACTTGGTATATCAAAGCGGTAGCAGAGGCACGGCTCGTTGTAAGCGATGAGGGGAAATTTTATGTTACAGCGGAAGAAATTTTTGTGATAGAAATTTCTCCCATACAGCTTGTTGTGGACAGCATTGAAGTGACAAAGACCGCAGAAGGTTTCAGCGCGAATTATATTTCCATTTCCGGCATTGTGGAGAACGACGCCGCAGAGGTCATTCCCGCGTTTGAACCGCTCACCGATGGCCGCGTGAAGGTCACTTATTCGCTTTCTGGCGTGGATGAGGGCAACTATATCGTCCCTGCACCTTCTTATGTCACCATCACCACCGATTTGAATCAATCGATCGCCGATATTCAAAACGATTTGAAAATGCGGTCGCCGAATTGAAAGCTGCGATCGAGGAGAGCGAAGAGGCCGGCTCGGCCGCTTTGACGGAGGCAATCAACGAGGCGGTCGCCGATCTGACGGCCGCGTATGAGGCGGCGGATGATCTCGTTCGAAGCGGGTTTGCTTCGGCGGACGAGGCTTTGAAAATCGAACTTGAAAAAGCGTTCAAAGACGCGGACGCGGCGCTGCAAACGAGCATCGACACAGTACAGGCAAACCTCGATGAGGCGGTCGCCGAGTTGGAAGCTGCGATCGGATCTAACGGCGGAGATATTGCAGCGATCAACGAAAAATTGACCGCTTTAGAGAATGCCTACAAGGCGGCGGATACCCTTATCGAGACGGACATCGCCGCGCTGAAGAGTGCAGACGAAGCGATCAAAGAGCAGTTTTCTTCCTTACAGACAACAGTAGAAGATGCAAAAGAGGCGCTGCAAACGAGCATCGACACAGTACAGGCAAACCTCGATGAGGCGGTCAAAAAGTTAGAAGAGGGGATCGCAGCGGGCGACGATGCAGGAACTGCCGCGCTGGAAAAGGCGATCTCCGATCTGACCACCGCATATCAAAATGCAGACGCGCTTATCCGCACCAATTTTGCAGAAGCGGATGCAAATCTGAAAACCGAACTTGAAAAAGCGATCAAAGACGCAGAAACGACGCTGGGCGAGGCGCTGGAAGCTGTCGAGGCGCAGTTGGATGCGGCGGTTGAAGAATTGCAGGCCGCCATCGACGCGAACGCTGCCGACACGGCGCCAAAGCTCGCCGCGCTCGAAGAGGCGTATAAGGCCGCCGACGCGCTGCTGGATGCCGACATTGCCGCATTGCAGGGAGAGACGGGGCAGCTGGAAGAGGCGCTCGCCGATTTAGAGGCCGCTTACAAGGCGGCGGACGAGGCGCTCTGGCAGGCGGTCGAGCAGCTGCAGGGCACCGTAGATACGCACACCGCCCTGCTGTGGGTGCTGGCTGCGGCAGTCGTCGTCGCCCTCGGCGTGGGCGCGGCAGGGCTGGTGCTGGCGCTGAAACGCAGGGGATGATAAGCGGCACGCGCAGCGGCTGCACTAAATCGTATCATTCACCCCATATAGTGAGAGCGCCCGCTTCGGCGGGGGCTTTTTGATACAAAAAGGGCGTGATGTTTCACGCCCCTGTAGTCGCGATGTAGTCGTTCTCGCCGACTTTTTTGAGTACGGCGATCTCGTCCGGCTCTCCTTTCAAAGGGCGGATGTGCGCCGTTGCCTGAAAGGTTTTTATGATCCCCCCGTAAAAAACAGCCTTAGAAAGGCTGTCGTATCATATATCTCATAGTAAACCTTAAAACCGGATCAAGATCACCGGATCACTTCGATATCTTCGGGTTTTACGGCAATATCCGTTTCGGTCGTTTGGTACACGCCGTCGGCACCCAAGACGATAGATCCGTCAAAATATACGAGGCAATACCCGTTTCGATCTTCTCCCATAATAACTCCCCGGTCTCCTATCTGTAAACCGGCGTCTTTGTAAGACTGCTTTAAGCGAATCAGTCGGACGCGATCATTCGGTTTCATCCTTGTTTCTCTCCATAAGGTATTGCTTATCTCTGCAAAAAGATATGACAAATTTCATTGTAATTATTTGTGCTTTATGTGTTCTTTTTGGTATTGATTTTTACGATATTCAGAGGGGGTTTGCCCGAATTTTTTTTTGAAATTATGATTGAAAGAACTTACGCTGTCGTAAAAGATCTCGTTGGAGATTTCGATGATCTGTTTGTTCGTAGTGCGCAGGAGCTTTTGGGCGTAGGTCAGTTTGAGTTCGTTGACGTATTGCAGCAGGCTCTTGCCCGTGTAAGATTTGAAAAGGGTGGTCAGGCGTGAATAGCTGTAAGGAGTTTGCCGGGCAAGTTCGTGCATGGATTCGCTGAACCGATATGGGGAGCTCAAATAGGAGATAAAATCGTTTAGCCAATCCGGATAAGAAGAAATATTGTTCATCTCCTTTTCCAAAAAGATCAAATACAATTTGTTGATGAGGATGATGGAAATGGTTCGGTATTTATCTGTGGGCTGCATCTGCGCGGACAAACAGCGCTCTATGGTATAGTCTATCATTTCGCTGTCCACGCTGAAAGAGAGCTTTGCGTCTGCGTCATGGATGCTGTACGGCATATAGGCAGAAGAAATTTTTGAAAACAATTCGTTCGTAAAGATGAAGGTGATGGATTGGTAATCTTTATGTTCGTTCCTATCGACATAAGTCAGCTTGTGCTTGTCCTCGGGGCGGACGAGCCATGCATCCCCCTTGCTCAGGATCTTTTGTTTATCGTTGATGGTGTGCAGGATGCGCCCGCTGGTCACAAGCAGTATTTCCCAGTGCGCGTGCGTGTGTTCGACGGGATATTCCGTGTTGTTCCAATTGAAAGCGGCGTCGATGGAATCAAACGGACAACTCAGTTTCCACGTCGCTTTTGTCGGCATATTGTTCAGCGGCCGGTATATCGGTTGGCTTTTTTTATTCATGACACCATTATAAACAGGGGACGAAAAGAAGTCAAGATTTTTTCTGCCTTTACAATAAAATTACTAAATAAGGAAGAGTATTTTGGCACAAATAATATTTTTTTACAAGAACATAAGATTTTTTGATTTGAAACGGATAACGGCAGGATATATAATTTTAACAGGAGATGATAAATACATGGCGTGCATGATCGCATGCGGAATGTAAAAACGGAGCATAAATGGCGGAAAAAGGAAAATACGGTAAAATCGTTTTATTGCTGGCGGCGCTGCTTGTTTTTGCCCTGTTCGCCGGCGGCGCAAGCGCGGGGGCGCAATACGACGTGAAAATTTATCACAGCGGAAAGGGCGAAGCGACGGTGACGGTGCAGACGGACGAAACGCCGTCGCAATTCAGAGAGCGCGTCGAATCCGTTATCGGGGGGTATCGGATCTTATCGAGCGACGACATGTACGAGCTGGAGGACATATCCGAAACGGACGGCGGCTACATCGTGCGCGTTTCCTTTCGCCGCATCGATAAGATCCGCGGCATGGGAGCGACGGATTTTGCCGACGCTTCCGAATATTTCGTGGAAACGGGGGAGAATTACGCGCAGCTTTTGCGCTGGCAGTCGGGCAATCTCCGCATCACGGTGCCGATGATGATCGACAATGTCATGGGCACGATACGCATTATGAGCGGAAACGGTTATCCCGTGCTCGCGAAAAACGCGCAGGAGGAGAACGTATCCCTCGAGGAGATCCTTGCGGACAGGGGGACGGTAGACGCTTCCAAGATCATCTCCCTCGGTTTGCTGGATCTGGAGGGCGTCGTCTCTCTTCGCATCAAAGTTCCGGGGAAGATCCGATATTATGCCGGTGGAAATTGCACATTGGTCGCGGGGGATACCGTCGAATACATCCCGATACAGACGCCCGCGATCAAAGAGGTCATCGACGGCGAGGGATTTTCCGTATTCGTGGAGGAAAGCCTCCCCACGGCGTTCGGATATATTCTATACGATCCTTCTTTGTCGCCTTTGGCGATCGCTGCCATCGCCGTCGGGGCGGCGTTGGCCGTCGTGGGGATCGCGGCAGTGTTCGTTTCCCTGTATCGACGGGGAAAAAGAGTGTTGGAAGGACAGAAGAGGGAGGAAAACGGCTTATGAAAAAAACGGGCGCGGCAGCAGCGGGAGAGGCAAAAAAGAGGAGGCATTACATACGCGCGGGCTGGAAAGACGTATTGCAGAGCAAGACGGTCGGGCATATCAAGCGGCACTGGATGCTGTATCTGTTTTTGCTGCCTTCCCTTATCTTGGTGGGCATCTTCAGCTACGGGTCGATGTTTGGGATATTCATCGCCTTTCAGGAATACGAATTGCTTGCCGGCGTTTCGGGCAGCGAGTTTGTCGGCTTGAAAAATTTTGCCGATATCTTTAACGCCAAAACGCTTGGTACCTATCGTTATTTCCGAAACACGATCTATATCTCGCTCATCCGCATCGGCACAAATTTCCCGATCATTCTCATCTATACCCTGCTCGTCAACGAAATCCGGAGGCGCCGCATAAAATCGCTGGTACAGACGATCTCCTTTTTGCCGCATTTTATTTCGTGGGCGGTGGTGGGAGGCCTGGCCTATAATCTGTTCACCGTCAACGGCGGCACACTGAACAAACTTTTGGAACTCGTAGGGCAGGAGCCTGTGTTCTGGTATTCCGAGGCGAAATACTGGTGGGGGATCCTCGCGGTCTCTTCCCTATGGAAGGGCATGGGCTGGGCGACGATCATGTACCTTTCCGCGCTCGGATCGATCGACGGCGAATTGTACGACGCCTGTCTGATCGACGGCGGCGGGCGGTTCCGGCAGGCGATCTCCGTCACTCTGCCCGGGATCATGAACGTCGTCGTGCTGCAGCTCATTCTCGATATGGGCGGCATCATGGGGGACAATTACGATCAGATCATCTCCATGATCAACAATTCGCAGTCGCTGAGCGAAACGACCAACGTCGTCGGGATCCTCACGTTCAGCGCGGCGACGGGAGGAGGCAATCTGTCGCAGGCGACGGCGTTCGGGTTGATCCAGAGCGCGATCGGGCTGATCCTGGTTCTGATCTCCAATCGCGTGGCAAAAAAAGCGGGACAGGCGGGTATCGTATGAACGCGGGCAGCAGGACCAAGAAAAACAGAAAAAAAGTGCGCGTTTTCGACGTCATGAACGGATGCCTGATGGTTCTGACGTCTCTGGTGTTTCTCGTACCCTTTCTGATGGTCGTGTCCGCCTCGTTTTCCGACAATACGGCTTTGCAGCGGGACGGCATATCGCTCATCATAAAAGGGTTTACGTTGGAGGGGTATACCTTTTTGTTCAACGCGATGAAGGATACTTTCCTGCGCTCCATGGGCATATCCGTGTTTGTGTCCGTGCTTACGGCGACGGGTACCATGATGATCACCACGTTCGCGGCGTTTGCGCTCACGCGGCAGATCCTTCCGGGCAGGAAGTTCTTCAATATCTATTACTTGATCCCGATGTTTTTCAGCGGCGGCATGATCCCCGTCTACCTCATCGTGCGGGGCGTCGGGTTGTACAATACCATCTGGGCGCTCATCATTCCCTCCATGTGCGGGATGTACTATATCCTGCTCTTGCGCAATTACATCGCCGCCGTTCCGCGCACGCTGGAAGAAGCCGCCGAGCTGGACGGCGCCAACGATCTGCAGGTGTTCTGGCACGTGATCATGCCCGTGTCGCTGCCGATGATGTTTTCCGTGTGGTTGATGTCGTTCACCGCCAAATGGAACGACTGGGCGAGTTCGCTGCTGTATCTGGGCGCCAACAATCAAAAACTGTGGACGCTGCAATACGTCATCAAACAGATGATCGCCGATATGCAGGCGTTGTTCGGCAGCACCTCGTCGGGCAGCGTGTCGGACGCGCCGCTCATCTCGGCAAAAAATGCGGGTATCGTCATTTCCGTCATTCCGCTTATCGCGGTGTGCCCGCTCGTACAAAGATTCTATATTTCCGGCATTATGGCCGGCTCGGTCAAAGGTTGAAACAAGGAGGATTTTCTCATGAAAAAAAGGTTTCTGCAATCGCTTTGCGTGATGCTGGCGCTGCTGCCCGTGACCTTTTTGGCTGCGTGCGGCGAAGGAGCGCCGCCGTCCCCGGACCCCTCGGACGGCGGCGATCGCCCCGAGGGCAAAAAGATCGTCATTTATACGGGCGGGTCCAGCGAGTTCTCGTGGGTGAAGGGGAGCGACGAAGACCGGATCATCGACTATATCGAGGATAAGTATTACGAGGAAACGGGCAATTCGCTCGATTTCGAGGTGGCATATCTCGGCGAGAGCATGCGCCAAAAACTGACGAGCGAGCTGGCGGGCGGCACGCAGGTGGACATCGCCGTGTCGCACACGCGCGGCGGCGTGGGCATCGACGATTTTGTGCGTACCAACGATCTCTATTACAATCTCGCCGACCTCATCGAAACGTATGCGCCCAACCTCTATAACAGCATCAAGGGCACACCGCTCAATTCCATGACGACGTACAGCGAGGAGGTCGTCGCCATCCCGTCCGTCATCAATCCGTATAAGTTCGGTATTCTCGTGCGCAAGGATTACATGGAGCAGGCGGGATTTACCGACGACCCCGAAATGACGGCAGAAACATGTCCCGAAACGGGCGAAAACTACGTACTGGTGGACGATCTCGAAGCGTTTGAGGACATGTGCCTGGCGATGAACGAGATCACGGGCAACAGCTATGCCGTTTCCGGTGCCATGTGGGACGCCGAAAAGGTGCTTGTGCTCGGGCCGTATACCGATTCAGGCTACTTCACGACCACCATCCGCGACTACACGGGGCAGGACGGCGTATACCCCGGCTATACGACGGAGGAATACGGGGACGTGCTGCAAAAGGAATACGAGTGGGCGGTGAGCGGCGTGATGTCGCAGGAAGCGAACGCCACCCTGCTCGAACAGGCAGAGAGCGCATTCATTTCCGGCTCTACGGGCGTGTTCGTTCAAGATCCGACCATCCAGCACTTGATCCAGGTGGCAAGGCGCACCAAGACGGCGAACCCCGAAGCGGAGTTCACCGTGCTCGGCCCGCTGACAAAAGACGCGGAGAGCACCAAAAAGGGCTTTATGCGCAATGCGGAAGCCACCTTCGGCGCCGCCATACTGAAAACTTCGGAGAGGACGGTGGACATCCTCAAATTTCTCAATTGGGTGTACAAGGATGCCGATACGTATAACCTCTGCCGCCTGGGCATCGAGGGGGAGCATTGGATAGACAACGGGGACGGCACCTATTCGTATCCCGAGGGCAAGGAGAACTATCTCACCTCGCCGCCCTATTCGGGCATTCTCACGCTCGTGGAGAACCAGAACGTTTCCAACCTCGTATACGACGGATACACGGAGGAGGAACTCTCTTGGATAGAACTTGCCGCCACGCCCGAATTTTACATCGAAAACGACTTGATCGACTATATTCTTCCCCGCAACGAGCAGTATGCGCAGCAGGCGCAGAACAACATGTACGAAGCGGTCGTCGTAAAGGCGTGGACGGGGCAGGCGGATCCTTCTCTCACCTTCTACGACGCGATCCTGCGCTATCGCGAAAACGCCAAAAATCACGTGGAGTATCAGGCGGCGGCGTATAAGAGCATGAAGGCGCGGTTCGAGCTGTTGGGGTAGGCGGATGTTCGGTTTTTTGATAGCCTATTTTGCCGCGCTGGAATATATCGCCGTCGGCATTGCCGTCCTCGACAAGAGAAGCGGGAATAAACTGTGGCTGCTCGACCTTTTGCCCTTCGTCGCCTTTTTCCGTGCGGACAGACTTTCGGGCGGGTTCGACGTGCTCACGGTGCGCGTCCGCAAATTGGGCGTCACGCTCGTTATCTTCGCCGCCGTTATCCTCCTCGCCGTCCTGTACGCGCGGTGGGGGCAGAGGACGCTTCCCGAGATAGACAGCCGATCGCTGCGGCAGATCATGTATATTCCCGTCGTGTTTTGCCTCGTCGTCGCCTATGCAAATATCGTGGGTTTTGCCGTGAAGACGATCGCTTTGAAGCGCAGGCGGTTCCGCTTCGATGTATTGGCGTGTATGCTGTTTGTTACGATCCCTTTTCTCATCAATATGCGGGAGGGAAAAATCGGAGTAATTTCCGCGGAGGGATAAAATGAAAAAATTTTTGGTATTCATTCTGACAGCCGTGCTGGCGGCGGGCATTTTTGCCGGCTGCACGCCTTCGGAGGACGACGTGGATCCGGGCATACAGGAGCCCGTTTACACCTATGACGAGGTGAGCACTTCGCCCGATTATGCGGAAGTGGATCTCACAGGGTATACCACCTATTATTTTGACGCAGAGAACGGCAGCGACGGCTCGAGCGGGCTTAGCGAGTCGGAGGCGAAGCGGTCGCTGGACGCGGCAAACAGCCTCGTGCAGACGGTCACCGAGGATACGCCCGTGCGCATCCTATTTAAAGCGGGGGGCGTTTGGACGGGCAAGCTCACGCTGGGCGGATTTACCGCCACCGCGGAAAAGCCCCTCATCGTCGACGCGTACGGGCAGACGGAAACGGAGAAGTACGCCCGCATCGACGGCAGCCATATCGCTTTGGAGATCAACGCCGGCAAGCTGCGCGTTTCGGGGCTGGAACTGACGGCGGTCACGGGGCGCAACGGGATCTTCGTCAACGTCGTCACGCCGGGCGCGCTGACCGACCTCGTCATTTCCGGCAATTACATCCACGACGTGAATTTCCGCTACGACGGGGAGGAGGACGTCACTTCGCTCGACCTCTCCCGAAAGGAAGCGCGGGATATCTGTCCCGATTCCACATACACCTACGGCCACGGCGCCATTGTCCTGGAAACGAACACGAGCGAATACGTCGGCCCTAGCTGGTGTGAGGACGTGTGGATCGAAAACAATAAGATCGAGCGCGTTTCGCGCGTGGGCATGTTTTTGACCAGCAGCTGGGCGCGCCGTCCGGGCATGAATTGGGGACACAATCACTATTACGACGACGAGACGAATTATTATCCGCACAGGCGCTTCGTCATCCGCGGCAATGAACTGACCGCCTGCGGGGGCGACGGCATCGTGCTGCTCGCCGCGCGGGACAGCTGGATCGAGAACAATACCTGTTATTATGCGCAGCTGCTCGGCAGAACGGGCTTTTACAACGCGGGCATCTGGACGCATTCTTGCGCGGACACTGTCATTCAGTATAACGAGGCGGCGTACACCCAAAAAGACAACGGCGCGGGCGACGGGCAGGGCTTTGACATCGATATAGGCAATTCCGATATCGTATTTCGCTATAATTACAGCCATGATAACGAAGGCGGCGGAATTTTGTTCTGCAACACTTCGACGCTGGAGACCGTGTACGACGAAAGCGGGGAGATCGTGCTCGACGACATGGGCATTCCCGTCATCGAATACCGTTTTAGCGAGTGGGACAGGGTGATGGTCAGCAACAACGTGTTTGCCGACAACGCGGGGCCCGTCGCTACTTGCAACGGCTATGTGAACGGCATCTGCTTCGTGCAGAATACGGTGGTGGTGCTCGGCGACGAGCCGAACGGCAAAGTCATCAGCACGAACGACTACAACAACAGCATGGAAATGGGCGGCGGCTGGACTTTTTACAACAACATCTTTGTGGCGCGCGGCGACGCGTATAGCTACCTCGATATGCAATTCTGCGATTCGTACGAATTCAAAAACAACATCTTTTTCGGATTCTCGGACGCGTTTTACAGCCAGGACGCCATAGACGAGGGCAACTTCACCTACGATCCGCAGATCCCGCTGCCGGAGCGCGCGGAAGGGGGCTTGACGGGAGCCTATGCCTTTGCGGCGCAGGCTGCCGCGGTATATACGGACGGCATGGATATCGACGTCCGCTATAAGCTCGACTATGCGTCGCAGGACGCCGAAAATATCGATTATATCGGAGCTTTTTGTAAAGCTGCCGATAAATAAAAAGAGATAAGGAGGACAACATGAAACACAAAAAATTCTTTTGTACGGTGCTGATCGCGATAGCGGCGGTGTTTGCGCTGCTTTTGACCGCTTGCACCGAGAGCGACGACCGTGAACCTTCCTTTTCTTTCAAGGAAGAGAGGATCTGGCTGGACAGGTACGAGGAAAGGATGATCGAGCTGGAAACGGGCGATCCTTCCGCGCTTACCTGGTCGAGCAGCGACGAATCCGTCGTCACCGTGACGGGCGGGCTTGCCGTGGCGCAGGGCGTGGGCACCGCTACGATCACCGCGGCTGCCGGCGGACAGACGGACACCATTTCCGTGACGGTCAACGATTCGGGCGAGCGCCCGCGCATCGCGGTGGGCGACCCGTCGGCGTATCTCGATATGCAGACGGATTTTTCCGTCGCAATCGAGTACCTCATGCAGCAAATCCCCCTGGAAGACTATCAGCTGACCTTATCCGATCAGTCCGTCGCTTCATTTGCGGACGGCAAGATCACGGGGTTACAACTCGGCACTACCGAAGTGACGATCACGGCGGAATATAAGGGGCTGGAGCTGGAAAACACCTTCATGCTCACCTGCCGCGCCCCGTATGAGATCTCTGTCGAAAATACGGAGATCGAAATTTACAACACCACGAATACCGCGCTGAACAGCGCGCGGATCGGCGCGACGCTGCTGTACTGCGGTGAAGAGGACGCTTCGGCGGAACTGGACTATACCGTGGAAAAGGGAGCCGATCTTGTGACCGTCGCGGACGGCGTCGTCACGGCAAAAGGCGCGGGGGAAGCGACGGTCAGGGTCTCCTATGCCGGAGCGGAAAACGTTTCGACGACGGTCAGCGTCACCGTCCATGAAAATTACATAGAGGAGACGTTTATAAACGGTGCCGGCCTGGACGTCGATTACGGCCCGTATACCGGCGGGGAAGCGATCGGCGGCAGGACGGAAGGAGTGTATATTTATCAGCATCACGAAGAAACGTCGTTGATGTATGAGTGCCGCGTATTCGTTTCCCGCCGCGACGACACGCTGCGGTCGATGTATGAAGAGGGGATACGTTATTTCGCGTACGATATGTATTATCCGTCCGGCGAGAGTATGCCCGATCTGTATCTCGGGCTGGAATATAAGACGTATTTCCCCGTGGGCAACCGCTTTGCTTCCGATTGGCTGCTCATCCTCGACGAGAACGGAAAGCAGACGAATATGCCCGTCAGCGATCGGTGGTTTACCGTCGTGTACGATCTGTACGCGCTCTTGTTCGATACGCCCACGGCGAACGCGGCGTTCTACCTCGTGCAGCAGGATAACTCCGCCATATACGTGAGTAACGTGCGCTATTGGCTGGATGATACTTTCATCACCGAAAGGGCGGACGAGGTCACCTATACGGAAGAGGACGGCTACATCGCCGCGTCCTCCGATGAATTTGTTCTGTTCGGCAACCCCGACGAGGGCGATTATGCGGAAGCTGCCGACCCCGCCGGTCAGCGCGGGAACGTGATGAAGTTTACCAACGGCATCGACGCCTGGCGGGGCGCGCTTGCCAATCGTACCAGCTTGGGCGACAGCCCCACGTACGGGATCGAGCATTTGCGCGAACTCGGCAATTACTTCACGTTCGATATTTATCTGGAAGACAAGATAGATGTATACTTTGCCGTCAACCACAGTCTCTCCAGCATCTGGATCACGCCCGGCATGACGGATATAAGCAATATTTCTTGGCTGTATCTTATAAACGAGGAAGGGATGCGGCTGGATTCTCTCGTCGTCGGGGAATGGATCACCGTGGGCGTGCGGTATTCCGAGGCATACGATGCGGATAACGGGACGAGCATGTGGCGCTCTACCTTCCTGGTGTCGACGCGCAACGCGGGCGAGCATCTCTATGTGGACGATCTGCGCTATTATGCAGACGATTCGCATATTCCCGAAACGTTTGCGGAATCCAACCTTCCTAAGGGCACGGCGGTGAGCAACGCGGGAGAATCGGTCGAACTGGTCATGGAAGGGGAGATGGCGGGCTCCATCCTCTATAAGAATGCCAGCGGAAAGGATGCTTCTCAAAAGTTCGGTACGGGCATCAAGTTTACCGACGTCATCTCGTCTATCGCGGACGGCACCGGCGGCGCGCCCGGATCCTATTTCGACGATCCGGACAACAAGTTCATGTCTTTTGAAATGTACATCGGCGACAACACTACCGGCATCGGCTACTACGCGCAGGCTTCTACGGGCGGTACGGTTTATTTCAACAGCTCGAACGCTACCCCTGCCACATCTCCCGTCACGGTGGGCGAACTGTTCCCCGATACGATGAACGTTTACAACATGGACGGAAGTGCGCTCGATACGCTCGAGGCAAAGACGTGGTATAAGGTATATCTGCCCATGGAAGACGGCAACGCCGACCCGCAGTGGGTATCCCTTATCCTCCTCGTGTTCGGCGGCAGTGCCGAGGCGCCCGCCGAAGTATATCTCAGAAACATCGCTGCGGTACACGAAAATCCGTATGCCACCGATAAAGTCACCGAGGTCGTGGCGAAAAAGTCGAACATCCAGGTTCGCTATGTGGATAACTTCGACGGAGAACCCGCCATCCGGTACGTGGACGGTTCCGGCGACAGCTGGGCAGGCGGCGTAGGCTTCGCCGCGATCGAGGACAAGAGTTTCTGGCAGACGGACAACGTCTATCTCGAATTCGAGTTCTACATCGCCAGCGGCTCCACATACCGTTTCGGCAGTTGGGTGACCTTCCCGTCTACGGGCGACGCACAGGCTTCTTACAACATCGATGCGGCGACGGTCGGGGCGAATTTTACGAGCCACGGCGGCGTGTATGTATACAGAAACCGCACGGCGCAGATGAAGAAGTGCGTCCTCGAAAAGTGGTATACGGTGCTCCTCGTCATTCCCACGCAGAACGGCGAGATCCCGGACTGGACGAACACCATGTTCTATGTGGGCGGCACGGCGGAGGCGCCTTCCGAAGTGTATATCCGCAACATCAAGTACGTCGATAAAGGCGAGGATTACATGGAATTCCGTCAGGCGAGCGGCACGCTCACAAAGATCAAGGAAGAGGGCGAATTCCTCAACTCCATGCAGCTCGTCAACAGCGATCAGGGCGGCTGGGACAACGGCGTCAAGTTCCTCACCTTTGAAAACCGCATGTTCTTCAAGTTGGACGCGAATGCCGTTCAGTTTGAAGTGTATTTTGAAGAGGCTACGAGCTTCTGGACGCTGCAATACCTGAACGACGGATCGACAAATAACCAGACGCAGATCACTTTGGGTCAGGAGATACCCGCCGATTCGCGCGTTTCTGCCAAAGACGCCAACGGAAACGATGTGACCGTCATCAATACGGGCGCGTGGCACACGATCACGATCAGGTTGCGCGACGATGTGACGCTGACGAGCTGGAGCTTTGTCAACTTCACGCCCGTAAATGCCGGCGGAACGGCGACGACGTATATGCGCAACATCGAATATGTTCGGGTAGGCGCATAAGCAATAGAAGGTAAACAGTTTCCCCGTCGGGGTTTTCCGGCGGGGAAACGAAGGTAA
This sequence comes from uncultured Clostridia bacterium, assembly GCA_944328665.1. Taxonomy (GTDB): domain Bacteria; phylum Bacillota; class Clostridia; order Christensenellales; family Borkfalkiaceae; genus Borkfalkia. Next base: position 87 of record CALVHS010000013.1, on the reverse strand, counting down.
AGGCGAATGGAAAAGAGAGAACGAGATCAAACCGTCTCACGGCATACGATCAACCTGATGTTCCATAACTGGCCGGAAGACATGGAC
>CALVHS010000012.1 GCA_944328665.1 uncultured Clostridia bacterium | reverse complement strand
AAAGCAGGGCAACCGCTGATCTACGAGAGCGGCTTTACGATCAAGTAAACAAGTTTTCCACATTGCTGTGCACATTTCTGTGGATAAACGCTCGATCACACGAGACGCTAAATACAACGGGCATATTGACGCAGGCAGTTCGCGGCAGGGCAGGGCGATCCTTTCCTCCCTGCAGCGATGCAGGATAGAAACGATCGGGAAGAGTTGTGCACACTGTCCACATGGTTGTGCACATGGTTATGCACAAAACTGTGGACAACCGAGCTGCGGCAAACGGCACGAAGCGGCTGTACTCAGCCGTAAGGGAGTATATTTTGCCGACGATCGGGCAATAAACATACTGCGCACGGCAATAAACCCTGCACACGCCGCGCATAGCCGATGCATGATCGAAAGGAGCAGGGCAAAAAGGGGATACGGCAATGGAATATGCGTTCAATCTCTTCAATAAGGCGGCGACGCCCGGGATCGTACTGACGCTGCATAAATTTTTAAAGGAGCAGGACGCTCCGCCCGTCTTGCTGTGTATCGGCAGCGATCTTGCCATCGGCGACAGCCTTGGCCCCGTCGCGGGCACCATGCTGCAAAGTTCGGCAAAGCAGGCGGGGACATTCGTCTACGGCACCCTGCAACGCCCGGTCACCGCAAAGGAAGTCCGCTGCCTCGCCGATTTTCTGAAAGAAACGCATCCGCATGCAAAGATCATCGCGATCGACGCGGCGGTAGGGGAGGAGGGGGATATCGGCCTTATCAAGATCGGCGACAGGGGAATACGCCCCGGTTCGGGAGCCAACAAAAAATTCGCCCCCATCGGCGACGTCGGCATCCTCGGCATCGTGGCGGAAAAATCCCTCTTCAATTACTCGCTGCTCAATCTCACGCGGCTCAGCCTCGTCTATAAGATGGCAACGGCCATCTCCGACGCCGTATCCCTCTATCTTACGGGCACGACGCCTCAGGCGCTCTCGGCCGTATAGAGGCGCAAAACGGCGCAAAATATAAAAATGGCGCTCAAATTTCCGATAGGGCGCAAACGAAAAACTAAAAGAAACTTCAAGGAAAGGCCGCCGTACATGCCCGTGTTGCCGTCGACAGGCGCATAAATCGCGCATAGGGCGCCGACCGCCGATCAAATCACTTTTATAAAGTTTTCCAACAATTGTGAAAATTATTTGCCCGTTTTGTTTGCTTTTGTCATAGAAATGTGTTAAAATTGAGAAAACGCGCAAGGTTATCGTTATCCGAACGCGCAATAAAAGCACATAAGGAGGATTCGGACAAATGCAAGAGATGAAAGACGGCACTCCGCAAGCCGAAGAACGGCCGGTCAACGAAGCGCCGCCCGAGACAACGGGATACGGCGAAGCGGTCGCTTCCACGTACAAGGGATTTTTGGGCAAGGTAGACAAATTCTACGGCATCTCTAAAATGGGCTCTAACTTTAAGACGGAGATCGTCGCGGGCTGTACGACTTTCATGACGATGGTCTACATCCTCATGGTACACCCGGGCATGTTTGCCGATGCGGGGCTCACTTCCTACGGCGCCATGTATATCGTCACGGCGCTGTCGGCGATCGTGGGCACCTTGCTGATGTCCTTTCTCGCCAAGATCCCGTTCGCGCAGGCGCCCGGCATGGGACTGAACGCCTTTTTTGTCTTTACGATCTGCCTGGCGATGGAGTACACCTATGCGCAGGCCCTGCTCATCGTCCTGTTTTCCGGCTTTTTGTTTCTTTTTCTCACCATCATCGGCGCGCGCCGTGCGATCGTCCGCGCCGTACCCAGGGCGATCCGCATCGCCATCCCCGCGGGCATCGGCCTGTTCATCGCCTTTGTCGGCATGCAGAACGCCGGGCTGATCGTCCCCGATGCGAGCACCGGAGTCGCGCTCGTCTCCTTTAACCTGCGCACGTTCGCCACGGACGGCGCCACGATGATCTCCGCGGCGATCTCCATCGCGTCGCTCATCATCATCGCCGTGCTCGCAAAGCGCAACTTCAAAGGCGCCCTCATTTTAGGGATCCTCGGCGGCGCGGTCTTATATTACATCTGCTGCGCCATCGGCATGGCGGCAGGCTCCGCATCCTGCAAAGCGGTCTTTGACGCCATCACTTTTGACAATCCGTTCACCGCATTCGAACAATTCGGAACGGAATCGTTCGCACAGGTATTCAAAAACGGCTTCACCGTGCCTTCAAACATGATCTTCGACTTCATCGCCGCGCTCGTCGCCTTTGCGATGGTAGACATGTTCGACACGCTCGGCTCTCTGATGGGCGCCTGCCAGTCTGCCGGCAAAGAGAGCGGCCTCATCGATGAAGAGGGGGAAGTCAAAAACGTCCAGCGCGCCTTGCTGTGCGACTCCATCGCCACCTGCACGGGCGCCATCCTCGGCACCTCGACGGTCACGACCTTCGTCGAGTCTTCCTCCGGCGTCGCCGTCGGCGGCAGGACGGGCATGACCTCCCTCGTCGTAGCCTTCCTGTTCGCCGTGGCAATGTTTTTAAGCCCGATCGCAGCGCTCATTCCTTCCAGCGCGACGGCAGGCGCGCTCATGTATGTCGGCGTACTGATGATGCATAACGTCATCGACATCGACTGGAAAGATCCCGCCGCCTCCGTCCCCGCCTTCCTCACGATCGCCGTCATAAGTTTTTCCTATTCCATCTCGTACGGCATCGCCGCAGGTTTCATCTCCTATTCCCTCATCAAGTTGCTTACGGGCAAGGTCAAGGAGATCAGCATCGTCACGGCCATTTTGAGCCTCCTCTTTATCTTTACATTCTTATTTACTCATTAAAACAAGAACAGCCGCCGCGCTCTTTGCCGCGGCGGCTGTTTATTTTACGGCGGCACCGCCGCGAGAGGTAAAACCATGATCGAACAAATCATCGACGCCGCTCTGGAAAGGAAAAAGCCCTCCCTCGTCCTCAAAAACGGAAAAGTGCTCAACGTGTTTACGGGCGCGCTGATCGCGGCGGATATCGCCGTCGAAGGGGAAAAGATCGTCGGCATCGGCAGCTATGCGGGAGAAAAGGAGATCGACCTGGCTGGCAGGATCGCTCTGCCGGGCCTCATCGACGCGCACGTACATATCGAAAGTTCGCAGCTCTCACCCGAAGGCTTCGCCGGCCTCGTCATGCCGCGCGGCACGACGACCGTCATCGCCGACCCGCACGAGATCGTCAATGTCTGCGGCATTGCAGGCGCGCAATATATTGCAGATGCGGCAAAAAATACCCCTCTCGAAGTGAAGCTCATGCTCCCGTCCTGTGTGCCCGCCACGCCCTTTGAAACGAGCGGCGCCGTCCTTACGGGCGCGGACACAGAAAAGTACATCCGAAGCGACCTCTTTTTCGGTTTAGGGGAGTTCATGAACTACCCCGGCGTGCTCAACGGGGACAAAGAGGCATTGCAAAAGATCTGTGCCGCCCGCGCTGCGGGCAAGGCCGCCGACGGGCACGCGCCCGGCGTCAGAGGCAAACAGCTGTGCGCCTACATCGCCGCCGGCATCGCGACCGACCATGAATGCGGCAGCGCGGCGGAGGCGGAAGAGCGCGCGGAACTGGGGATGTACGTCTTGCTGCGCGAGGGCTCCGCTGCCAAAAACGCCGCCGAAAATTGCAGGGCGGTCACGCCGTACAATCTGCGGCGCTTCCTTTTCTGCACGGACGACAGACACGCCGCCGACCTCGACAAAGAAGGGCACCTCGATAACGCCCTGCGCGTCGCCGTGCAGGCGGGCATGGATCCGATACAGGCGGTCATCGCCGCGACCCTCAACGCCGCCGAGGCCTATCGCTTGCAGGGGAAAGGGGCGATCGCGCCCGGCTATGACGCCGATATAGCCGTCTTTGACGATCTGCACGCCTTCCGCTGCGCGATGACATTTAAAAAGGGAAAATGCGTCGCCAAAGAGGGGAAGGCGCTCTTTGACACCGCCTGCCGCCCCCTCCCCGGCGCCGTGAAACATACCGTACGCCTGCAAAAACTTTCGCCCGACGATTTCCGCCTGCCCCTGCAAAGCGGCAAAGCCAACGTCATCTGCATGCAGCCCGGCACCATCGTCACCGGGCGCGCCGTCCGCAGCGTACAAAGGGATAGGGGAGACGTCCTTTTGCAGGGCGGCCCGCTGTTAAAACTCGCCGTCGCGGAACGCCACCGCGGCACGGGCAACATCGGCCTCGCACTGGCGGAAGGATTCGGCCTGCGGGGCGGCGCCGTCGCCCTGACCGTCGCGCACGATTCACACAACGTCATCGCCGTCGGCGACAACAACGAAGATCTCGCCGCCGCCGTCAACTTTCTCTCCTCTTCCGGAGGCGGGCTCGCCGTCGCTGCAAAAGGAGAGGTGCACGGCGTCCCCCTCGACATCGCGGGCCTGATGAGCTCGCTCCCCGCCGAGGAATACGTCTCCCGCGTAAACGCCCTCACCGAGCGCGCTTACGCGCTCGGCATCGACCGCCGCTTTGACGCCTTTATGAGCCTTTCCTTCCTCGCTCTGCTCGTCATTCCCTCCTTAAAACTCTCGGACAGAGGGCTTTTCGACGCGGAAAAGTTCGCCTTCTGTCCCGTAGAAGCGGACAAGTGACGCATTCCGCAAAAACAGACCGCACAACGCCCCCGCCGCCTTTCCCTGCAAAGGAAGGTCTTGAACGAAAATCTCCTCACGTCCCTTCAAAAACGCGGCAAAACGGCGAGCGCTTCGGCGGAATATATCCGTCCGTAAAAAAAAAGCAACGGCGCTGCCGTTGCCTTTTTTTACTCTTCTGCGTTGTCTTCCTTTTTGATGTCGTTGCTGTTGCCGAGGTACGTCCCGAAGTAGGGGGTGCGTTTCGCCGCGGGGCGGGGATTGGCGGGGCGTTCCCTGCGCTCTCTCCTTTCATACGGCTTTCCCTCTTTATCGCGGTTGAAATTCCTGCCTTCCTTATTATAGCGATCGCGGTTGAAACCGCCGCGTTCCTTGTTATAGGGCCCCCTGTCGCGGTTGAAATTCCTGTTGTCGCGGTTATATCCTCCCTTACCGCCGCGGCGGTCGAACTTGTCGCTCCCGGGGCGCAGGTTGTTGGGGATGACCACGATGTAACGGGCGGGTTCCTTCCCTTCGCTCTGCGTCTTGACCTCCGTGCTGTCCGCAAGCGCCGCATGGATGACGCGGCGCTCGTACGGGCTCATCGGCTCTAAAGAGAGCTTTCTGCCCATCCTGACCGCCTTTTCCGCCAGTTTGTTGGCGAGGCGCCTGAGCGTCTCTTCCCTCTTTTCGCGGTAATTTTCGCAGTCGACGACCACGCGTTTATATTCTTCCCTGCCGATATTCGCCACCGCGCCCGCCAAGACCTGCAGCGCGTCCAAGATCTCCCCCCTGTGACCGATCACCGAATAGGAATTGGAAGCGATCACGTTGATCTTGGTATGCTCTTCGTCCTCTTCCAACTCTTCCGTCGCCGTAATGTTCAAAAGGGGGAACAATCCTTCCAAAAAATCTCTCGCCCTCTCTCCGTCCGTGCGCTTTTTCGAGATCTTCACCTTCGCCTTGACAGATTTGAACAGCCCCTTTTTGCCCTCTTCGAGGACGACGACATCCGCCTCCTCTCTCGCAAGGCCCAAGGCTTTCAGCCCTTCCTCCGTCGCATCCTCCACCGTCTTTCCGGTGAATTCGTATTCGTTCATGATTATTTTCCTCCCTTCCGCGCCGAATCGCTTCCCTTCTTCTGCATACTCGCCTGCGGATCGAATTTTTTATCTTTTTCCCTGCCGCCCGCGGCGCGCGCCGCCTGCGGGATGCGTTTATTGTACTTTTCCTGTATCTCCAGCTCTTCCGCCTTGCGGAACTTTTTGTCGATAACGAGATTGATGAGCACCGTGCTCACGATGCCGAACAAATTGCTGACGATCATGTAGATACTGAACGCCGCGCTGTACATAAAGGAGAAAATACCGAAGATGACGGGCATGACGACCATCATGACTTTCTGCGTTTTCTGCCCGCGCCCGTCCGCCGTCTGCAGTTCGTTCTGCGCCTTGTTGCTCTTTGAAATAATAAACTGCGAAAGGAACATGCTGCCGATAGAGATGACGATGAGTATATAATATCCGTTCGCCGCGCCCTTTTCATAGGCGAGGTCATACGTCACTTCCTCATAAAACTCGGGCGTGATCTCCACGGAAACTTTGTTGGCGGAATCTGCAAAATCGCTGTACCCCGTGACGGGATGGTTATACGAAGTATCGGGCAGCCAGATGTTTTTCACCCAAAAAAAGCCCGCTCTTCCTTCGTAATAGGCTTCCTTTGCCGCCGCCCTTCCCACGTTGCGGATATATTCTTCCGCCGCCTGTTCTTCGGTAAACGGGGTCTCGTCTTCGGCATGCGCCTCGCGGATGGCGGCAAGCGCCGCCTGTACCTCTTCGTCGGCGGAAGACAAGATCGTCTCTACCTGGATATAATAGATCGTATCTTCGTCATATTCCTGCCCGCCTTCCGCGCGCAAACTTTCCCAATCGATCGAGGAGGGGTCGGCGATCTGCGCCGCATCCGTCGTATTGTAACTCTCCGTCCGCACGTACGCCAAAAAACTCTCTTCGTCGTACGCCCTCGTCGTGCGGGTGATCAAATAATATTCTTCGCCCTCACCGTTCGTCTGCCCCGTCTTTTGCGGTTCGGAAACGACGGGCTCGTCCGCTTCGGGCGCAAAGGCGATGACCGCCTCCGAATAGCTGTTGCCCATGTCGTTATACACGCGCACGTTGGAATACTGCGAATAGGAAGTGAAAGCTCCCAAAACGACGAAGAAGATGACGAGGGTGACGATCATGGGCAGGCAGGCGCCGAACATGGAATAGCCGTTCTTTTTATACAGCTCCATCATCTTCATGTTGTACGTCTGCTGGTCGTTTTGGTACTGTTTCTGCAATTTTTCCAACTGCGGGCGCATCTTTTCCATTTTCAGGCTGTTTTTACGCATCTTCGCCTTGGAATAGATGTCGAGGGGCAGGGTAACGAGCTTCAAAACGATCGTAAAGACGATGATGCCCAGCCCGACAAAGCTGCCAAACAGCCCGATGATCCAGCCGACTGCCTCGCCGATCCAATTCAGCCCGCCGCCCCCGTCGATAAAAAACAGCTCGATGGTATGCGCCATATCCATTACGGAAAGAAAATTAAACATGAATGGTTTCCTACAAATTTAATACAGCCAGCGCACCTTAAAATAATTTTCCGGTACGGGATCGTATCCTCCCTTAGAAAAGGGATTGCAGCGCAAAAGCCGCCAGCTTCCCAAAAGGATCCCGATGACGATGCCGTGGTTATTGATCGCCTCCAGCATATACTGCGAACAGGTAGGTCTGTACAGGCACATCTTTTTGGAAAAATATTTCTGATAAAAGACGATGGCATGCATGAGCAGCATCTTGATGTACGGTTTGAATACGGTGCGGCGCAGCGATCTGATCTTTTTTCGAAGCGCGTTCATCTCAGCAGCCCCTCGCGGGAGAGCGCCGTGCGCAGCCCTTTTTCGAACTTCGCCAGCGAATATTCTTCCGCCTGTTTAGGGATCAGCACGAGCAGGTATTTTCCTTTCAGCCGCGGCAACACGGCGCGGAACGCTTCCCGCAAAAGCCGCTTGATGCGGTTGCGCCGCACGCTCTTGCCGTGCTTTTTGCTCACGCAAAGCCCCAATGCCGTCTCTTTGGCGGGCATATACAAAACAAGCAAAGCAGGGGAAAAAGCCTTTTTTCCCCTTGCAAATACCCTTTGAAAATCGCTGTTTTTCTTTATTCTCGTATACAAGACGCACCTGTACGGCAAACTCAGGCGGAAAGTTTCTTTCTGCCCTTGTCTCTCCTTCTCTTCAAGGTCTTTCTGCCGCCCTGGGTCTTCATCCTCTGGCGGAACCCGTGTACTTTGCTTCTCTGCCTCTTCTTGGGCTGGTATGTCCTTTTCATTTTGACGCCAATTCTCCTATTTTAATATCGTTCGAAATGTATTATACATAAAATGCGCGGCGGCTGTCAACCGTTTTTATGCCGTTGTGCGCACGGGAAGTATCAAATAGAGGAAAGAATCTCCCTCTTTCGGCAGCAGGACGCAGGGAGAAACGGCGCCGTTGAAACAGAGGCGCACCTTTTCCCCCTCCGCGGCGGAAAGCGCTTCGCCGATATATTTGCTGTTCAAAGAGATGTTCACGTCCTTTCCTTCCAGGGCGATAGGCACGCTCTCCTCGATGCGCCCGACGGACGTATTGGAAGTGATCGCCGCGCTCCCTTCGCGGATGTCGAAGGTCAGCACGCTGTTTTTATCCGTCCTCGCCAAAACGGAAGCACGGTCGACGCTCTCGGCAAGCACCTGTTTATCCGCTTCGATCTCGCTGGCAAAGCTCTTGGGCACGATGCTGCCCACGTTAACGTACGCCCCCTCGTACAGGCGGCTTGTCAGAACGGTATCTTCGATGCGCACCAAAAGCATGTTCTTTTGCACGAACAACGCAAGCGTCTCCTCCTCCGCGGAGATCATGCGGGCGATCTCGTTGAGAGTGCGGGCGGGGCAGATGATGCGCACTTCCTCCGCCGCAAGGGCGGGCCTCTTCACGATCGCCATGCGGTACCCGTCCAGCGCGGTAAAGACGGCTTGCCCCTCCTTCGCCTCGATCAGGCACCCTTTCAGCACGGGGCGCGAATCGTCCTGCGCGCAGCAGAACGTCGTCCGCGCGATCAGATCTTTGAGGTCTTTCGCCGGCAAAGAAAAACTCTTTTCCGCGATATCCGTGTCGATGAGGGGAAAATCTTCCGCGGGCAGCACCTGGATGCTGCTCTCCGAATCGCCGTATACGATGTCCAGCCTGTCGCTTCTGCAAGTCAGCGTCAGCTGCACGTTTTCCAGTTTTTTGATGAAGTCGGAAAAATATTTCCCGGGCACGCATGCCGCCCCTTCTTCCAAGATCTCCGCCCCGATCTTTTTTTGGATGGCGATCTCGCCGTCCGTCGCAAGCAAGGTCAGCGTGTCGTTCTGCGCCGACAATTTGATCGTCTCGAGGATGGGATTGGTCGTCTTGGCGCTGCATGCTTTGACCACTTTCATCACCGCGTCCGATAGTTCTACGCCTTCACAGATAAATTTCATGATGTTTCCTCCCGAATACAGAGCTGCCCCCTCCCGGCGGACAGAATATATATATATTTAAATGTTTAAATTGTTGTTAGTAATAATAAGGGCGGGTGCAATTGTGGAAATGTCCGTCTTTTTTCCCTTTTCTTATCATTATATAGAAAAAGAAGGCAAAAAGCAAGCAACTTTTCCCGCAAAGCGTGTGGATAAGGGAGGATTTTTTTGTGGAAAAGGATGTGAAGGAAAAGTGCATAAATGCGTCTCATCGTGGAAGAAAACGAAGGGGGGAAAAAGAGGGAAGGGCGGCGGCCGGCAAAACAGGAAAAAAAAGAGGGGTTATGCAGAGAAATGTCCACATTGTGGAAGAATAAATTCTGTATAAGTGGAAAACAAAAGATTGAAAAATCGCCGCGGATATGATATAATGAAGGGGATGAATGCATGGCTCGCCGAAGCAGCGCGGCAGATCGCGGAAGGGGAAACGGGAAAAAAATTTTCTTTGTTTTATGAACTTCTCTGCGAAAGGAACAGACAATTTAATCTTACGCGCATTACGGACGAAGAAGAGTGCCGCGTCAAGCATTTTTTGGATAGCGTCATGGGCGCGCCCTTTTTTCCTCAGGGCGCAAGGGCGGCGGAAGTCGGCTCCGGGGGCGGATTTCCCTCCATCCCCCTGATGATCGTGCGGCCGGATCTTTCTTTCACCCTCTTCGAATCGGTCGGAAAAAAGTGCGCTTTTTTGAAGGAGGCGACAGACGCGCTCGGGCTCTGCGCCCGCGTGGTCAACGCTCGCGCCGAGGACGCCGCCAAGGAAAAGGAATTCCGCGAGCAGTTCGATATCTGCTGTGCCCGCGCCGTCGCGCCCCTTTCCACCCTCGCCGAATATTGCCTTCCCCTCGTGCGGCGGGGAGGAACGTTTGTCGCTTATAAGGGGAGAGCGGAAGGGGAGATCGCCGCGGCGGAACACGCCTTTTCCGTGTTGGGCGCGCGGCCCGCGTCGGCGGAGCGGTATGCGCTGCCGGCGGGGATGGGAGAGCGTACCCTCGTCATCGCCGAAAAAATACGCCCCACGCCGCCCGCCTATCCGCGCGGCAGGGGAAAGGAGAGGAGTGACCCCCTGTGAAGTGCGCATTGACGGGGCACCGCGTGCTGGAAAAGGAATTTTCCCGCGCACTGCTCGAAGAAAAACTCCGCAGCTTCGCCGCGCGGGGATACGATACCTTTTATTGCGGCATGGCGCTCGGGTTCGACCTTCTCTGCTGCGAGATTCTCGTTTCTTTGAAGCGGGAGATGCCGCTCAGGCTGATCGCCTGTATCCCCTGCGCCGACCAGAGCGAGCGATATCCCGCCGGCATGCGCCGCTTGTACGATGAATTGCTGCCCGAATGCGACGAGCGCGTCCTCGTGCGGGAACAATACGAAGCGGGCTGTATGTTTGAACGCAACCGCTATATGGTGGATGGCTGCGATCTGTTGCTCGCGTATCTCTATGAAAAGCGCGGCGGCACCTGGTATACCGTAAAATATGCCTTACAAAAGGGAAAACAAGTCGAATTTTTCGGCAGGGAGGAAATTTTATGAATTGGTTCGAAGATTTCGGCGGGCTGGAATGGACGTATTTCGTCCTTGCCTGCCTCGGCACCGTGCTGCTGATCGTTCAGATCGTGCTCATGCTGGTGGGCGCGGACGACGGCGACGCCGACCTCGATACGGATACGGACGGGGACGGCGCCTTTGACGCGCATACCGATACGGGCATGTCCCTGTTCACGACAAAGGGCCTGACCGCCTTTTTCGCCGTCGGCGGATGGACGGGCGTCGTGATGCTCACCTGCGGGGTCAATACCGCCCTGTCCGTCGCCGTCTCGGTGGCGGCGGGGCTCGCCGCGTATTTCATCGTTTGGGCGGTCATCCGCGCCGTCTTGCGCTTGCAGGAGGACGGCACCGCCCGCTACGAAAGCGCCGTCGGCAGGACGGCGTCCGTCTATGTCTCCGTTCCCCCGAAGCGGGAAGGGCGGGGCAAAGTGACCCTCGTTTTACAGGGGCGGTATGCGGAAGCGGATGCCGTCACCGACGAGGAAGAGCGCATCCCCGTGGATGCGGAAGTCGTCATTCTCGCCTCTTCCGGCGACGTGTTCGTCGTCGCCCGCAAAGGGGCGGAAAAATAAATCATCATAAGGAGTACGGAATATGGAAGGTTGGATCGTATTGCTCATCGTGGTCGTCATCCTCGTCGCGGTGATGCTCTTGCTGATGGTCGTCACCCGCTACAAAAAATGCCCGCCCGACAAGATCATGGTCATCTACGGCAAAGTGGGCGCAGACAAGGACGGCAACACCCGCAGCGCCAAGTGCATTCACGGCGGCGCGGCGTTCATTTGGCCGCTCATCCAGGCGTTTACCTACCTCGATCTGACCCCGCTGTCCATCTCGGTCGATCTCAAAAGCGCCCTCTCGCGGCAAAATATCCGCATCGACGTTCCCTCCGTCTTTACCGTGGGCATCTCTACGGAGCCGACGGTCATGGAAAACGCGGCGGAACGGCTGCGCAACCTGAAGATCGCGGAGATCCAGGAACTCGCCAAAGACATCATCTTCGGTCAGCTCCGCCTCGTCATCGCCACCGTGAACATCGAGGAGATCAATACCGACCGCGATAAATTTTTGGAAGCCATCTCCCGCAACGTGGAAGGGGAACTGAAAAAGATCGGTTTGCGCCTGATCAACGTCAACGTCACCGATATTTCCGATGAATCGGGCTACATCGTCGCCCTCGGCAAAGAGGCGGCGGCAAAGGCGATCAACGACGCGAAGATCTCCGTCGCCGAAGCGAACAAGATCGGTTCCATCGGCGAGGCGAACGCCAAGATGGAAGAGCGCGTGCGCGTCGCCGAAGCGGAGAGCGAGGCGATCAAAGGAGAAAACAAGGCAAAGGCGGAGATCGCCCGCACACAGGCGGAACTGCGGGAAAAGGAAGCGGAAGCGCTCAAACTTGCCGTCACGGCGGAAAAAGTACAGGCGGCAAAGGCGCTGGAAGAGAGCTACGCCGCAGAAAAACTGGCAGAAAACGCGCGCGCGGAAAAGGAAACGGCGACGCAGGAAGCGGACGTCATCGTCAGGCAGCAGATCGAAAAGCGCCGCAAAGAGATCGAAGCGGACGCCGAAGCGGAACAGATGCGCCGCACCGCCAAGGGCGAAGCGGACGCGATCTATGCCAAAATGGAAGCGGAAGCGCGCGGCCTGCGCGAAAAGCTGTCCAAACAGGCGGAAGGTCTCGACGCCATCGTCAAGGCGGCGGGCGGCGAGGCGGACGACGCGGTGCGCCTGATCGTCGCCGATAAGATCGAGCAGCTGGTCGCCGAACAGGTAGAAGCGATCAAAAACGTCAAGATCGATAAGATCACCGTCTGGGACGGGGGCGAAGGCAAGGACGGCAAGACCGCCACGGCGGGGTTTTTGAGCGGGCTTTTGAAGAGCCTTCCTCCCCTCGAAGAGATGTATAACATGGCGGGGCTTTCCCTGCCCAAGATCGTCTCTCCTCGAAAGGAAGGGGCGGAAGAAGCGCCGGAAGGGCAAAAAGAATAAAAGCATGCAGACAGCGCGCCGCGCCCGAAAGGGCGCGGTTTTTTGTGTCCCAAAACCCGCGGATAGTCCGCGGGTAACAAAGAGCTTTAGCGATGAATCTTGAAACAAAAAACTCCTTTTGATATAATAGAGTTGCGACCTGGCAGTTGCAAACTAAAAATCAAA
>CALVHS010000011.1 GCA_944328665.1 uncultured Clostridia bacterium | reverse complement strand
AAATGGTTCTCGCGCATATCCATTATAACAGATATCTTGAACTCAGGCGAGTACTTTGTGTTAAACTTTTTTCTTGGCATAAAATATGCACCTCCAAAAGTCTGTCCAACTTTTGGGGTGCATATCAGGCGCGCCCTCCGTTTTATCGCCCGCCGAGGGGGCGTTCCGTCCGTACGGGCGGCCTGTGCCTCTCCGCGTAGCGGCGGTATCGCTTCATCTGCATGCGCATATGTTCATAGTCAGGCTGCCCGCTTACGGCCTGTACGCAGCAGAACCGCTGCGAAAAGAAGGCGGGCTCCGCCGCCTGCCGGTAGGCGAAATGAAAGAGGATGATGAGGGAAGCGGCGAGGCAGGCCGCCGCCGTGGTGAAGAGCAGGGTACGTTTGATCATGCCCGCAGTATGTGCGTGATTTTTGATTTTTATCCGCGTAAACGCTTGCGTTTTCCGCGGTGAACGGTTATAATATAGGTCGAATTTAAACCTGAGTCGAAGGGTATGCCCGACGGCAAAGGGGAGATGCAAACCTTTTACCGAGGGTCAAAGGCCTCCTTTTTGCGTTGGTGCGGAAAGGAGGCTTTTTATGTCGGAGACGCGCCTTGCCGTGGTCAGCATCATCGTGGAAAACCCGTCCAGCGTGGAAAAGCTCAATGCGCTGCTGCATGAATTCGGCGGTCACATCGTGGGCAGGATGGGCATCCCGTACCGCCCGAAAAAGATCTCCGTCCTCTCCGTCGTCATGGACGCGCCGCAGGAGGCGGTCAACGCCCTCACGGGCAAACTCGGCATGCTCGACGGCGTGACGGCAAAGACGCTCTTTTCTAAGTTTTGAGCCTTTTTTTTGCTTCCGCAAGTTTAAATGAAATTTCTGTCTAAGGAGTGGATCGGTATGAAAAAATTATTGGCAGTCATTCTTGCCTCCTGTATGTTGGTCATCGGCGCCGCCTTTTTTGCGGGCTGTACGCAGCAGCCGGAAAAAAAGCCTTCCGAAGGCGAACAGGGCGGCTCGTTCGAAGCGGACGTCTATGCGCCCGACGGCGCGCCCGCGCTCGCCCTTGCCCGGCTGATGGGCGAAGAGATGCAGTTCGGCGGCAAGGTCAGCTATCACGTCGTCAACGCCAACGCGATACAGACGTATGTCACGGGGGAAGCGCCGCAGGCGGAACTGTGCGTCTTGCCCGTCAATGCCGCGGCGAAGGCGCTCGGCTCCGGCGAGACGTATCAGATGCTCGGTACGGTCACGCACGGCAACATCTTTATCCTTTCCAATACGCAAAAGACGGCGCTCACGGCGGAAAACATCAAAGAGCAGCTGGAGGGCAAGGTGGTCGGCTGTATCCAGTTGGAAAACTTTGTCGGTTTTGCGCTGCAGATCGTGCTTGACAGGTATGACATCGAGTACGCCGTCATCGAAGATCCTGAAAAGCCCGCGGAGAGCGGCGTCAGCCTCGTCAATATCTCCAATCCCGCCACGCAGATCACGGGCACGGCGACATACGATTACATGGTGGCGGCGGAACCCGTCGTCTCCGCAAAGACGGGCGCCGTCGAGACGCTCGAGACGGTCGGGGATCTGCAGGCGCTGTACGGCGAGGAGGGATACCCGCAGGCGGTCTTGGTCGCCAAGACGGAGTTCATCGCGGAAAACGGAGAGGCGGTCGAGGCGTTCATCGAAGCGGTCGAGGAGAACGCGTCGTGGCTCACGGCGGACGCCACGGACGCCGCGGACATCGTTGAGGCGGTCTCTTCCCATTTGCCGGAAGGCGCGACGCCCACCTTCAACGCGCAAAACTTGACGAAAACGGTCATCGGCAACTGCGCCGTGCGCTTTGAAAGCGCCGCGTCCTGCAAGGAGCGGGTCAAAGCATTTCTCGCCGAGATCACGGCGGTCGCTCCCGCGATGCAGTTAAACGTCGCCGACGCCTTCTTTTACGAAGCGCGGTAAAGAGACGTGAAAGAGTTTTTCTTCGGCAAAAAACTGAACGTCGCCTTTTCCTTTTTTGCGATCTTTGCCATGTGGGCGGCGTGGCTGATCGCCTATCGCACGGTGCGCAACGATTATGTCATCCCTTCTTTTACGGATACGCTGGCGGGGATCGGGCGCGATCTTACGGACGCGGCGTTTTGGCGCGCCTTCGGGGGAACGCTTTTGCGCACCCTCTATTCCTGGGCGGTCGCCTTCGCGGCGTCCCTCTTATGCCTGTCGCTGAGCGCGCTCAGCGACAAATTTCGCCGCTTTCTCGCCCCCTTCGTCAGCGTGCTGCGCACTCTGCCGACGATGGCGGTCACGCTGATGCTGCTCATCTGGACGTCGCCGAAGGCCGCGCCCGCTTACGTCGCCTTTTTGATGATCTTCCCCCTCTCGTACGCGCAGCTTTCGGCTGCGTTCGCCGGGATCGACGGCAAGCTGCTGCAGATGGCGCAGGTCTACCGTATAAGCCGGCGTGACAGGCTGTGCAAGATCTATATCCCGCTGTTGCTTCCCTCCGTCTTTGCGCAGGCGGGGCCGAACCTTTCGCTCACGCTGAAGGTGATGGTATCGGCAGAAGTTTTGGCGGGCACGTTCGGATCGGTCGGCGGGTTGATGTACACGGCTTCTATGTATTCGCGCATGGACGAATTGTTCGCCGTTACCATCCTGGTGCTCGCGGCGGGCGGATTGATCGAGTTTTGCGCGGGGCGGTTGACCCGCATCACCGACGTCTGGACGAAGGGAAGAAAGGGGAGGGCGCGCGCATGATCGAACTCATCGGCGTTTCCAAATCGTACGCAAAGACGCGCGTCTATGAAAATTTTTCCCTCTCCGTGGAGGAGGGGAAGATCACCTGCCTCTTGGGCGCTTCCGGCTGCGGCAAGACCACCCTTCTCAACATGATCGCAGGGCTGACCCCGTACCGGGGCAGGATCGAAAACGTTCCCGCCCGCATCTCGTATATTTTTCAGGAAGAGCGGCTTTTGCCCAACCTGACGGTCAAGCAGAACGTCGCCCTCGTGCTCGGAAAAGGCGCGGACGGCGGCAGGGTCGCGGAGATCTTGGAGAAGGTGGAGCTTTCCGGAAAAGAGGACGCGTATCCGTCCGAACTTTCCGGCGGGCAGGCGCAGCGCGTCTCTATCGCGCGCGCTTTCGCCTATCCTTCGCGGCTCATCCTCATGGACGAGCCTTTCTCCTCCCTCGATACGGCGCTCAAGATCCGCCTGATCGGCGTTTTCTGCCGGCTGTGGGAGGAGGAAAAGCGCACCGCTGTCTTTGTCACGCACGACGCGGAAGAGGCGTACATGCTCGCGCACCGCGCCGTCCTGCTCAAAGACGGAAAGATCGCCGCCGACGTTTCGGAGGACGCCCCCGTTCCCCGCCCGTACGGGCAGACGTCTCCGTTTAAGCAAAAATTGCTGGAAAAACTTCTTTTCTTTGCATGATCTCTTTGCCTGCCCGCATAAAATGTCGGGCAGGCAATTTTTTGTGTCCCAAAACCCGCGGATAGTCCGCGGGTAACAAAGAGCTTTAGCGATGAATCTTGAAACAAAAAACTCCTTTTGATATAATAGAGTTGCGACCTGGCAGTTGCAAACTAAAAATCAAA
>CALVHS010000010.1 GCA_944328665.1 uncultured Clostridia bacterium | reverse complement strand
CTTTTTTTATAGTATACGTCACTCGGTTTTGGAAACGGGAAAGAGCGCCTTGATCATCTGAGAGACATATTGTACGGGAACGAGGCGGATCTTGTCCTCGAATTTTTTCACGCTCTTGAAATTTTTGGCGGGGAACACGACGCTCTTGAAGCCCATCTTTACGCATTCGTTGACCCGCTTTTCCGCAAAGGTCACGCCGCGCACCTCGCCCGTGAGGCCGACTTCGCCGAATACGGCGGTGTCCTTGTCGACGGGCTCGTTTTTGTATCCGCTCGCGAGCGCCGCGCAGACGGCGAGATCGACCGCCGGCTCGTTCAGGCGGATGCCGCCCATGGCGTTGAGGTAGACGTCCTGGTTATAAAAGGGCATACCGCACCGCTTTTCGAGCACGGCGATGAGCAGCACCATCTTGTTGTAGTCGATGCCGAGCGGCATCCTCCTCGGCAGGCCGTACGCCGTCTTCGAGAGCAGCGTCTGGATCTCCACCATCATGCAGCGGTTGCCCGTTTCGGAGGGGGTGACGCAGCTGCCCGCCGCCTCCCCGCGGCTTTCGGAGAGGAAAATGCCCGAATAATCGGAGACGCCGTAGATGCCTTCGCCCGTCATTTCGAATACGCCCACCTCCTGTACGGAGCCGAACCTGTTTTTATAAGCGCGCAGTATCTTATGATTTTCTTCCCGTTCGCCTTCGAAGTAGAGGACGGTGTCCATGATGTGTTCGAGCACTTTCGGGCCCGCCAGCGCGCCCTCTTTGGTGACGTGCCCGACGATGAAAAAGGTGATCCCGCGGCTCTTGGCGAGGCGCTGCAGCTTTCCCGCACATTCCCGTACCTGCGCGACTGAGCCCGCCGCGGAGGACAGTTCGCTCGTATAGACCGCCTGGATGGAGTCGATGACGACGAATTTTTCCTCCTCGATGGCGTCCTCGATGTCTTCGAGGCAGGTCTCGTTGAGAAGAAGCAGCCCCGAAGAGGAGAGCCCCAGCCGCGTGCAGCGCATCTTGACCTGCGAGCAGCTTTCCTCCGCGGAGACGTACAGCACCTTTTGCTTTTGAGAAAGGTGCGCGGAGACTTCCGTCAGGAGGGTGCTTTTTCCGATGCCGGGGTCGCCGCCGACGAGCACGAGCGAACCGGGCACGATGCCGCCGCCGAGCACGGTGTCGAGTTCCGCGATGCCGGAAGATACGCGCGCAAAGCGCTCCTCTTTGACTTCCGATAGGGGAACGGGGCGGCGGACGTTTGCCGAGCGGTCTCGCTTGGCTGTCTTTTTGGAAGGCTCGGGCGCGGTTTCGGCGATCTCTTCGGTGAGCGTACCGAATTTGCCGCAGCCGGGGCATCTTCCCAGCCACTGCGGGCTCTGCGCGCCGCATTCCGAGCATACATATACCGATCTGGGTCTCGCCAATTTTGTTCTCCTTTGTTTTTATTTCGTTTGCGCGGTCTCCGTCATGCCGCCGAGCAGGAACGCGATGTCGGCAAGGACGCTTTCCTCGCTGTCGTAAAAACTCAATTCGTTCCCCGTTCCCCGCCACCAATATTCCCGTTCGTATTCGTCGAATTCGAGCGTCTGATCGGCAAAAGAATAGGTGCCGTCTTTTCGGCGGTAGACGAGGATGCGCCGTTCCTTGTTCTTACTGAAAAAGGCGCGCACGATGTCCGCTCCGTCGGGCATGGATCGCCAACGCCACAAAAGTGCATCGGGATATCGATCGTCTTGCATGATTTTCTCTCTCCGATCAGGCAGATTTGAGCAGCGCCGTCGCGAGCACCGCGATCCCTTCGCCGCGGCCGATATAGCCGAGCCCCTCGTTCGTGCCCGCGGAGATCCCGACGAATTGTTCAAAAACATGCAATACGTCCGCGATATTTTTTTTCATCTGCGCGATATAGGGCGAGAGTTTGGGCCGCTCCGCCGAGATCGCCGCGGATACGTTCACGACGGAAAGCCCGCGCTCCTGCAAGAGCGCATAGACGCGTGCGAGAAGGGCGAGGCTGTCCGCGCCTTTGTAGGCGGGGTCTGTGTCGGGGAAGTGGTGCCCGATATCGGCAAGCCCCGCGGCGGAGAGAAGCGCGTCCATCACCGCATGGCACAAAACGTCGCCGTCGCTGTGGGCGACGAGCCCGCGCTCCGACGGTATTTTTACGCCGCCGAGCACGATGAAGCCCTTTTCCTCTCCGAACGCGTGGGTATCCGCGCCGATGCCCGTGCGGTATGTCTCCATGGCAAAATCCTCCGCAAACGTCAGTTTTACGTTCGCCTTTTCTCCCGCAAACAGGCGGGGCGGCGCGACATATTTTGCGTATACGCCCGAATCGTCGGTAAACGCGTCATCCTCCGAAATTTTTCCGTACGCCTCGTATAGGGGGGCAAAGGCGAATCCCTGCGGCGTTTGCAGGGTAAACAGTTTGTCCCGTTCGAGCGTGTCCGCGATAAACCCGCTTTCCGCGAGCACGGCGGTATCCGTGCAGGGGAGCGCGCAGACAGCGCTGCCGAACTGCCGCACGGTAGCGATGCAGTCGTCGATGACCTTCTGTGAAAGGAAGGGGCGCGCCCCGTCGTGTATCAGCACATAGTCGGGCGGGCAGGGGAGCGCGGCGAGGTAGCAAAGCGCGTTCTTTACGGAAGCCGTGCGCGTGGCGCCGCCCGCGACGAGCGCCGCGTCAAAGCCGGAAAGTTCGCGGGCGACGCTTTCCCTCTCGGATCCGTTCACGCAGACGACGATGCGCGAAATGCCCGCATTTTGCGCGAATGCGGAGACGGTACGCCGCAGGACGGAGATCCCGTCCAATTTTTGCAGGAGTTTGTTTTTGGAAAAACCCGCGCGCGAACCGACGCCCGCCGCGGGGATGACCGCGTAAATGTTCATTGTTTTCCGTCCGATACGATCTCGTACAGAGAGGCCGCCTCCTCCTTTTTGACCGTTTCTTTGAGCGCCAGCACGCGGAATTTCAGGCTGCCCGCGGCGAAGGCGAGCTCCACCTCGTCCCCGACTTTTAATTGATGCGCGGGTTTTACTTCTCTCCCGTTGACGCAAACTTTGCCCGCCTTGCAGGCGTCTCCCGCGACGGTTCGGCGCTTCAGGATGCGCGAAACTTTCAAAAATTTGTCTATCCTCATGAGAACTTCTCCGCGATTTATTTGCCGCATTTTGTCCGCCTGTGTCGAATATCGGCTTTTTTTTGAAAAATAATTTTGCAGCGGAAGCAAAAGCGGTTGACTTTTCTTTCAGAATTTTATATAATACTAAACTGTATCATTATGGAGTATAATGTGGTTTTTGCCCTTTTGCCCCCTTTCGGGCGGCGCAAAAGCCCGCGCGGCGGCCTCGTCTATTATAATATGGATAGGCGCGCGCGGCGGGAACGCTGCGGTTCGTTACCGTAACATTATACAGCATTTTTGTGGATATGTAAAGAGACGGAAGGAGAAATCTGCGATTTTTTTGTCCCGTCTCGGCGGCGCAGGCAACAGCGGAACGAATTTCAAAAGGAGCAAGTGAATGAATTTACCTATTCAAAAGTACGGCAAGACGGAGAGAAGGAAATTCGGCAAGATCAACGAAGCGATCGAGATCCCCGATCTCGTCGAGATCCAAAAGAACTCGTACAAGACGTTCATCGAAGAGGGGATCGGCGAAGTGTTTGAGGATTTTTCTCCGATCACCGACTATTCCGACCACTTTGAGCTGTATTTTCTCAGCCACGAATTCGGGACTAAGCCGAAGTACGACGAAAAGGAGTGCAGGAACCGCGACGCGACGTATGCTCTGCCCCTGCGCGTAAAGGTCAGGCTGGTCAACAAGGTCAAAGAAGAGGTCATCGATCAGGAAGTGTTCATGGGCGATTTTCCGCTCATGACGGAAAACGGCTCCTTTATCATCAACGGCGCGGAGCGCGTCATCGTCTCGCAGCTCGTCCGTTCCCCGGGCGCGTATAACGAGTCCGAAAAGGACAAGTCGGGCAGGGAGATGTTCAAGACGACGGTCATCCCCAACCGCGGCGCCTGGCTGGAATTCGAACAGGATTCGCAGGGCGTATTATGGGTACACGTCGACAGAAAAAGGAAGATCTGTGCGACCGTTCTCCTGCGCGCCCTCGGCTTCGGCTCGGACGTCGCCATCACGGATATCTTCGGCGACGACAAGATGATCGCCGCCACCATCGAAAAGGATACGGCAAAGAGCGAGCAGGACGGCCTCATTGAACTGTACAGGCGGCTGCGTCCCGGCGAAGTGCCGACGGACGATTCTGTCCGCCAGCATCTGCACAACCTCTTTTTCGACCCCCGCCGCTATGACGTGGTCAAGGTCGGCAGGTATAAATTCAACAAAAAACTCAACGTCGCTTACCGCCTCCCCGGCTGCGTCGCCGCGGACGATATCTTCGATCCCGCGACGGGGGAGCGCATCGTCTCTAAGGGAGAAAAGATTTCCGAGGCGAAGGCGTTTGAGATCCAGGACGCGGGCATCAACGAGGTCTATGTCCTCGTTTCCGATGAACGTGCGGGCGAAATACGTCACAAAGTCATCGGCAACAACACGGTGAACTTCTCTTCCGTTTCGCATAAGAACCCTAAGAGCTTCGGCTTGTTGCCCACCATCTATTACCCGAATTTCCGCTTTTCGCAGGAGATCGCCGAGGCGATGGAGGGGGCGGATGCGGAGACGGTCGCCGAGCGCTTCTGCGACCGCATCAATGCCGTCTATTTCACCGTCGAGACGAAAAAGTCGGATGACGAAAAACAGGAAGAGCGCAAGAACCGCGAGCGCAGGAAGGAGAACCGTATCAAATTCTGCGAAGCGTGCAAAAAATTCCACGAACTTCTAAGCAGGGAAGAGGTCTCCGTTTCTCCCGAAGAGAAGAAGATCGTCCGGCCCCTCGTCGACAAACTCAACCACAGGCACATCACGGTGGACGACGTCATCGCCGCCATTTCGACCAACCTCGATCTGCGCTACGGCATCGGCACCGTCGACAATATCGACCACCTCGGCAACCGCCGCGTCCGCAGCGTGGGCGAACTGCTGCAAAACCAGCTGCGCGTGGGCATCGCCCGCCTCGAGCGGCTCATCAAAGAGCGCATGGCGACGCAGGATCCTAACGAGGTCACGCCTTCCGGGCTGATCAACGTCCGCCCCGTTTCGGCGGTCATCCGCGAATTTTTCGGCTCTTCGCAGCTGTCGCAGTTCATGGATCAGACCAACCCGATCGCGGAACTCACGCACAAGCGCAAACTGTCCGCGCTCGGCCCGGGCGGGCTCAACCGTGACCGCGCGACCTTCGATGTGCGCGACGTGCACCACAGCCATTACGGGCGCATGTGCCCGATCGAGACGCCGGAAGGTCAGAACATCGGCTTGATCTCTTCGCTGGCGACCTTTGCCAAGGTCAACGAATACGGCTTTATCATGAGCCCGTACCGCCGCGTGCAGAAGGAATACGACGAGAGCGGCAAGTGCGTCCTCGTGCGCGTCACCGACGACGTCGATTATCTCACCGCGGACGAAGAGGACAAATATGTCGTCGCACAGGCGAACGAGCCCCTCAACGAGGACGGCACCTTCGTCAACGAGCGCATCTCCTGCCGCCGCCGCGCGGATATCACCCAGCTGCCGCAGGAGCGCATCGACTATATGGACGTGTCGCCCAAGCAGCTCGTCTCCGTCGCGACCGCCCTCATCCCCTTCCTGGAAAACGACGATACCAACCGCGCGCTCATGGGTTCGAACATGCAGCGCCAGGCTGTGCCCCTCCTCAAGACGGAGAGCGCCATCGTGGCGACGGGCATCGAGGCGGCGATCGCGCGCGATTCCGGCGTCATCGTCAAGGCGAAGAACGCGGGCACGGCGATCGGCGTCGCTTCCGACTGTATCCGCATCCGTCAGGACAACGGCATCATAGAGGAATACAAGCTCAAAAAGTTTGAGCGTTCCAACCAAGGCACCTGTCTCAACCAGCGCCCGATCATCAATACGGGCGACAGGGTGGAGGCGGGCGAGATCATCGCCGACGGCCCTTCCACCAACAACGGCGAACTGGCGCTCGGCAAAAACATCCTCATCGGCTTCATGGAATGGGAAGGTTACAACTACGAGGACGCCATCCTCATTTCGGAAAAGCTCGTGCGCGAGGACGTGTTCACGTCCATCCATATCGAAGAGCATGAGACGGAAGCGCGCGACACCAAACTCGGCGAAGAGGAGATCACCCGCGACATTCCTAACGTCGGTGACGACGCCCTCAAAGATCTCGACGAGGACGGCATCATCCGCGTGGGCGCGGAAGTGAGCGCGGGGGATATCCTCGTCGGCAAAGTCACGCCCAAGGGCGAGGCGGAACTGACGCCCGAAGAGCGCCTGCTGCGCGCCATCTTCGGAGAAAAAGCGAGGGAAGTGCGCGACACCTCTCTGCGCGTGCCGCACGGCGAAGGCGGCATCGTCGTCGACGTGAAGATCTTTACGCGGGAAAACAAGGACGAACTTTCTCCCGGTGTGAACAAGCTGGTGCGCGTGTACATCGCGCAGAAGCGCAAGATCTCCGTCGGCGACAAGATGGCGGGCCGCCACGGCAATAAGGGCGTCATCTCGCGCATCCTGCCCGAAAGCGACATGCCCTTCATGGCGGACGGCACGCCGATGCAGATCGTGCTCAACCCGTTGGGCGTCCCTTCGCGCATGAACATCGGCCAGGTGCTGGAAGTGCACCTCGGGCACGTCTGCAAACAGCTCGGCTGGAAGATCGCCACACCCGTTTTCGACGGTGCGACCGAGCGCGACATCAAAGAACTTTTCAAAGAAAACAATATCGTCAACCCCGACGGGGAAGTGGACGGCAAGATCCAGCTCTACGACGGGCGCACGGGCGAACCGTTTGAAAACCGCGTCACGGTGGGGCAGATGTACATGATCAAACTCATCCACCTCGTGGACGACAAGATCCATGCGCGTTCCATCGGGCCGTACTCCCTCGTCACGCAGCAGCCGCTCGGCGGCAAGGCGCAGTTCGGCGGCCAGCGCTTCGGCGAAATGGAGGTCTGGGCGCTGGAGGCGTACGGCGCGGCGCATATCCTGCAGGAGATCTTGACCGTCAAGTCGGACGACATCGTCGGCCGCGTCAAGACGTACGAGAGCATCGTCAAGGGCAACAACATCTCCGAACCGGGCATCCCCGAAGCGTTCAAAGTCCTCTTTAAAGAATTGCAGTCTCTGGCGCTCGACGTCAAGGTGCTCACCGAAAGCAAGGACGAGATCCAGCTCAAGGACTTCTCCGACGCAGAAATGGACGAGGAAGAACCCGGCCGCCGCGAAGAGGAGACGGAAGAGATCGACTTCAACTTCGACGACGAGGACGAAGAGGACGAGGACGAAGACGTCGATTCCATCTTCGAGGAGGACGACGAAGGGGACGAGGACGAAGACTTTGCCTCTTCCGACCTCTTTGACGAGGACGAACTCGACGATCTGGACGATCTGGACGATTGGGACGGCGAGGACGGCGCGGACGATCCGGCGGATCGCGACGAGGACTAATCGAGCGGGAGGATTATCATGTTTGAATTGAACGATTTTGACTCTATACAGATCGGAGTGGCGTCTCCCGAAAAGATCAGGGAATGGTCGTACGGTGAAGTCACCAAGCCGGAGACCATCAATTACCGCACCCAAAAGCCCGAACGCGACGGCCTGTTCTGCGAAAAGATCTTCGGGCCGACCAAAGACTGGGAGTGCCATTGCGGCAAGTACAAGCGCATCCGTTACAAGGGCATCATCTGCGAAAAGTGCGGCGTCGAAGTGACGCGCGCCAAAGTGCGCCGCGAGCGCATGGGGCACATCGAACTCGCCGCGCCCGTCTCGCACATTTGGTATTTCCGCGGCGTGCCTTCCCGCATCGGCCTGCTGTTGGACATGGGGCCCAAGCAGCTCGAACAGGTCATCTATTTTGCCGCATACGTCGTGCTCGATCCCGGCAAGATCCCCACGCTCACCTATAAACAGGTCATCAACGACAAGGAGCTGCGCGAGCTCGAAGAGCAGTACGGCGACGAGAGCGTCACGGGGCTGAAAGTGGGCATGGGCGCGGAAGCGATCCGCGAGCTTTTGCAGGCGGTCGACCTCGACAAGGAAAGCAAAGAGACCCGCGAGATCATCGAAAACAATCAGAGCGGTGCCAAGCGCCTGAAAGCGGTCAAGCGCATCGAGATCATCGAGGCGTTCCGCAAGAGCGGCAACCGCCCCGAATGGATGATCCTCACCGTCCTGCCCGTCATCCCGCCCGATCTTAGGCCGATGGTGCAGCTGGACGGCGGCAGGTTCGCCACCTCCGACCTCAACGACCTCTACCGCCGCGTCATCAACCGCAACAACCGCCTGAAGAGGCTGATGGAGCTGGGCGCGCCCGACATGATCGTCAAAAACGAAAAGCGCATGCTGCAAGAAGCGGTGGACGCGCTCATCGACAACGGCCGCAAGGGCAAGGCGCTCACGGGCCCTTCCAACCGCGAACTCAAATCTCTTTCCGGGCTTTTGCGCGGCAAGCAGGGGCGTTTCCGTCAGAACCTTCTCGGCAAGCGCGTCGACTATTCCGGCCGTTCGGTCATCGTCGTCGGCCCCGAACTCAAGATCTATCAGTGCGGTCTGCCGAAGGAAATGGCGATCGAGCTGTTTAAGCCGTTTATCATGAAAAAGCTGGTCGAAAGCGGCCAGTGCCACAACATCAAGAGCGCCAAGCGCGCCGTAGAAAAGGCAAAACCCGCCGTTTGGGACGTGTTGGAAGGCGTCATCAAGGAGCACCCCGTCCTCTTGAACCGCGCGCCGACGCTGCACCGCCTGTCCATCCAGGCGTTCGAGCCGGTGCTCATCGAAGGGCGCGCCATCAAGATCCATCCGCTCGTCTGCGGTGCGTTCAACGCGGACTTCGACGGCGACCAGATGGCGGTGCACGTGCCCCTTTCCATAGAGGCGCAGGCGGAAGCGCGCTTTTTGATGCTTTCCGCCAACAACATCTTAAAACTTTCCGACGGAAAGCCGGTCATGACGCCCACGCAGGACATGGTGCTCGGCGCGTACTATCTGACCATCATCCGCCGCTATGAAAACAAGTGGTATAACGAACACCGCGAGGAAGTGCCCGAAGGGACGGAGGGCGCCGAAAAGTACCGCGCGCCGCTGTACATCTCCGAGGACGAGGCGATCATGGCATACCAGACCAAGGCGATCACCTTGCAGGACGAGATCTACGTCAAGCGCACCGTCAAACTGCCCGAAGGCAAGTTCTTCGACGAAAACGGAGATCCGGAGACGGAGATCTCCGGGCGCGTCAAGACGACGGTAGGGCGCATCATCTACAACGGGGCGATCCCGCAGGATCTCGGCTTCGTGACGAGGGAAAAGAAAGCGGACTATCTCAAGTACGAGATCGGCGGCAGCAATACGTGCGACCTCACCCTTCTCAAAGACAGGTATGAGATCGAAGAGGACGGTAAACTTCTCCGTCAGGAACAGGGGGATGAACCGGTCGGCAAAAAGATGATCTCCAAGATCGTCGACCGCTGCTTCAAGACGGGGGGCGCGCCCAAGGCGGCGGACGTGCTCGACAAGATCAAGGCGCTCGGCGACAAATATTCGACCATCGGCGCCATCACGACCTCCGTCTTTGACATGCACATCCCCGACGCGAAAAAGCCGCTCATCGCCGAGGCGGAACACAAAGTCGAAGTCATCGAAAAGAAATTTTCGCGCGGCCTTTTGAAGGACGAAGAGCGCTACAACGCCGTCGTCAACGTCTGGAAGGACACGACGGACGCCGTCACGAACGAACTGAAAAAGGGCCTCGACAAGTTCAACCCCATCTGGATGATGGCAAATTCCGGCGCGCGCGGCTCCATCGACCAGATCAAGCAGCTGGCGGGCATGCGCGGCCTCATGGTCAACCCGCAGGGCAAAATGATCGAGATCCCCGTCAAATCCTGCTTCCGCGAGGGGCTGACCGTTCTCGAATACTTTATCTCTTCGCACGGCGGCCGCAAGGGCTTGGCGGATACCGCGCTCAAGACGGCGGACTCCGGCTATCTGACCCGCCGCCTCGTGGACGTCTCGCAGGACGTCATCGTGCGTGAGGACGACTGCTGCGCGGGCAGAAAGCCGCGCGGCATGAAGATCAAGGCGATCCGCGGCGAAAACGGCGACATCATCGAAAGCCTGGAAGACAGGCTTGCGGGCAGGTTCGTCTCTGAGGACGTCGTCGATCCCGCCACGGGCGAAGTCATCGTCGCCACCAACGGGATGATCACCGACGATACCGCCAAAAAGATCGTGCGTGCGGGCATCGAGGAGGTGTCCATCCGCAGCATCTTTACCTGCAATTCCCGCTACGGTGTCTGCGCCAAGTGCTACGGCAAAAACATGGCGACCGACCGTCCCATTCAGGTGGGCGAGGCGGTGGGCGTCATCGCGGCGCAGTCCATCGGCGAGCCGGGCACGCAGCTGACGATGCGTACCTTCCACACGGGCGGCATCGCGGCGACGGGCGACATCACGCAAGGTCTGCCGCGCGTCGAAGAGCTGTTCGAAGCGAGGAAGCCGAAGGGCGTCGCGACCCTGACGGAAGTGGGCGGTATCGTCTACGTCTCCGAGCAGGACAACCAAAAGCACGTCGTCGTCCGCGACGAGTTCACGGGCGCGGAGAAGAAGGAGTACGTCCTTCCCTTCAACGCGGAACTCAAAGTCAGGACGGGCGACAGGGTAGAGCCGGGCGTGCAGCTCAACGGCGGCTCCGTCAACCCGCAGGATATTCTGCGCATCCAGGGCGTCAAGGGAGTGCAGGACTACATCCTGCATCAGGTACAGTCCGTCTACCGTTCGCAGGGCGTGGACATCAACGACAAACACGTCGAGATCATCGTCCGCCAGATGATGCGCAAGGTACGCATCGAAAACTGCGGCGATACCGACATGCTCCCCGGCGAACTCGTCGACATGTTCACCTTCGAGGACGAAAACCTCAAGGCGCTGGAAAAGGGCGGCAGGCCCGCCACCGCCAAGCGCGTGCTTTTGGGCATCACCAAGGCTGCGCTCTCCACCGACTCTTTCCTCTCCGCCGCGTCCTTCCAGGAGACGGCGCGCGTGCTGACGGAGGCGGCGATCAAGAACAAGGTCGACCCGCTCATCGGGCTGAAGGAAAACGTCATCATCGGCAAACTCATCCCCGCGGGCACGGGCGTGCGCGACTATAAAAATATGAGTCCGCAGTTCGTCGCCGGCCACCGCGAAAGCGACCCCCTCATCGAGGCGGAGGAAGCGGAAGAAGAGGCCGCCGCCAAATGAGCGCATCGTAAAGGAATGCTGCCGCCCTGCCGCAAAAATGCGGCAGGGCGGTTTTTCAAAGGGCGGATGCGTGGCTGCCGCGGGGGCATATAATGTAAAAACTTATTATTCTTATCAAAATACAAGTAATTCAGTTAAAAAATGTTGCCAAAAATATTGCCTTTCGCATTGTGATATGATATAATAGTCTTAACAAAAAGCCGCGGCTTTTTGATTTTTGCAGAAAGCAAAAATCAAAAACGAGTTTAACGGTAAAAAAAAGGAGAAAAAAGGAATGGCAAAAAGATGCAAAAGAGCCTTCACGATCACAGAACTTGTCATCGTGATCGCCGTAGTCGCCATTTTGGCGGCGGTGCTCATCCCGACGTTTGCCAACGTCATCAACAAGGCAAACGAGTCCTCGGACATTTCGGCTGTGCGCAACATGAACGAAGCGCTCTCCGCGCAGGAGAACTTCGACGGTGCTCCTCCCGAGACCGCGTCCGAAGCGCTGCTGATCTTAAAGGAAGCGGGGCTGGCGGCGGAAGATTATTCCGCCTTGCAGGATGGGACGGCGATCTACTATAACAGCAACGTCAACCGCATGATCTATGTCCGCCTCAACGAAACGGGCGGCATCAGCGAGGTCATTTATCCCGAAGATTACGACCTGATGGAATTGCAGGGCGCTTTCCATCTGCTCAGCGGCCGCCTGATCACGGATAAGACGTGGCTCGTTTCTCAATCGGAAGCCGACGGCAGCCAAAGTGATCTGGAAGCGCTGAAAACGCAGACGGGAGATTCTGCTCCGAATATCGCGGAGAACAGATCTTATTATGAAGGCGATACGCTGGTCGGGGCAGCCGTTGCCGACTATAACGGCATGCTTTCCATCGCCGAATATATCGAGACGACGGGCAACGGCGGCGAGGGCTTGACCGTCGTGCTCGGACAGGATGTGGATATGGCGATCGACGGCGTCGCGCAGGAATGGAAGCCCATCTCTAACTTTGCGGGCGACTTCTACGGGCGCGGCAAGACGATCGACAACGTGCAGATCAAGGACGCTTCGGCAGACTCGCTGTATTTCTCGGCGGCAAGCGCCAATGCGAACTATTCCTTCTACGGCTTGATCTCCGTGTTCTCGGGCGGCTATTTCGGCGATGTGACCATCAATGTGGACATCGATGAGCCGGGCAGCGGCGCATACCTCGATACGGGTTATACCAGAAACAACCACACGACGGCGGGCGCCATCGGCGCGATCTACGCCTCGGGCAGCACGCCCATCCATGCGGTGATCGAAAACGTCACCGTGGAGGGTTCGATCGTCGGCGTCAACCGCGTCGCGGGCGTCGTCGGCTATATCGGCGGTCACTCCAATGACAGCGATCCTTCCTCCAAACTTCCTTCCGGTTCCAGGGTGACCATTCTCAATTGCACCAATAACGCGGATATCACGTCGATGAACCGCTCGGGCGGCACCTATTCGACGGCGGCGGGCATCCTGTCCATCACCAACCAGACGGCAGACAATGTGCAGATCACCATCGAAGGTTGCACCAACACGGGCGATCTGAAGGGCATGTGGGTCGGCGGCATCATGGCGGACGCGTGGCGTTCGAGCGACAAGGGCGCTGCCGATTATCAGGCGCCCCAGACGGTCATCACCATTACGGGCTGCAAAAACAGCGGTACTTTGACGGGCGTTGCGCCTGCATTGGCGCCGAAGAGTGCCAGCACGGTCGTGGTGGGCGGTATCTTCGGCAATTCCAACGCATACAGCTGGAATTCAACGAATGAAGTCTATATTAACCGTTATAAACTGGTCATCACGGGCAACACTAATACGGGCGCGATCGAGTACGAACCGAATGATGACTTCCGCGGATCGGTATTTTTGGGGAATATCTATTCCAAGGCGCAGATCCTCGTCAAGCAGAATGTGATCGAGGCAGGGGAAGAGATCGGCGACGCGGCGATGCATTATGTGGAAGCGTCCGGCAACACGGCGGACGGAACGATTAATGTGATGCAAGACCTGACTTCTAACCCGCGTATCTATGTGGAGACCGATGCGAATAACCTCTGATGATCTTTGATCGGATAATTTTCTACAAAAGCGTGCGTTGATACAAAGGTACCCGCCTGCGAGTATTCGCAGGCGGGTGCTTTTTTAGGCAAACCCCAAAAAAGGCTTCCCCCCGGGGGGAAGCTGTCACGAA
>CALVHS010000009.1 GCA_944328665.1 uncultured Clostridia bacterium | reverse complement strand
TCCGATTTTATGGCGCGAAAAGGTTTGGATAAAAAGACGCGCGAACTTCTCACCGTCGTCCTTTTGGCGGCGCTCGGCGGGGCGGAAGTGCAGGTGCGCTCCCACGTTGAAGGCGCATTGAAGACGGGCAGCACGAAGGAAGAAATCGTCTGCGCGCTCGTCCACGCCATGCCGTATATGGGCGTCCCGCGCCTCTTTAACGCGCTGGGTTGTGCGAAAGAACTGCTATCTAAATAATGATCGACGCGAGGTGTTTTATGGATAAGCATTTTGAAAAGAACAACATTTTCGGCTTGGGGCAGGAAAATTCTGCCTATGCCCGGTATTTTATCGGCAAGTCGTACTTAAACCCGCTCACGCCTGCGGGCGTCTCTCCGTTTTTTGCAAACGTCACGTTCGAGCCTGCCTGCCGCAACAACTGGCATACCCATCATGCCGACAAGGGCGGCGGGCAGATCCTCCTTTGCATTGCGGGAGAGGGCTGGTACCGGGAATGGGGCAAGCCGGCGCGCAGCCTGAAAGCGGGCGATGTCGTCGTCATCCCTGCAAACGTCAAGCATTGGCACGGAGCGAAGAAGGACAGCTGGTTCTCGCACATCGCCGTCGAAGTCCCCGGCGAGAATACCTCCAACGAATGGCAGGAGCCCGTGACGGACGAGGAATATAACCGGTCAGAATAAACGGATCCGGAGCACTTTGACTTGGTTAACGCGCTTTAAGAGCATAGTTGCAAAACTCTTTCGGCTGTGGTATAATTATTGCGCATAATACGGTGCCTGCCATAACCACAAGGAGAAACCTATGGAATACCGCATCCTAAAATACTTTCTGACGGTCGCACGGGAGGAAAACATCACGCGGGCGGCGGATATCCTGCACATTTCCCAGCCCGCGCTCTCCCGCCAGATGATGCAGCTCGAAGAAGAGCTCGGCGCGCAGCTGTTTGTGCGCGGCAGGCACAGCACCAAACTGACTGAGGACGGAATGTTCCTTCGCCGCCGCGCGCAGGAGATCATCGACCTCACCGAAAAGACGGAACGGGAATTTTTGGCGGGGAAGGAAGAGATCGGCGGCATCATTTCCATCGGCAGCGGCGAGGGCGCCGTCATGCGCTTTTTGGCGAAGATCATGCGCGAATTCAGCGAACGGTATCCCGACGTGCGGTTCGACCTCTATTCCAACGATGCAGACCATGTGAAGGAGCGGCTGGAGCGCGGCACGCTGGATATCGGCGTCATCATCGGCAGCAGCGACCTTTCCAAATACGAGAGCATCCCGCTTCCCGTCACGGAGCGCTGGGGCGCCATCGTGCCCGCCAAATGCCCGCTCTCCCAAAAGGAGCATATCACGCGCGAAGACCTCGTGGGACATAAAGTGTTCGTATCCCGCCGCGGCGTGACGCAGGGCGTCGCCGATTGGTTCGGCGAATATTACGAAAAGATGGAAATTTACGCCACCTATAACCTCTTATACAATGCCGCCGTGCTCGTAGACAGCGAGATCGGCGCGGCGCTCTGCATCGAAGGCGCAGTCTCCCTCTACAACTCGCCGAGCGTCATCTTCAAGCCATTCTATCCCGAACTGACCGCAGGGGGCACGCTCATCTACAAAGGGCAGCCCATGACGCGCACGGTGAGCAAATTCATCGATTTCATCAAGGAACATTGCAAGGAGATGTGATATGCAATACACGACATTAGGAAACAGCGGCATCGAAGTTTCGCGCTTTTGCCTCGGCTGCATGAGCTTTGGCGACCCCGCAAGCAAAATGCACGCTTGGACGCTAAACCCCGAGGCGAGCGAGAAGATCATAAAGCATGCGCTCGATTTGGGCATCAACTTCTTCGATACCGCCAACTGCTACTCGGCCGGCACGAGCGAGGAATATTTAGGGCGCGCGATAAAAAACAATGTCGCACGCGATAAAGTGGTGCTTGCCTCCAAGGTGTACTTCAACGAAGGGCACCTCTCGCGCGAAGCCATCAACAGGGAGATCGAAGGAACATTAAAACGCCTCGGAACAGACTACCTCGACCTCTATATCATTCACCGTTTCGATTATGGAACTCCCATCGAAGAGACAATGGAAGCGCTCCACGGTCTTGTCAAGGCGGGTAAGGTGCGTGCGCTCGGCGCTTCCGCCATGTACGGCTATCAGTTTTACAATATGCAGCTTTGCGCGCGCGACAACGGTTTCACGCCCTTCGTTTCCATGCAGAACCACTACAATCCCTTATACCGCGAGGACGAGCGCGAACTTATCCCCGTTTGCAGGCAGATGAACGTAGCGCTCACGCCGTACAGTCCTTTGGCTTCGGGCAGGTGCGCCCGCCCGAATTGGGAAGCGGATACCCTGCGCAGCCAAACGGACGTTACCGCACGCGGGAAGTACGATTCCACCGAAGAGCAGGACAAAGTTATCGCCGCCCGTATCCAAGCGCTTGCCGAAAAGTACCAAGCGAGCATGACCGCCGTCACCTTTGCATGGCACTTCAAGAAGGGCGTCGCCTCGCCCGTCGTGGGCGCGACGAAAGAAAAGTATCTCGACGACGCCGTAAAAGCCTTCGACGTGCCGCTCACCGAAGAGGACGTCGCCTATATCGACGAGCCCTATCTTCCGCATAAGATCGTCGGCGCGCTGTGATTTAGGCATAACTCTGTTGCATAACTTGAAATAAAAAATAAGTATTTTACATAATAAAGCGATCGCGATATAATAAGTGTGTAAAGGAAAACAAGTCTTGCACACTTATTTTTTGGAAGATAACCATGAAAAAGAATATCGGAAACACAATGGCACTCTATCCCACGCCCGTCATCGTGGTGGGCGCAATGGTCGGCGGCAAGCCGACTTGGACGCTCGTCGCGCATATCGGCATCCCTGCGCACGATATGGCGATGGTCAGCCTTGCAAAGGCACACTACATCAATCGGGGGATCAGGGAAAACAGAGTTCTTTCCATCAACGTGGTGGACGAAAGCTGGCTCGATAAAGCCGCCGCCACGGGAGCCGTATCGGGCAACAAAACGGATAAGTCGGAACTGCTCGGCTATACCGTCGGCGAAACGGGCGCGCCCCTTGCAGACGATGCAAAACTTACGATGGAATGCACCGTCGCCGATGTGTATGAAACGCCCGCCTTTGAAAATTTTATGGTGAAGGTCAACAATACCTTTGCCGACGAGAGCATTTTGAGTGAAAAGGGCGACAAGCCCGACTTTGACAAGTTCAAGCCCGTCCTCTTCGAGATGCCCGGCTATACTTACCTGAAAACGGGAGACACCATCGGCAAGTGCACGAGTTTCGGAAAAAAAGCATGAAAGACATTTTGGAACGGGACAGGTCGGGCGAGCCCGTCTCCTGCGACGATCCCGAATATTACAAGATAAAGGCGGTCGTCCGCAAAGCGAAGCGGCTGACGCAGCAGCTCAACACGCAGGTCTTGAATGAAGAAGAGATACGGCGGCTGTTTTGCGAGATGACGGGGCAGAAGGTCGAAGACGACTTCACGCTGTGGACGCCCTTTTACACCGACTTCGGCGCGAATATCCGCGTCGGCAAAAATGTGTTCATCAACCACGCCTGCACCTTCATGGACAGGGGCGGCATCACCTTGGGCGACGACGTGTTCATCGGCCCGAAGGTCTGCCTCATCACCGAAAACCATGGGTCAGAACCCCCGCTCCGCCGCACGCTCACTTCCAAACCTATTGTTATCGAGCGCGGCGTATGGATCGGAGCGGGCGCCATCGTCCTTCCCGGCGTGACCGTGGGAGAAAACGCCGTCATCGGCGCGGGAAGCGTCGTCACGCACGACGTCTCCGCCAATACCGTTGTGGCGGGAA
>CALVHS010000008.1 GCA_944328665.1 uncultured Clostridia bacterium | reverse complement strand
GCGCCGCATGTATCATAGTGTAAGCCCCTAAAAAGCGGCGCAGAGGAAAACTCCGGACGCAGAGCCGTTTGATAAAACGGCGAACGTCGGGGTTTTCCTAAAACTCACGACTTTTTTCGCACCTTTGTGCGAAAAAAGTGTGAATCATGAAACATGTGAATCATGAAACACTTCCTCCGCCATCTTTACGTCCGCGGTGGCGTCTTTGCAATACCGGTCAGCGCCGATCTTTTTGGCGTAGTCCTCGTTGAGCACCGCCCCGCCCACCATCACGCGGCATTGCGGGCAATGCTTGCGCAGCAGGCGGATGGTCTCTTCCATATGCACGACGGTGGTCGTCATCAGCGCGGACAGCCCGCACAGGCGGATCTCTTTGCCGACCGCGCGGACGATCTCTTCGGGCGGCACGTTTTTGCCGAGGTCGATGACGGTATAGCCGTAATTTTCCAGCACCGTCTTGGCGATGTTTTTGCCGATGTCGTGTACGTCGCCCTTCACCGTCGCCAGCACGATCTTTCCCCTTTCCGCGCCCGCGTTCCCGCCGAGGCGCTTTTTTACCTCGTCAAAGCAGAGTTTGGCGCTCTCCGCCGCGGCGATCAACTGGGGCAAAAACAGGACGCCGCGCTCGTATTCTTCACCCACGGCGTTGAGGGCGGGGATCAAAAACTCGTCGATCAAGCGGAGCGGCGGCGTCGTCTCTAACAGCGCGCGCGCGCAGTCCGCCGCCTCGGGTAAGCCCTTGCGGATGCAATAAACGATGTCCCTTTTGCCGCCTTCCGCCGCGGGCGCGCCCTTGCCGCTTGCGCTCGCCTGCACGGCAGCGCTGCCGTATTTTTCGAGGTACGCCGCGCAGTTTTTGTCCTTGCCCGTCAGCGCGTTGAACGCCGCGACCGCCTGCATGTTTTCGGGCACGTTGGGGTTCAGGATAGGAAGATCCAGCCCCGCATACAGCGCGCCCGTCAAAAAGGCGGTGTTGACGATCTGCCGGTTCGGCAGCCCGAAGGAGATGTTGCTCACCCCCAGCACCGTCTTGACGGCGTACTTTTGCTTGACGGCGCGGATGGCGGCAAGCGTCTCCTGCGCCTGCGCCTGTTCGGCGCTCACCGTCAGCGTCAGGCAGTCGATGTAGACGTCCTCTTCCGGGATGCCGTACGCTTTGGCGCGGGCGATGATCTTTTCGGCGATCGCCACGCGCTCTTGCGCCGTTTTGGGTACGCCGCGTTCGTCTATCGTCAGCCCGACGACCGCCGCCCCGTATTTTTTGACGACGGGCAGCAGGGCGTCGAGCACTTTGTCCTCGCCGTTGACCGAATTGACGATCGCTTTGCCCGTATAGGCGCGCAGCGCCGCCTCGACGGCGTCCGCCTTGCCGCAGTCGATCTGCAGGGGAAGTTCGCACACCGCCTGCACCTGTTTGACCAGTTTGGTCAGCACCGCCTTTTCGTCTAATTCGGGCAAGCCCGCGTTCACGTCGAGGATGTCCGCCCCCGCGTCCTGCTGTTCGAGCGCCTGCGCCGCGGCGTAGCCGTAATCTCCCGCAAGCAGGGCGGCTTTCATCGCCTTTTTGCCCGTGGGGTTGATGCGCTCGCCGATGACGCGCACGCCGTCGACGGGCAGGTATCTGGTCGCCGAACAGACGGCAGCCTGCCTGCGGAAGGGGACGGGGGAAGGCTTTTTCGTATCCGCCAAGGCGCGCAGCCGCCGGATATAGTCGGGCGTGGTGCCGCAGCAGCCGCCGACGATGCGCACGCCGAGGGAGAGCATCTCTTCGTATGCCTCGGCGAACGCTTCCGCGTTCACGTCGTAGCAAAAGTCTGCGTCGGGCAGCCCCGCGTTCGCCTGCACGAGCACGGGTTTGTCCGTATGGGCGAGGATGGCTTTGACGGAGGGCAAAAGCTGCGCGGGGCCGAGCGAACAGTTGACGCCGACCGCGTCCGCCAAGGGAGAGGCGGTCAAGGCAAAGCATTCCGCCGCGCAGCCGGTAAACGTCCTGCCGCTCTCTTCAAAGGTCATCGAGCAGAGGACGGGCAGGCGGGTCGTCTCCCGCGCGGCGAGCAGCGCCGCCTTGCATTCGGTGAGGTCTGCCATCGTCTCGATGAGGATGAGGTCGGCGCCCTTGCCCGCCTCCATCTCCCGCGCGAAGATGTCGTACGCCTCCGCAAAGGTCAGGCTGCCCAGCGGCTCTAACAGCCTGCCGATCGGCCCGATGTCGAGGGCGACGTACCTCTCTCCCGCCGCCCGCCGCGCGATCTCGACGCCCGCGCCGATCAACTCGGCGGAGAGGGCGGCGTCGCCCGTCTTTTTTTCGTTCGCGCCGAAGGTGTTCGCCGTGATGACGTCCGCGCCCGCTTCCGCATAGGCGCGGTGGATCTCCTCGACGCGCGCGGGGCGCTCGAGGTTGCACCTTTCCGGCAGGATGCCGACGTCCTTGACCGCCCGCTGCAGCATGGTGCCGAAGGCGCCGTCAAAGACGACGATGTTTTCTTTTAAAAAGGTCAAAAAGTCTCGCTTCATGGCTCCTCCCTGCGGAAAGCGCAGTTCGCGTCGCCGCAGTCCGCACAGGCGGTGACGCCGTCCGCGGCGGGGCATGCCTCTTCCTCCGTGATGCCGACCACGGCGGTGATCGACTTTCTCGGGGTGAGCAAAAATGCCTCGTCGCAGCAGACCCCGATGCGGGTGTCCGTCTTTAAGATCCGGCAGATCTCCCGCTGCGCCTCGAGGGGAAAATCGCCGTACCCGCAGGAAAAGCGGGGGGTCAGTTTGCGCCCGCAGGCGGCGGCAAGGCCGCGGCAGACGTCGTCGGCATAGCTCTCGACGGCGCAGGTCGCCGCAGTGTCGAAGAGGAGCGCCTCGCCCGCGCTGCGCGCGGAGAGGCGGATCGTCTCCCGTTCGACGGCGATGCCCGCCGTCGCCGCCAGCAGGTAGATCTCCTTGCAGCCCGCAAGGCGGCGGGCGATGTCCTTCCCTTGCAGGGAAAACCCCGTGCCGCGCAGCAAAAGCCCTTCTCCGAGGGAAAAGCGCATGGAGACGGAGCGCGGTTCGGCGATCTGCAGGCAGCGGCGGGCGGCGCCGTCCAGGCGGGCGAGGAGAGCTTCGTCCGTTTCCTGCCCCCGCCAGCCGAGATAGCGCAAAAGTTCCGTCCGTTCGATCTTCATGCCCGTCAGTCCTTGTTCACCGCTTTCAGGATGCCGCGCACGCTCTCCGTGATGCGCTCGGCGACGTAGGTGTTGTTCATCACATACAGGTGGATGCCCGCTACGCCCGCCGACAGCAGGTCGGCGATCTGCGAGACCGCATAGGCGATGCCCGCATCCATGAGCGCCTCCGGCCGGTCGTAAAAGCGGGCGATCATGCGGGAGATCTTGGCGGGGATCTTGGCGCCGGAAAGGGCGATGATCCTGTCGATGTGCGCCTTTTTGACGAGGGGCATGATGCCCGCCTGCACGGGCACTTCGATGCCCGCCAAGGCGATCATGTCGCGGAAGCGGAAAAAGTCTTCGTTGTCGAAAAACAGCTGCGTGTTGAGGTGCGTGACGCCCGCGTCCACCTTCTTTTTCAGGTTGCGGATATCGTCGAGCAGGTCGGGGCTTTCGGGGTGCCCTTCGGGGTAGCAGGCGCCCGCAATGTCGAATTTGCCCCCGCCCCATTGCCCGATGAAGCGGACAAGGTCGCTCGCATGCGCAAAGTCCGCCGATTCGGCCGCCCCCTCGATGCGGTCGCCGCGCAGGGCAAGTACGTTGGCGATGCCGCTTTCGGACAGCTCCGCAAGCGTGCGCGAGATGTCCGCTTTGGAGGCGTGGATGCAAGTGAGGTGCGCCAGCGGCTCCACGCCGTTTTGCCGTATCAGCTTTGCGATCTCCGCCGTGCGCGCGTTGCCCGTTCCCCCCGCGCTGCACGTCACGGAGATGTAGTCGGGCGCGAGGGCGGCGAGCTTTTCGATGGTGCCCGCCACGGAGGAGATGTCCGCCGACGGTTTGGGCGGAAAGATCTCGAAGGAATACAGCGATTTTTTCTTTTTAAAGAGATCGGAAATGAGCATGTCTTTTCTCCTTGCGGCGCATGCGCTGCGTATT
Organism: uncultured Clostridia bacterium; assembly: GCA_944328665.1. Lineage (GTDB taxonomy): Bacteria > Bacillota > Clostridia > Christensenellales > Borkfalkiaceae > Borkfalkia. The sequence continues at coordinate 12,741 of CALVHS010000008.1, read as the reverse complement.
ATGGCAATATTATACACGATTTGTCGAAAATGCGCAAACGAATCGGGCACGCCGCCAAAATGCGTTCTGAAAGACTTTTTGCCCGCATACATTAGAATATATCTTCGAAGCGGAGGAGGATCGTATGAGCGAAAACATCGACTATGCGGAAATGCTCGAAATACCCGTCAATACCCTCAACGTGGTAAAAAAGAAGGGCAGAAAGAGGAAAGAGGACGACCTGAAAGAGCGCGTCGTGCGTGAAGTCAACGAGCGCGTGGAGGAGGGGAGAGCGGAACGCCCCGCCGGGCGGGAGGAGGAACGCGTCGCCGTCAGCGAGGAAGTGACCGATTACGCGCCCGAAGCCGTCCCGCAGAGGAAAAAGTTTTTCGACAGCCGCATCCTCATCGCGGAATTTGCGGCGGTGTGCGCCCTCGCCGCGCTCATCCTGCTCACCAACGTCTTGATGCCGAACAGCGCCATCAACACCTTTTTTGCGGGCGTCACCGCCCCGCGTGAAGCGTCGTACGAGGACGAGAGGATCTATTCCGAACTGACCCTCGGCAGCGTCGCGCCGGACGGGATCGAGTGCAGCGTCACGGACGGCGTGCTCTCCTTTACGGGGGAGTGCAGCGTATACGCGCCGTACGGCGGCACCGTACAGAGCGTGGCGGAAACGGACGGCGTCTATACCGTCGAGATCGCGCATACGACCTCGTTCACCTCGGTCATATCCGGCCTTTCCGCCGCCTATTGGCAGGCGGGCGACGCCGTCTTTGCCACCATTCCCGTCGGCTACAGCGACGGCTCCGGCGAGGTGGACGTGCGCATGTACGACGGCGGCTCTCTCATCCGCTCCTATTCCGTGGGAGAGGAGAACGATATTGTCTGGAACGTATAGCCGCTTTTGGGGCAAAATACGGGGGCGGATGCGCTTTGCGGTACATCCGCTCTTTCTCTTGTTCGGCGCCTTTTACGCCTGCACGGGCAGGCTGTTTCTCTTTTTGATCTCCACCCTCGTCGCCGTCATGCACGAATGCGGGCACGCCTTTGCCGCGGCGCGGTGCGGATACCGCCTGGACAAGGTCGTGCTGATGCCCTACGGCGCCCTCATCTCGGGGGACATCGACGGCATCGGACTCAAAGACGAGATCTTCGTCGCCCTCGCGGGGCCGTTCGTCAACGGCGCGACCGCCCTTCTTTTCGTTGCCCTGTGGTGGCTGTTTCCGGAAACGTACGCCTATACGGATACTGCCGCTCATGCGAGCGCCGCCATCGCCGCCGTCAACCTGCTGCCCGCGTACCCGCTCGACGGCGGGCGTATCCTCTACTGTGCCGCCGCGCAGCGCGCGGGAGAACGTGCGGCCGGCCGCCTCGCCCGCGGCATCGGTTTGTTTTTTGCCCTGCTTTTGCTCGGTTTATTCGTATACGGATGCTTTTTTTCCGTCAATCTGACCATTCTGTTTTTTTCTGCCTTTCTCTTTGCGGGGGCGCTGGGCGGCGGGCGTCCGTATGTGCGCATTCGCGTCGACTACGCCCGTGAACGAAAGAGAGGGCTGGAAGTGCGGCGGGTCGCCGTGGGGGCGGACTGCACCCTTAAAAGGATGCTTTCCTTTCTGCGGCGGGGCAAATACGTCGAATTTATCGTCTATGACGGGCAGGGCGGGTATCTCGGGGAACTTTCCGAGGAAGAATTTGCCGCAATTTTGGAAAAAGAGAGCATTTATGCGCCCGTCGGGAGCTGTTTTTTGCAAAAATGACGGTGTTTTTCTTATATTTTCGTCTTTTTTTCACATTTGCTTGCAAAACGGACATATTTGTGTTACAATAATACGCGACCATCTCAAACCGTCATTATTTTTGCGGGGGCGCGGTACGCGCCCTTTGCGGCAGGTTTATAAATATGCAAAAGAATATGTATTTTGACTACTTCGGGGGCGATTGTTTTGCGGCCGTCACCGAGGGGGACAAGCTCGTCGAATTTCACCTCGATTCGGCGGGCGCTTCGGACATTTCCGGCAATATTTATAAGGGCAGGGTGGTCAACGTGCTCGAAGGGATGCAGGCGGCGTTCGTCGCCTTCGGGCAGGCGAAAAACGGCTATCTTTCCGCGGGGGATATGCCCGGCGAGGGCGGCGCGGGGCTGCATCTGCGCGTCGGGGACGAGGTGATGGTACAGGTCTTAAAGTCGCCGATCGGCACGAAGGGCGCGCGCCTGACCATGAACCTTTCTTTTGTCGGCAAGCATCTCATCTATCTGCCCGGCACGCCCTTTTTGGGGGTGTCGCGCAAGATCGCGGACGAAGAGGAGCGCGCTTTTCTGACCGATCTGGCGGGCAGGCTGCGCTTTGAGGGGGATGGGTTGATCATGCGTACCAACGCGCCTCATGCCGACGCAAAGGTGCTCAAGACGGAGGCGCGCTATCTGCGCGGGCTGTATCTGGCGGCGCGCGCCGCGTATGAAGAGGCGATGACGGGCGATCTCGTGTTCCGCGATGCGGACGTACACGTCCGCCTGCTGCGAGACTTCGACTTTTCCGAGATCGATAAGATCTATATCGGCTCGGAGACGGTGTACAGGCACGTTCTTAATCTGATGAAGCACGCGGGCAGCCGCAGCAAAGCGGTGCTGTATAAGGGCGAGCGGGAGATGTTCGACTATTTCGGCCTGGAAAAACAGGTGAACGAGATCTTGAGCCCGCGCGTCGATCTTGCCAACGGCGCCTATCTCGTCTTTGACAAGACGGAGGCGCTCACCGTCATCGACGTCAATACGGGCAAATTTATCGGCAATACGGACAGTCTCGAAGATACCGTGTTCGAGGCGAATCTGCTCGCCGCCAAAGAGGTGGCCAGGCAGGCGCGGCTGCGCAATCTCGGCGGCATCGTCGTCGTGGACTTTATCGATATGGAGGAGGAAAGCCACCGCGCCGCCGTCGTCGAGGCGCTGCGCGAGGCGCTCAAAAGTGACCGCGCAAAGTGTAACGTTTCCGAAACGAGCGGGCTGGGGCTGGTGCAGTTCACCCGCAAAAAATCCAAGGATGACAACACGGTCATGCTCAGTAAAGTCTGCCCTTACTGCAAGGGGGCGGGGACAGTCCTGTCGGATACCTATATCGCGTTCAAGATCAAGATCGCTCTGAAAAACTGCTTCGCGGAGGGGTACGAAAACGCGGTCGTCGAGCTGAATGCGGGCATCTTTGCGCAGATCGTCGCCAAGCGGATGTTTGCGCACACGCTGCAAAACAGCTGGAAGGGCAAACGCATCTACATGATCCCGCACCGCACCTTCCACGAAGAATATTTTCTCGTCCGCGGAGACAACAGCAGCGTCCTGCAAGTCCCGGACACGGCAAAATTGCTATATTGGCCGGCGTAAATTTTTAACGCCGCGGCACAGGAAAACCCCCGCTCGGCGAGCCGTGCGGGGGATATGTTTCGTTTCAGCTATTCAGTTGTGGGGGGATGCGATAAGGTTTGCTCCCTTCCGCCTGTCGGCTGCGGACTGCCTTCGGCCTGCATAGCGCCTTCGCACAATGTCCGCTTTCATCGGATCTGCCTTATTTCTTTGTCCCCTGTGCAAAATTGTACACCGGACCGTACCTCCGTTAAGCGAGTTTCCGCAAGTCGGATCTGTACATACAGTACCCCCTTTGCGCTTTCGGCGGGGGAACGCGGCTTTTGTAAACCCTTTCGGCATCTTTCCCGACAGCTGAGTGTGATCGAAAAGCCCCGCGCCCCGCGGCGTTCCTCCGAGAGATCGCCTCTTTTTACCCCGCGGCCCGGATCCTCAGCGCTGAATCCCGGAAACGGACGCGTGCCGCAAAAAAAGGAGAAACCCGCGTGCCTGCCGCGCTCGGCAGTACCGAGGGAAAAGAAAGATTTTTTCCCTTTGGTCACTTTTATTATACCACAGATTTTTCGTTTGTCAATACCTTTTTGTAAATTTCTTTCAAAAAATTTTACTTATTTACAGAAATTGTCATTTCAAGCCGCTGAAGCGGATGTCGTAGCGGAGTTCGGCGGCGGACAAAATGTTTTCGCGGAAGGCTTCGTAATCTTTATGGCGGAAGCGGTACAGCCGCTGCTTGATGCCGAACAGGTCGCAGCCCGAGCGCGCCGCTTTTTCCGCGGCGGAGGCGAGCTCTTCTTTGAATTTTTGCTCGGCGGCGCGCAGTACGCTCTCCTCGGCGATCTGCGTCTTGGCGATATTGAGGATGGGCGCCGCCTTGTCCGTGTCCGCAACGCGCGCCTTGGCGCGGATGGTAAAGGTAAATACGGGCATGCCGTTTTCAAAGGAAAGGCTGCGCCGCTTTTTGCCGATCTTCATTTGCAGGGAACAGACCGCCTCCTTTCCGTCCTGCGCGGCGGTCACGTTGCCGTAGGCAAAGTCGGTGTCGGTCGCGGCGAGGTTGTAGGCAAGCGTCTCTTCGGGGGTGAGGATCGCCGCCTTTTTCCCGCGGTAAAATAGCATCGTCTCGGACGCCTGAAAGACGGCGCCGCCCCCCTTGCTTTCCCCGCTCTTTCCGCCCTGGCTTTCCCCGCCCTCGGCGGAGGCGGGCGCGGCGAGGGGCAGCGGCTCGCGGACGGGGCGCCACCGTTTGTTTCTGACGAGGGAGGGCAGCGCCGCCGCCTGTGCGGCGCTGCCGCCCTGGCTTTCCGCCTCTTCTTTGACCGTGATGTAGGGCAGAGCCCCGCTCTCGCTCACGGAATAATAGCCGACGGCGAAGTCTTTGAGGATGGTCACGGAGACGAGCCCCGTTTTCTGCGCTTCGGAGGAGAGCACTTTGATGATGGCGGAGGCGGAGATGTCGTTGACGGGCGAGCCCGCCCCGAACGTTTCCCGCGCGGTGCCCGCGCAGACGGCGACCTGGCAGGAATCTTCCACCGCCTCGTTGCGCAGAAAGTACCCGAGCACGTCGAACACGTTCCGCTCCGTCAAAGCCTCGCCCAACAGGATGAGGCGGCAATGTACGAGGGTGGGGTACCAGCCCGTCTCTTGGTTGAGTTCGGCGATCCCCTCGCTCACGGTGCGCACGCCCTTGGCGGTCACGTTTGCGGCGGAACCGGGCCCTGCGTTCGCGGGGACGGCGATCTGCGCGGTCACGTCGTACCCCTCTCCCTCCTCCGCCTCGTCGATGCCGAGCGCGACGACGATGGCGGTCTCTCGGATGTCGATGAGGCCGAAGTCGTTGGAAAAAAAGAGGAGCAGCAGCACCGCCGCCGCGGCGAGAAAGACGCGCGCCCAAAGTTTGTCCGTCCTCATGGCGATCTCCTCCGCCTTAAAGCGAGCAGCGCCGCCGCCGCGGGCAGCAGATAGGCAAAGAGGGCAAAGACAGACCACAGCTTTTGGGTAAACAGGGTCTGCACCTCCAAAAAAGAATAGTTGAAGAATACGGTCAGCGCGAGCAGGAGCAGGTTAACGGCGGCGGAAGGGAGAAGAGGCTTGCACCCGACCGTGCGGCGAAGGCAATGCACGCACATCTGTACGGGTATGCACATGCGGAAGATCATGACCAGCGCCAGGGCAAAGAGGAAGAGGTAGTCCACCCGCCCGAGAGAGGTAAAAGAAGTGGTGTATTTGGCGATCTGCGCCACGGCGTTTTGTTGGCGCAGGGCGATGTCCGCAAAGACGGCGTAAAAGACGGCGAGGAAGAGGAGCACGGCGAAAGTGCCCGCCGCGTAGGCGCCGAGGACTTTGCCCGCCGCGCCCTTTTCGTATTCGAAATGCCCCAGCCAAAACAGGAGGAACGCTCCGTCCGTGTACCAGTTTGCGGAAAAGAGGCTGCCCTTTGCGATCTCGCGCGCGGGGACGGCGGACAGGGGCAGCAGGGCGGCAAAGTCGGCGTGGGGCAGGGCGAGCAGGATGAGGACGGGAAAGGAGAGGGCAAAGACGGGCAGGGCGACGTCCGCGATCCTGCCCATGCTCGAAGCCCCCTTCGTACAGGCGTAAAAGGAGAGCAAAAAGAAGGGCGCAAAGGAGAGCAGGGTGGATGCGTTTTCATACAGCACCTGCAGCACAAAATTTTTCTGTTCCAAGAGGGGGAGCAGGGCGGAGGCGAAAAAATAGAGCGCGAAGGCGCCGTACGCGATCTTCGCCCAAAGTTTGCCCGCCCTCTGTTCGAGCAGGACAAAAAGGGGTTTGCCCGTCTTTTTGGCGAGCAGCATGACGAGGGCGACGACCGCCCCTTCGAGCAGGCTGTTGAGCAGGGAGGAAAAGAGGAGGCAGTTCTTTGCGCGGAAGGCGAGCGCCGCCGGGTAGACGAGCAGTTTTGCGACGGGCATCATCGCCATAAAATAGAAGCAGATCTGCCGTACTTTCAGTTTCTCCATATCGTTATTTCTCCCTTTTGCCGAGACGCGTCTCGTTTTTTGTGTGAAAGACGGCGGGGCGTTTGCCGAGGTCGCCGAGCGGCGCCTTGAAGAGGGAATCTTTCAGGTCGCGCCCGACGAGAGGGGCAAAGGGCGCCAGCAGGGGCACGCCGTAGTCGCCCGCGGCGGTCAGGTAATATAAAAGCAGGGCGATCAGCAGCGTCACGCCGAAGGTGCCGATGCTGCCCGCCGCCACGACGAAGACGATGCGCAGGACGGAAGTCGTGCCCACGAGATCGGGCACGGTGTACGCCGCGATGCCGCTGATCGCCATGATGATGATCGCCGAGGAGGAGACCAGCCCCGCTTTGACCGCCGTGTCCCCCAAGATAAGGGCGCCGATGACGGACAGGGCGAGGGCGACGTATTTGGGCATGCGCACGCTCGCTTCGACGAGGATCTCGAGCACCAGGAGGAGAAAGAACAGTTCCAGCCCCGGCGAAAGGGGGATGCCCTGCACGTTGCCCGAGATGGTGAGCAGGAAGGAGAGGGGCAGGATCTGCAATTTGAACAGCTGCGCCGCCACATAAAAGGCGGGCAGCAGGACGGAGAGCAGGACGCCGCAAAAGCGCAGCACGCGCGACAGGGTGGCGCGCAGGGGAGAGGCAAAATAGTCCTGCGCCCCCTGCAGGTCTTCGACGAGCAGGTATGGCAGCGTCAGCGCGATGGGCGAGCCGTCCACGAGGACGGCGACCCGCCCTTCCAGCATCCTCGCGGCGAGCACGTCCGGTTTTTCCGTCGTGCCCGCGCTGCGGAAGAGGGAGGCGGGGCGGCGGGAGAGGAATTTTGCCACATAGGAGGAATCGGGGATGCCGTCGATGTCGATGGCGGCGATGCGCCCGAGGATGCTTTTGACCGTCTTTTCGTCGGCGATCCCTTCAAGATAGCCGACGGCGACCGCCGTGCGGCTCTGTCTGCCCGCGGTCAGCATCTTAAATTGCAGTTTGGGCGTGCGCAGCCGGTTGCGCACGAGGGACATGTTCGTCTTGACGTCCTCGATAAATCCTTCCCGCGGGCCTTTGACGGCGACGGAACCGGGCGGCTCCATGATGGCGCGCGTGCTCATCTTTTTCAGCCCCGCGATCAGCGCGGCGGGGATGCCGTCGATCAGCACCGCCGTGTTGCCCGCCAAAATTTCCTCCGCCGCCTTTTGCGGGTCTGTCACCTGTTTGCATTCGGGCGCGCGCAGCGCCGTTGCCGCTTCTTCCGCCGTGGCGGGCGCCTCCTGCGAGGAGAGGGGGCGGGCGACCTGTTCGCCGAGCAATGCCTTGTCCGTGATGCCGTCCGCATAAATGGCAGCGCACGCCTTGCCGTCCGCCGTCTGAAAGCGGAATACGAGGATATCCTCCGAAGTGAGGATGTCCTTGATGCGTCTTTCGTTTTCTTTGCACGATCTGTCCAAAGCGTTCATATCGCTGCAAGTATACGCAAAGGGCGTAAAAATATCCGCGGGCGGCGCCCGCGGATATTTTTACGAAAACAAAGCGTCGACTGCGGCGGCGATCCCCTGCGCCGCGTCCGCCAGACGCAGATGAAACAAAAACGGCTGCACGCTGCCCCTCCTTTGCTTTCAGTATACGCCAAAAAGGGAAGGGCGGGCGGGCTGCCTGCCTCTTTTTTATCCTTCGGGCAGGGCGCGGAACAGGCGCGCCGCCACGGCGGTCATGTCGTCGCGCGCGTGTCCGTCCTCGCGGGCGAGCGCCTCTGCGATGAGCGCGTCGCACAGCGCCTGCGGATTGTGCGTGGAGAGGGCGGACAGAAAATCGGCGATGTCCGCGCTCGAGCCGAACGCCTCCGTCACCCCGTCGCTGATGAACAGCAGGGTATCGCCGTCTTGCAGTTTGCGGCGCAGGGTGGTGGGGCAGACCCCGTCGAGGATGCCGAGGGGCAGCGAGCCGCTTTCCAAGATCTCGATCTTGCTCTCCGCCAGCAAAAAACCGAGGGGCGAGCCGATCTTTACGATATCGGCATATCCTTCGCCGAGGTCGACGGTGGCGATGTCCACGCAGGCAAAACTCTCTTCTTTGTTAAAAGAGAGCAGACGGTTGACCGTTTCGAGGATGAGCGCGGGCGGCATTTTGGCGCGGTAAAAGCACTCCACGAGGGAGACGGTCACGTCCGAGATCCTGCGCGCGTATTCGCCGCTGCCCATGCCGTCGGAAAGCGCCATCAAAAAGGTGCGCTCGTCGATCTTCAGGACGGAATGGGTGTCTCCGGCGGCGCTTTCCCCCTCCTTTCTGACGGAGGCGGTGCCGAACGCCGCGTCGAAGGCGGGCCGCCTGCGGAAGAGGTAAAAGGTCTTGTCCGCCGACAGCGCCCGCTTAGAAGCGAGCACGGCGGGCGCGAACACTTTTTCCACGGCGCGCAGGACGCGCCGCGTGTCCGCGTTGCCCGTCGCCGTCAGCGAGGCGCTCTCCTCGGTGACCATCGCTTCCTGACAGACGACGCCCGCGCGGGCGAGCTGCGCTTTCAGTTCCCGCTCCCGCCCGGCGTCGGCGGAAAAGGGGCGGCTCTGTTCTACGGCAAGTTCTTTGAGCATCTCGCTCACGCAGCGCGCCTGGTCGGCGAGCAGCTGCCTGCCGAGCGCCGCGTTTTCCGCTTCCAGCATCTGCCGCCTGTACTCGGCGAGCAGTTTGTTGAGGCAGAACAGCAGCCCCGAGGGGTTGACGCATTCGGAGGCGAGCCCCGCGGGGATGTCGATGAGGCTCGCTTTGCCCTTGCCCGCGCCCACGGCGACCAGCTTTTCGATCGCCTCGCCCGCGCCCGACTCGGCACAGCGTGCGCGGTTTTGGCAGTTTGCGCAGACGGAGGAGAGCAGCGCCTCTTCCAGCGCCTTTTCCGCATGCAGGCGGTTGTCCTCCTCGTCCCCGAGGGAGAGGAAGGCGTTTTCGATCTCGCGGAAGACGGCGGCGATGTCGAACAGCCGTTCCCCCGCAAGGCTGCGCTCGGTGTCGATCGCCGTCTTGGCGAGCTGTTTTTCCGCATACATTTTCACCTTTTCCGCCCGTTTTGCCAGCCAGCGTTCGGGCAGGGCGGCAAAGAGGAAGCAGGGCACGAGGGAGGTCAAAAGGCTCAAAAAGAAGGCGCTGCCCGGCACGCCGCCCGCGGCGGTCAGATAGCGCAGCAGCGCGTCCGCGGCAAAGACCGCGGCGGCGGCAGGCAGTTTGCCCGCGCGGAAAAAGGCGAGCCCGACGGCGGCGTAGACGGTGAATACGGCGACGGGGGCGAGGATCGCGCCGCCCGCGGCGGCGCTCTGCGCGATCGCTTCCGGCAGGGACAGGACGAGGGCAAACCAAAGGGCGTTGGCGTTTTTCAGCGTTCCCACCGCCAGCAGCAAAAGGAGGATCGCCGCGCCCTCGTAGAGGTAGACGCCCGCCAGTTTATAAAAGCCGATGCCCAGCGCGGCGGCGGCAGTGCCGCAAAAAAGCAGTTCTTCCGCCCGCAGGCGGCATCTGCCCGCGCGGAACAGGGCGCAGCGCAGCGCGCCCGTCATCACAAAGCAGAGGATATATAAGACCGCCCCCACGGCGAGCGCTTTGACCGCGTCGGCATAGACGTATGCGCCGAACAGCCATATGTAGACGCCCACGGGCGCCAACAGCCACAGGGCGATCTCCGCCCGTACCTGCCGCTTCGCGCGCGCGTAGCAAAAATAAATGCCGCCCACGATCGCCGCCTGCGCCAGGCAGGTGACAAAGGGCGCCCACCCCGCCGTCAGAGAGATGCCGCCCGCCAGGACGAACAGCCCCGCCGAGGCGTATATGTTCAGCCCGCAGGACAGCATGGCGCACAGCAGCGCGACGGAAAAGGGCTCGAAGCCGTCCATGGTAAAGTTTAAAAAGAGCATCCCGCAAAAGAGCGCCGCGTAAAAGAGCGCTGCCGTGTATCCGTATTTCAGACGGAAATTTTGCATGTTTTTTCTCCGCAAGGTTTTTGTCCAGTATACCGCAGCGGCGCGCGCGCATTTCGAGATCTTTTGCCGAAGCGAGGGGAAAAACCGCGCTTTTTTCCCGTTTTGTACGGTTGTTATTTTTTCACAACAAAGTTGTAAAATTTTTGTAATAAAATTGTAATAAAATTGTAATAAATGTGTTTTTACGTCATTTTAAGGTTGAATATATGGGGAGAGTGTGATAGAATACAACCATCCAAATAAAGCCGCGGCATTATTTTTTGCCATGCAAAAAATAATGATGTAACGGCTGAGAAAAAATAAAAGGAGGCTGTATAAACATGGCAAAAAAGCTGAAAAGGGCTTTCACGATCACGGAACTTGTCATCGTGATCGCGGTCGTCGCGATCCTCGCGGCGGTATTGATCCCGACCTTTTCCAACGTCGTGCGCCGCGCCAACGAATCTTCGGATATCCAGGCCGTGCGCGAAATGAACGTCGCCCTCGCCAATGAGGAGGCGCTCAACGGTAAGCCGGAAAGCGTGGGCGAGGTGGCGGACGTGCTCCGCGGCATCGGCTACGACGTGCGCAACTACCGCCCGTTGGTGGAGGAATACGCCAACTATTGGTATAAGCCCGACAATCGCGTCATCCTTTATAATACGGAAACGGCAGAGATCGTGTTCCCGGAGGAATATGAGGACGTCGTGGTGCAAAACGACGGCAATTGGTCGCTGTTGAACGAGACGTATACGGAGGCTTCGAATTTCGACTTTGAGGGGGCGAACATCCTGCAGGACGACGGTTCGTACGATTTCAGCAAGATCGCGGAAATATCGCCCGACCCTTCGCAGACGAGAGAGCAGTATGCGGGCACGGCGCTCTTCGCCCTCGCTACGCAGATCAATGAAGAGAAGATCGAAAACGACGTCGAAGTCACCCTGCCGGCGGAGGTGGAGCTGCCCGACTACGACTGGGTGCCCATTAAAAACTTCCAAGGGACGCTCAAACCCGCGGACGATGTGGAGATGGCGGTCATTTCCAATCTCAACCTCAGCAAAAACACCCTCTATTCCGAATCGAGCACGTTCAGCGGTTCGGGCGAAGACGCAGGGCAGAGCAAATACAACGTGTACGGCTTTATCAACACCGTCACGGGCAACAGCACGATCGAAAACATCACCTTTGAAGATGTCACGCTCGAGACGCCCGGCTCCGACTTCCAGGATTATGGCAAAAACGCCAACGTGCTGGCTCCCATCGGCGCCATTTTGCCCGATGAAGATACTTTGAAAGGGAGCACATACGACCCTTATAACGTGACGATCCGCAACGTGCATGTGAAGAACGCCACCATTCGCGGCTTCGGGCGCGTCGCGGGGTTGGTCGGTTATATCGGCGGTACCAAGGGCGATAATATAGGCGTTCCTAAGATCGCGACCGGCAGCAAGATCACGATCGAAAACTGCTCCGTCGAAAATTGCACCATCGAGGGCGGTTTGACCAGTCAGGCATATGGCTCGGCGGGCGGCTTGATCTCTTACATGGTTCGCGGCGCGGGGGATGACTTGGCGCCTGTGGATGAGGACGGCTTGCAGATCACGATCAATAACTGCACCGTAAGCGGCAATACGATCAAAGGTCTTTATGTCGGCGGCGCTATCGGCTGGTATAATACTCCTTCTGCTACGGTCAAGATCACGGGGAACAGCGCGATCACGGATAACGAGCTGATCATTACGATCGACATAAAGGATAAGTGCGCGGGCGTAGTCGTCGGAAGAGAGAACACGGTCGATACGCATAAGGAAGATGAATATGATTATAAGGGAAATGATCACACGAAGAAGCAAATTCTCGTCGACAGCGGGGTGAATCTGAGCGGCAACACATGTAGCGTGACCGGCGGCACAGTGAATCAGGCTACCATCGATGATGATACCGAAACTCCTTTGCGTTATACGATCCAAGCTCTGACATAATTTTGCTCACACACCATTTTTCCATGCGTGCGTCGTCCGAAAGGGCGGCGCACAATTTTTTATATTCACACCTTTTATGTTCACACTTTTTTCGCGCAAAGGCGCGAAAAAAGTCGTGATTTTGAGGAAAACCCCGACGTTCGCCGTTTTGCCAAACGGCTCTGCGTCCGGAGTTTTCCTCTGCGCCGCTTTTTAGGGGCTTACACTATGATACATGCGGCGCATTCACCTTTCCTGCTCAAGGCCCCTCGTCGGCGCAAACAGGGGGCTTTTTGCCAAAAGCGTGGTTTTGGCAAACGCCTTAAAAATCGGAAAGTTCACACTTTTTTCGCGCAAAGGCGCGAAAAAAGTCGTGATTTTGAGGCAAACAATCCGCAATATAGCCTTCCCCGCGTAGGGGAAGGTGGCAGCCGCCGCAGCGGCTGACGGATGAGGCGATATATAATCTGACATCCCACCCTCATCAGTCACTTCGTGACAGCTTCCCCCTCCCGAGGGGGAAGCCTTGGGGGGGGG
>CALVHS010000007.1 GCA_944328665.1 uncultured Clostridia bacterium | reverse complement strand
TAAGGGTGGCAAGTAACAATTGCATGACTGCCAGGTCGTCATAGGCGCGGCTTGCGCGCTGCCGGTAATATGAGGGCTAACAGCCCGAAACTGAAAAACCACCGGCTATGCCGGTGGATATTTATTTCGGCAAAACGACAAAAAATGTCTTGTCATCGCGGCGCGGATATGATATAATCGGATAGGCTCAGAATGTCGGACGGGTATAAGATATTGAAGACGTTATTGATCTCCGATCTGGACGGGACGCTGCTCACCTCGCGCGAGTGCATTTCTCCGTACAGCATGGAACATCTGAATACATGGATCGACGGAGGTCTGTCTTTTACGTATGCGACCGCGCGTTCCCTCAATTCCGCGGCGAAAGCGTGTTGGGGGCTGCGGCAAAACCTGCCGGTCATCCTCTATAACGGTGCGATCGTCATGCAGCCGCAGACGCGCACGATGCTCTATCACAACCCGTTCAACGAGGGACAGCTGTGGTTTTTGAAGGGACTGTTCGACAAGTATGATATTTGGCCGCTCGTCTATTCTTTCTGCGGCGCAAAAGAACGCGTTTCCTGGGTCGTCGGCAAAGAGACGGAAGGGGTCAGGCGGTATTTGGAGCGCAGGAAAGGGGATGTGCGCCTCAATCCCGTGGCACAGCGCCGGGACATCCTCGGCGACGATATCTTTTATTTTAACTGCATCGGCAGCAAAGAGCAGCTGGAGGGGCTGCGCGCGGAAGTGGAGCACAGCTTCGACATCAAGTGCATCTACGCGCGCGAGACGTATCAGAGCGATTACTGGTGCGAGATCATGCCGCGCAGCACCTCGAAGGGTGAAGCGGCAAGGCAGCTCAAAGGCATCCTCGGGGCGGAAAAACTCGTCGTGTTCGGCGACGGCGTCAACGACATCGATCTTTTCGGCGCGGCGGACGAAAGCTATGCCGTAAAAAATGCGGACGAAAAGTTAAAGGAAATGGCGACCGCCGTCATCGGTTACAGCGAAGAGGACGGCGTCGTCAAATATATCGCGGAGAATTTGAAAAAATATTTATAAAAGGAGTCTTGCATTATGGCAAAACATAAGAAGGAAAGACAAAAGAGCACTTTCTGGAAAGATTTTAAGGCATTCATTTCCAGAGGGAACATCGTCGACCTCGCCGTAGCCGTCGTCGTCGGCGCCGCGTTCACGGCGATCGTGAACAGCGTGGTCAACGACATCATCAAGCCGCTCATCGCCTTGCTCGTCGGCGGCGATTTCAGCGAATTGGTGGTGGAATTGCGCGAAGAGATCGTCGAGGTGATCGACGGCGCGCAAGTCGTCACGCAGCAGGGGATCTACCTCAACTACGGCAACCTGATCATGGCGATCCTGACCTTCCTCATCGACGCGTTCGTCATCTTTACGGCGATCCGTATCGCACGCAACGCGAAGAAGAGGCTCGCCGAAGGCGCCGAAGCGCTCAAGGGCAAACTTTCCAAAGAGGAGGCCGCCGCGGAAGAAGCTGCCGCAGCGGAAGCGCCCGCCGCGCCCGCGGAACCGCCCAAGCCCACGACGGAAGACCTGCTCGCCGAGATCCGCGACCTTCTCAAAGAGAATGCCGCGCTCAAAAAAGCGGCAGGAGAGGAAAAGGCGGAAAAATAAGGAGACTTTGACGAGAGGACGGCGTTTTTGCCGTCCTTTTCGCTTGCTTTGCCCGCCTGCTTTGCGGCGGGCAAAAATTCGGGCAAATTTTTCGCGAAAAGTGCGCGCAAACAGTTTTTGAAAAGGCAAGTTTGTGGTATAATCATTCTGTACGGAAAACGGGTGCGCCCGTGCGCGCATGCGCATGTGCGGATCAAAGGGCGAGAGCGGGGATCCCCCTGCCGAACAGCAGGAAGAACAGATAGACGTTCAGCACGATGATGACGGGCACGAGCAGCATCAAAAGCAGGCTGTCCGTGCGGAACTTCATCAAAAACATGGCGGCGTATACGCCCGTACCGCCCCCCAAAAGGGAGGCGAGCAGCAGTTTTGCGTCGTCCGATCTTGCCCGTTCTCCCCGCTGCGCGCGCCGTTTTTTTTGGGTCTTGACGAGCAGGAAGGCGTACAGGTTGACGGCCGCGGCATAGACGGCGGCTGCGATATACATAAAAAGCATAAAGATCCCTCCCGGGCAGTATGTGCAGGCAATGCCCGGATCATGTCACGGAGGACATTATTATGGCAAAAGTTGCGATCTTGATGGGCAGCAGATCCGATCTGCCCGTCGTCAAGCCCGCCGCCGAAGTGCTGAAAAAATTCGGCGTGCAGGCGGAGGTGCGCGTCATTTCCGCGCACCGCACCCCCGATGATGCGCACGCCTTTGCGGCGTCGGCGGAAAAGGAAGGGTTCGAAGCGATCATCTGCGCGGCGGGCAAAGCCGCGCACCTGGGCGGCGTTATCGCCGCTTATACCGTCCTGCCCGTCATCGGGCTGCCCGTCAAGACGGATATGATGGGGGGGCTGGACAGCCTTCTTTCCATCGTGCAGATGCCTTCCGGCATCCCCGTCGCCACGGTGGGCGTCAACGGCGGGGAAAACGCGGGGCTCCTTGCCCTGCAGATCTTAGGCGTCAAATATCCTGAAATTTCCGCCAAACTCAAGGAGTACAAAGAGCAGATGGCGGAAAAGATCCGTGCCGACGACGCCGCGCTGCGGGCGGAGCTCGGCCAAAACTGAAAAAATCACCAATTTTTGCGGAGGTCATACGATCATGAAAAAACTCGGACAGCTTTATGAAGGCAAGGCGAAAAAGGTTTTCGCGACGGACGATCCCGATGTCGTCATCGTGGATTACAAGGACGACGCGACCGCGTTCAACGGACTGAAAAAGGGCACCATCGCGGGTAAGGGCGTCATCAACAACAAGATGAGCAACATGATGTTCCGCCTCATGGAACGGCACGGCATCCCCACCCATTACGTGGAGGAACTTTCCGATCGCGAAACGGCGGTCAAAAAAGTGCAGATCGTTCCCCTCGAGGTCATCATCCGCAACACGGCGGCGGGCAGCTTTTCTAAGCGCTACGGCGTGCCGGAGGGCAAAAAACTCCCCGTCACGGTGATCGAATTCAGCTATAAGAGCGACGAATTGGGCGATCCGCTCATCAACGATTCGCAGGCTCTGGCGATGGAACTTGCCACTCCCGAAGAGATCGAGACGATCAAGCGCATGGCGTTCAAGGTGAACGAGGTGATGAAGGAGTTTTTTGCTTCCGTCAACATCGATCTCATCGATTTTAAACTCGAATTCGGCCGTTTCCGGGGACAGATCATCCTCGCGGACGAAATTTCCCCCGATACCTGCCGCTTCTGGGATATGACCACGGGCGAAAAACTGGATAAGGACAGGTTCAGGAGAGACCTCGGCGGGGTAGAAGACGCCTATAAAGAAGTGTTTGCCCGCCTTACGGGCAGCGAAAAGTAAACGGACAAAGCGCCGCGGGAGCCGCCGTATTTTACGGCGGCGTTTGGCGGTATTACGGAAATCAAAAAAAGGAAAAAAATCATGGCAATATCGTACAAAGACAGCGGCGTAGACGTAGAGAGAGGATACAAGGCGGTCGAATTGATGAAAAAGCACGTCCAAAGCACCTTTGACGGGAATGTTTTGGGGGATATCGGTTCCTTCGGCGGGTTTTATTCCATCGCGGGGGAAAAGATGCGGCAGCCCGTGCTCGTGGCGGGGACGGACGGCGTGGGAACAAAGCTCAAATACGCCTTTCTCGCCAACAAGCACGACACCATCGGCATCGATGCCGTCGCCATGTGCGTCAACGACATCGTCTGTCAGGGGGCAAAGCCCCTCTTTTTCCTCGACTATTTCGCGACGGGCAAACTTTCGCCCGAAACGGTCGCCACCGTCGTCTCCGGCATCGCGGAGGGCTGCCGCCTGTCCGGCTGCGCGCTCATCGGCGGCGAGACGGCGGAAATGCCCGGCTTTTATCCGGACGGGGAATACGATCTGGCGGGCTTTGCCGTGGGCATCGTGGATAAAGAGGATGTCATCAACGGCAGGGACATCCGCCCCGGCGACGCGCTCGTCGGCATCGCTTCCAGCGGCATCCATTCCAACGGCTATTCCCTCGTGCGCAGGCTGTTCGGCGATTCCGCCAATTCGCACGACCTCGACCGCTATGACGACAGGCTGAAAGATAAGGTGCTCAACGTCCTTTTGACGCCTACAAAAATTTATGTCAAGAGCGTGCTGCGCCTCATTTCCGAAGTCAAGGTCAAGGGCATCGCCCACATCACGGGCGGCGGCTTCATCGAAAACATTCCCCGCATCTTCCCCGAAGGCGTGGGCTGCGCGATCGATAAAAGCGCCTATCCCGTGCCCGAAATTTTCAAGATCATGCAGGAAAAGAGCGGCGCGGATGACGGGCAGTTCTACAATACCTTCAACATGGGTATCGGCATGGTGTTCTGCGTGGCGGAAAAGGACGCCGAAAAGACGATCGCCGTACTGGAAGCAGCCGGCGAAAAGGCGTACCGCATCGGCGAGACGGTCGCGGGCAAAGGGGTGTCTCTGCGGTGAAAAGGATAGCGGTATTTGCCAGCGGGTCGGGCAGCGATTTTCAGTCGGTCATCGACGAAAACGAGAGGCGGCCGTTCTGCGAGATCGCTCTGCTGGTTGCCTCTAAAGAGGGGATCGGCGCGATCGAACGGGCAAAAAGACACGGCATCGACTACATCGTCCGCAATAAAAAAGACTATCCGTCCGTCGGGGCGATGTTCGAGGACATCACGGCGCAGTTGCGCGCGCGGCGGGTGGATTACGTCGTTTTGGCAGGGTATCTCTCCATGCTGAGCGAAAATTTCGTGCGCGCTTTTCCGGACAGGATCATCAATATCCATCCCTCCCTTATCCCCAGTTTCTGCGGTAAGGGCAATTACGGGATCAACGTTCACCGCGCCGCCATCGAATACGGCGTCAAGATCTCGGGGCTGACGGTGCACTTTGTGGACGAGCAGTACGACACGGGCGCGATCATCCTGCAGCGCGCCGTGGAGGTCAAGGACGGGGACACGCCCGAAAGCCTGCAGGCGCGCATCTTAGAAGAGGAGCATAGGGCGCTGCCCGAAGCGGTGCGGCTGCTTGCGACGGGAAGGCTCAAAAAAGAGGGAAGAAAAGTCACCATCATCGAATAAAAGAAGGAGGATCTATATGAACGGGATCTATAAGGTGCATGAAATCGGCGCGCTCATCAAAGACAACAGCTACGTGGGGCGCGGCATCGTCGTCGGCATGAGCGAGAGCGGCAAAAATGCCGTATTCGCTTATTTTATCATGGGGCGGAGCGAAAACAGCCGCAATCGCATCTTTATCGAAAAGGGGGAAGAGGTCACCATTTACCCATTTGACGAGAGCAAGGTCAAAGACCCTTCCCTCATCATTTATTCTCCCGTGCGCCGCGCAGGCGATGCGATCGTCGTCACCAACGGCGACCAGACGGATACCGTCTGCGACTATCTGACGCGGGGCAAGACCTTCGAGGAGGCGCTTGCCTCCCGCTGCTTCGAGCCGGATGCGCCCAATTTTACTCCGCGCATCAGCGGGATGCTCGATCTCGGCGAGGGCGGCTTCACATATAAGCTGAGCATCCTGAAGAGCGCGGACGAGGCGGGTTCCGCCTGCAACCGCTATACTTTTTCGTACGAGCCGCGCAAGGGCTTAGGGCATTTTATCCACACCTACAACTGCGACGGCGACCCAATCCCCACCTTTACGGGAGAACCGGAGCGGGTGGCGATCCCCGATGATATGGACGCTTTTGCGAACGACCTTTGGGAAAATCTGAACGAAGCCAATAAAATTTCCCTCTATGTCCGCTACACCGATCTTGCGACGGGCAAGTTCGAGAGGGTGCTCATCAACAAAAATAAGTAAGGGGAGGAGAAGACGATGAAAGAATTCGAACTCAAATACGGGTGCAATCCCAACCAAAAACCCGCCAGGATATTCATGGAGAACGGCAAAGACCTTCCCATCGAGATCTTGAACGGAAAGCCCGGTTACATCAACTTTTTGGACGCTTTCAACAGTTGGCAGCTCGTCAAAGAGATCAAAGAGAACCTCGGCGAGGTCGCCGCGACCTCCTTCAAGCACGTCAGTCCGACGAGCGCCGCGATCGGCAAAAAACTGTCCGACCGCCTGAAAAAGTCCTGCTTTGTGGACGATATCGACGGGCTGGACGATTCTCCGCTCGCCTGCGCATATGCGCGTGCGCGCGGAACGGACAGGATGTCCTCCTTCGGCGACTGGATCGCTCTTTCCGACGAATGCGACGAAGTGACGGCAAGGATCATCGCCCGCGAGGTGTCCGACGGCATCATCGCCCCGGGCTATTCCCCCAAGGCGCTGGAGATCTTGAAGGGGAAGCGTAAGGGCGGCTATAACATCGTCAAGATCGACAAAGACTATCGTCCCGACCCCGTCGAACACAAGCAGGTATTCGGCGTGACCTTTGAGCAGGGGAGGAACGATTTCAAGATCGATCAAGATCTCCTTAAAAATATCGTCACCAAGAACAAAGCGCTGCCCGCATCGGCAAAGACCGATCTCATCATTTCCCTCATCACGCTCAAATATACGCAGTCCAATTCCGTCTGCTTTGCCGCCGACGGGCAGGCGATCGGCGTGGGCGCGGGGCAGCAGTCGCGCATCCATTGTACGCGGCTCGCGGGCAACAAGGCGGATCTGTGGCACCTGCGTCAGAGCGATAAAGTGCTCTCTTTGCAGTTTGCCGAAGGCGTGGGCAGGCCGGACAAGAACAACATCATCGACATCTATCTTTCCGACGAATATGAAGACGTGTTGGGCGACGGCGTGTGGAAGCAGTATTTTGCCGTCCGGCCCGAGCCGTTTACCAAGGAAGAGCAAAGGGCATACCTTTCCGGGATCACGGGCGTCTCTCTCGGAAGCGATGCGTTCTTCCCCTTCTCCGACAATATCGAACGGGCGAAGAAGAGCGGCGTCTCGTATGTGGCGCAGCCGGGCGGCTCCGTGCGCGACGACCTCGTCATCGAGGCGTGCGACAAATACGGGATGGTCATGGCGTTTACGGGGATGAGGCTGTTCCATCATTAAAAAACAAAAAACGAGAAGATCTTTTCGGGGTCGGGGGAATTTTTGCACACCGTTTAGGAGAATGTATGAATATTTTGGTCATCGGTAACGGCGGACGGGAACACGCCATCGTCTCGGCTCTCGCCAAAAGCCCCAAAGCGGGCAAGATCTATTGCATGAAGGGCAATGCGGGCATTGCCGAACTCGCCGAACTCGTCGACGTCGACTATTGCGATCTGAAGGCGGTCGGCGATTGGGTGGACGCCCATCCCGACGTGGAGTATACCGTCATAGCGCCCGACGACCCGCTCGCATTGGGGCTCGCCGACGAATTGGAGGGGCGGGGCCACCGTGTGTTCGGGCCGAACAAGCGCGCGGCCGAGATCGAATCGAGCAAGGCGTTTGCCAAAGCGCTCATGAAAAAGTACGGTATCCCCACCGCAAAATATGAGGTGTTTTCCGATCATGAAAGCGCGCTCGCCTATGTGCGAAGGGGGAACTTTCCCGTCGTGCTGAAGGCGGACGGGCTCGCCCTCGGCAAAGGAGTGCTCATCTGCGAAAATTTGCAGCAGGCGGAGGACGGCCTCAGGCAGATCATGCTGGACAAGGCGTTCGGCGCAGCCGGAAACAAGGTGGTCGTGGAGGAGTTTTTGACGGGCAAGGAATTTACTCCCGGAGAGGAGGTGTCCGTGCTCGCCTTTACCGACGGCAAGACCATCGTGCCCATGATCCCCAGCTGCGACCATAAGCGCGCCCACGACGGCGACAAGGGGCTGAATACGGGCGGCATGGGTACGTTTACTCCCTGTCCCTTCTACGGCAGAGAGGAGGCGGACGAGGTGATGCAAAAGATCATGCTTCCCACCGTCGCCGCGATGAACGCGGAGGGGCGGCCCTTCAAGGGCGTCCTCTATTTCGGGTTGATGCGCACGCCCGAGGGGATGAAGGTGGTCGAATACAATTCCCGCTTCGGCGATCCGGAGACCCAGGTCGTGCTTCCCATGTTAAAGACGGATCTCCTTGAAATTTTTGAGGCGGTCACCGACGGCAGGCTGGCAGATATCAAGATCGAATGGGAAGAGGGCGCCTGCGTCTGCGTCGTGCTCGCGAGCGGCGGCTATCCCGTCAAATATGAAAAAGGGAAGGAGATCTTCATCGGGCAGCTCGACGAGGGCGTGCTGCTCTATCATGCGGGGACCAAGCGGGAAGGCGGCGTCTTAAAGACAAACGGCGGGCGCGTCCTGAACGTCTGCGCAAAGGGCAGAACGGTCGCCGAGGCGCGCGAAAAAGCCTACGAAAACGTCAAAAAGATCCGTTTCGACGGGATGTATTACCGGACGGACATCGGCATCAAATACAGCAAATAGAGGATTTCGGCAGCGATGATTTACAGGATTTTTGTAGAAAAGAAGGACAACCTGCAGGCGAAAAAGATCAAAGACGACCTCTTTGCGCAGCTTTCCGTTCGCGCGGAGGACGTGCGCGAACTCATCCGTTACGATACGGAAGGGCTCTCGGAAGAGGAGATGCGTGCCGCCGTCGTCAACGTCTTTTCCGAACCGCCCGTGGACAACGTGTATTTTGAGGAAGTGTCCTTCGAAAAAGAATACAAGGTGTTTGCGGTCGCCTTTTTGGACGGGCAGTATGACCAGCGCGCGGACAGCGCGGCGCAGTGCGTGCAGCTTCTGACGCGCAAGGCGCGCCCGCTCGTCAAATGTGCGCGCGTCATCGCGGTCAAGGGCGTCACGGACGAAGAACTTGTCCGCATCAAAAAGCACCTTATCAACCCCGTGGAAAGCGCGGAGGTTTCCCTTGCAAAGCCGACGACCCTCGCCCGTGCGAAGATGCAGACGCAGGACGTGGCGGAGATCGCGGGGTTTACCGGCATGACGGACGAAGAGATCGCCGCTTACCATCGAAAGAACGGCTTTGCGATGAGCGAGGAAGATCTCGCTTTTGTGCGTGACTATTTCAAAAAAGAGGGGCGCGACCCGACCGAGACGGAGATCAAGGTCATTGATACGTATTGGTCGGATCATTGCCGTCATACTACCTTTGCGACCGAGATCAGGGACGTGAAGATCGATTCGGACAATCCGCACATCGCAAAGGCATACCGATTGTACAGAGAACTGTTCAAAGAGATCAATGCAGGGCGGGCGGATAAGTACCCCTGTCTCATGGATATCGCGACCATCGCGGCGAAAAAGCTGAAAAAGGAGGGGAGGCTGGACAACCTCGATATTTCCGACGAGATCAACGCCTGCTCCATCTGCATCGACGCGGAGATCGACGGCAAGACGGAAAAGTATCTCGTCATGTTCAAGAACGAGACGCATAACCACCCGACGGAGATCGAGCCGTTCGGCGGGGCCGCGACCTGCCTCGGCGGCGCCATTCGCGACCCGCTTTCAGGCAGGACGTACGTCTATCAGGCGATGCGCGTGACGGGCAGCGCCGACCCGCGCGAGAAGATCGAGGATACCCTTCCCGGAAAATTGCCGCAGCGGGTCATTACCAAGACGGCGGCGGCGGGATTTTCTTCCTACGGCAACCAGATCGGCCTGGCGACGGGCATCGTGGACGAGGTATACGATCCGGGCTACAAGGCGAAGAGGCTGGAGACGGGCTTTGTCGTCGGCGGCGCGCGCCGGGACATGGTGTACCGCGAAAAGCCGAAGGCGGGTGACGTCATCATCCTGCTCGGCGGCGAGACGGGGCGGGACGGCTGCGGCGGCGCGACCGGCTCTTCCAAGGCGCATGACGCCCATTCGGTGGAGACGTGCGGCGCGGAGGTGCAGAAAGGGAACCCCCTCACCGAGCGCAAATTGCAGCGGCTGTTTTTGAACAGAGAGGCGACCCGCCGCATCAAAAAATGCAACGATTTCGGCGCGGGCGGGGTCTCCGTCGCCATCGGCGAACTTTCGGACGGGTTGGTCATCGACCTCGACAAGGTGCCCCTCAAATACGAAGGGCTTTCGGGCACGGAACTCGCCATCTCCGAATCGCAGGAGCGCATGGCGGTCGTCGTGGACGAAAAGGACAAGGACGAATTTATCCGCCTCGCCGCGGAAGAAAACCTCGCCGCCACGCCCGTGGCGGTGGTGACGGACGACAGGCGCATGAAGATGCTCTTCAAGGGGCGCGCCATCGTCGATATTTCGCGGGATTTTCTCGATACCAACGGCGTCAAACAGGTCATTTCTGCCGAGATCGAGGAGAAAGTGACCGACTTTTTCAAGGCGCGCACCGCGGCGTTCGCGGACGGGCTCTGCCGGGCGCTCTCTTCCCTCAACGTCTGTTCCAAAAAGGGACTTTCGGAGATGTTTGACTCGACGATCGGCGCGCGCAGCGTCTATATGCCCTTCGGCGGCAAGCGCCAGCTGACGCCCTCCGTCGCGATGGCCGCCAAGATCTGCGGCGGCGAGACGGATGTCGCCACCGTCTCCGCGTACGGCTATTCGCCCGAACTGATGAAGGGCGCGCCGTTTACGGGCGCGATCTACAGCGTCGTCGCCTCCGTCGCCAAATTGATCGCGGCGGGCTGCGATTATGACGAGATCCGCCTCACGTTCCAAGAATTTTTCATGCGGCTGCACCGCGATCCCAAGCGCTGGGGCGTGCCGCTGTCCGCCCTGTTGGGCGCGCTGTACGCGCAGATCGGGCTGGGGCTCGGCGCCATCGGCGGCAAGGACAGCATGAGCGGTTCTTTTGAAGATATCGACGTGCCGCCCACCCTTATTTCCTTTGCGCTCGCGCCCGCCAAGGCGAGCGGGCTGATCACCAATGTGCTCGAAAAGGCGGGGACGAAGCTGTGGCTGGTGCCCGTTCCCAAAGACGAGAGCGAGGTGCCCGATTTTGCAAAGTTCGCCGCGGTCTGCCGCGAGGTGCATCGGAACGTGCAGAGCGGCAACATCCGCTTTGCGACCGTCGCGGAAAACGGAGGCGCGGCGGCGGCAGTCGCCAAGTCCTGCTTCGGCAACGGGCTGGGCTTCGCCTTTGCGGGGGAGGCAGAGACGCTGCTCTCCGAGCGGTACGGCGATCTTATCGTCGCGTTGGAAGATGCGGACGCGGTGTCTTTCGACAAGATCTATATCGGCGAAACGACGGAAAAAGATCTTACCCTCGGCGAAGAGATCCTCCGCAGCAGCGATGCGCTGCGTGCGTTTACGGGCACGCTGGAGGGCGTGTTCCCCGACGATGCCCCCGCGGCGGGCAGGGCTGAAAACTGCGACTTTGACTGCGGCGGCAGGCGTTACGAAAATATTTCGACGAAGACGGCGAGGCCGCGCGTGTTCATCCCCGTGTTCCCCGGCACCAACTGCGAACTGGATACGGCGCGCAAGTTCCGCCTTGCGGGCGCCGAGTGCGATGTGGTCGTCCTCAAAAACAGGAGCGCCGCCGACATTGAAGAGAGCGTAAAGGCGTTCGCTGGCGCCATTTCCTCTGCCAATATCGTCGCCTTTCCCGGCGGCTTTTCGGGCGGCGACGAACCGGACGGAAGCGGCAAGTTTATCGCTACGACTTTCCGCAATCCCTATATTGCGGAGCAGATCGAAAGGCTTTTGAAACAGCGTGACGGGTTGATCCTCGGCATCTGCAACGGCTTTCAGGCGCTCATCAAACTCGGGCTTGTGCCGTATGGCGAGATCAGACCCCTGGAAGGCGGCAGCCCGACTTTGACCTATAACAACATCCCCCGCCATGTTTCCACCCTCGTGGATATCCGCGTCGCTTCGAACAAGAGCCCCTGGCTTTCGGCATGCAGGGTGGGCGACGTGTTCACGGTGCCCGTATCGCACGGAGAGGGCAAGATCGTCGCGCCCGAAAGCGAACTTATCAAGATGCGCCAAAACGGGCAGGTCGCCACGCAGTATTGCGATCTCGAAGGAAAGCCGACGATGCTGTACCCGTACAATCCGAACGGGTCCGCGTGGGCGATCGAGGGCATCACCTCTCCCGACGGCAGGGTATACGGCAAGATGGGGCATACCGAACGCACGGGGGATGACCTGTATAAAAATTGTACGGGCAACTTCGACATGAAACTGTTCGAAAGCGGCGTTCAGTACTTCAAATAATGCTTTTCAACGGCATGTCGCAAGGCATGCGGTTTGCGATCGCCCCGATCCAACGGATCGGGACGCACAGAGTGGGGACGCCGTCCGTGCCGCAGGATGCGGACGCAGGCGAAAAGGAGGGGCGGCGCCTTGTTCGGAAAGCCGAAAAGCATGCACTAAATTTTTAAAACGCTTTACAAATTGACGATATTGTGGTATACTGAACGAAAAGGCACAATCTGTTGCGTATTGGAGAAATTTTATGAAGTGTATGTTTTGCGGATGCACGGAAAGCAAAGTCATCGACAGCCGCTCCACGGACGAAGGGCGCACCATACGCCGCCGCCGCGAGTGCATGCAGTGCGGCAGGCGCTTCACGACGTACGAGACGATCGAGACGACCCCCGTGCTCGTGATCAAAAACGACGGCACGCGGCAGGCGTTCGAACCCAATAAGATCAAAAACGGCATCATCAAGGCGTGCGAAAAGCGCCCCGTTTCCATGCTGAAGATCGAAAAGCTGGTGGACGACATCAAAAGGGAAGTGTACAATTCCCTCGAACAGGAGATCTCGTCCAAGCGCATCGGCGAGATGGTGATGGACGGGCTGCGCGGCATTGACGAAGTCGCTTATGTGCGTTACGCCT
Source organism: uncultured Clostridia bacterium (assembly GCA_944328665.1). GTDB lineage: Bacteria > Bacillota > Clostridia > Christensenellales > Borkfalkiaceae > Borkfalkia. The sequence goes on along the minus strand of CALVHS010000007.1, from coordinate 11,109 downwards.
CGGTGTACCGCCAGTTTACGGATATTTCTTCTTTCATGCGGGAATTGGAATCGCTCATGCAGCATAAGGATCAAAAGCAGCAGAAAAAACAGCCCGAATGACGGGCTTTTTTCTTCGCGGAAAAAGGGTATGACAAAGAAGATCGTGATAGGCGGCGTCCCCGTTGGCGGGGGCGAACGCATCAAAATACAGTCGATGACGACGCCCAAGACGGAAAAGACGGACGCCGTCCTCGGTCAGATCGCCGCCCTTGCGGCGGCGGGGTGCGACATCGTGCGCGTCTCCGTTCTGGACGAGGCGGACGCGGCGGCGATCAAGGCGATCAAGGCGGCTTCCGCGCTGCCCGTCGTCGCAGACATCCACTTTTCAGCGCGGCTCGCCGTGCTCGCCATCGAAAACGGCGCGGACAAGGTGCGCATCAATCCCGGCAACATCGGCGGAGAGGATAAGATCGCCCTCGTTGCCGACTGCGTGCGGGCACACCGTATCCCCGTGCGCGTGGGGGCGAACACGGGCAGCATCGAAAAGAGCTTCCTCGAAAAGTACGGAAAGAACGAGTTTTCACTCGTGGAGAGCGCGCTGTATAACGTCGGTATCCTCGAACGCCACGGGATCGGGGACATCGCCGTCTCGGTCAAGGCGTCCGACGTGCCGCTGACCGTGCGCGCCTATACGCTGCTTTCCGAGCGATGCGATTATCCGCTCCATCTCGGCGTGACGGAGGCGGGCACCAAGGAGAGCGGGATCGTCAAAAGCAGTATCGGCATCGGCGCCCTGCTGCTTCGGGGGATCGGGGACACGATCCGCGTTTCCCTGTCCGCCGATCCCGTTGAGGAGATCTATGCGGCAAAGCGCATCCTGCGCGCGCTCGGGCTCGAAAAAGATCATGCCGACGTCGTTGCCTGCCCGACCTGCGGGCGGTGCGCGTGGGATTGTATGGCGCTCGCCGAAAAGGTGGAAAAGCGGGCGTTCGGCGCGAAAAGGCGCTGCAAGATCGCGGTGATGGGCTGCATCGTCAACGGCCCGGGCGAGGCGGCGGACGCCGATCTCGGCATCGCGGGCGGCGGGGAATATTGCCTCATCTTCCGCAAGGGCGTGCCGGAGGCAAAGGTCGCCAAAGCGGACGCCGAAAAGGAATTTTTGCGGAGAGTGGACGAACTGCTGGGTAAAACGGACGGATGATGACGCAAGCGGAATTTTTGGAAAAATTGCACGGCAGGGAGAGCTTCAGGCGCGCCGTGCTCAATAAGATCGTATTGGACAGGAGCGATCGCACCTGCGAATTCGTGTTGGTGACGGACGAATCGTATACGCCCGACGACGAGCGCTTCGCGGAAGAAACGGTGCGCGAGGCGGTGCCCGCTTCTCTGCGCAGCGCGGTCAGGATCAGCAAACTCCGCGCGGACGCGCAGCTGGTGCGCCGCAAGATCGCGGAATACCTCTCCGAGTATCACCGTGCCGCCTCGGCGTTCGTCAGGGAGGAAGAGATCGGCGTCGAACGCACGGACGAAGGGATCGTTCGTTTTACTTTCGCTGCGGACGAAGAGGAACGGCGTTTTTTTGAGACGCGCGGCATCCTCGCCGACGTCGCCGCCATGCTGGAGAAGAATTTCTGTGAAAAATTCTCGGGGGCATTGGTTCCCGTGCAGCGGGAGGCGCCGCCCGCGGACGATCCGGAAGAGGAAGAAGAACCCTTCGATTACCGCCCGCCGCGCACGTTTGCCGTGCACGATTTCGAGGCGATCGATCTTGCCGACGTGCCCAAAGAGGCGACGTACATACAAGATTGCACTTTCCCCTCCGAAACGCTGACCGTCTGCGGGCAGATCGAGTTTGTGCAAGAGCGCGTCTCACAGAAGGGGAAGCCCTATCTGCGCATCACCCTTTCCGACCAGACGGGCCGCATGAATTTTTCCTATTTTATCAAAAAGCGCACGGAGGAGAAGATCCGCGCCCTCAAACAGGGGGATACGATCGTCTGTACGGGCGCGAACGAATTTTATAACGATCGCCTGAGTTTTACCGCCCGCTATATCAACCGCGGCGCGCCCCCGCCAGGTTTTGTGCCGGAAAAGCGGCCGAGCAAGCGCGCGCCTGCACGATATAAAGTGGTCGTGCCCGAAAAGATGACCGATTACAGCCAGATGAATCTCTTCGACAGGAGCGAGATCCCGCCCTGCCTGCGGGAAAATACTTTCGTCGTGTTCGACCTGGAGACGACGGGGCTCGTCAATATTCCCGCCAACGGCAGGATGGACGCCATCACCGAGATCGGCGCGGTCAAGATCGAAGGGGGCGAGATCTGCGAAAAATTTTCCACTCTCGTCGACCCGGAGCGGCCGCTCAGCGAAGAGATCGTCAAACTGACGGGCATCACGGACGAGATGGTAAAAGGCGCGCCCAAGATCGCGGACGTCATTCCCGATTTTTTCAAATTTTGCGAAGGAAGCATCCTTGTAGGGCATAATATACAGTTCGATTACCGTTTTATACAGTACTATGCCACGCAGAATGAGTACTCCTTTGAACAAAAGACATACGACACGCTCGCCATCGCGCAGTCGGAATTGTTCCTTAAAAACTACAAACTGGATACGATCGCCGAACATTACGGTATCGTGTTCAATCATCACAGGGCCTGCGACGACGCGCTGACGACGGCAAAAATTTTTATTGAGCTGATAAAAGCCAAAAAATGCTTGCCAAATGCGTAACGGTGTGTTATAATAGACATACTGAATATGTTAGCTTGGAATTGAGAGTGGGTCACCGCTCTCAAATCTTTTTATGTGCGGAAGTTTTGCCGCAAGGAGGGCAAGGATGAAAGTCAAAAGCATCGAGGAGATCGGGGAGGCGCTCGCGCCTGTCGCGGCCGCCCTCGGCGTGGAGATCTACGAGATCGTCTTCAAGCAGGGCAGGCACCCTGCGCTGACCGTCTTTTTGGATACGGACAGGGAAGGGGGCATCGACCTAAATACGTGTGAAAAATTCCACAACGCCGTCGATCCCGTTCTCGATGAACTGGATCCGACTTACGGCATGCCGTATACGCTGAACGTAAGCAGCCCCGGTATCGACCGTCCGTTCAAAAAAGACTCCGATTATCTGCGCCATATCGGGCAGAAGGTGGAGATCAAGCTGTATGCGCCCATGCGCGGAGAAAAATTTTTTGAAGCGGTGCTCGAGGCGTACGATCCCGCCGCGGGCAATGTGACCGTCAGCAGGGACGGGGAGAGTTTCAAGCTCAACCTTTCGCAGATCGTAAAGATGTCCGAAGCGATCGGGTTCGACGGCTGAGGACGGGCAAGCAAGGAAAAAACATTGAGGAGACGAACATGATCAACAAGGAATTCTTTTTGGCGCTCGAGGATCTGGAAGCGGAAAAGGGGATCGGCAGCGAGATCTTTTTGGAAGCGCTGCGCGGGGCGCTGGTCGCGGCATATAAAAAACAGTATGAAGGGGGCGCCGGCACGGTGGACGTGGTGCTCAACCCGGAAAAAGGGTCGATCAAATTTTATACCGTCCGCACGGCGGTGGAAGAGGTGACCGACCCCGAAAAGGAGATCTCTCTCGCGGAGGCGCGCTTGCTCAAAAAGAGTTATAAGGCGGGCGACGAGGTACGCGAAGAATTTGTGCCCAAGGATTTCGGAAGGATCGCCGCGCAGACGGCAAAGCAGGTCATCTTGCAGAAGCTGCACGAGACGGAGCGCGACAACACGCTCAGCGAATACTCCGACAAAAAGGACGAACTCATGAGCTGCGTCGTGCGCAAAGTGGACGCCAAAAACGTCTATGTCGAACTGGGCAAAGGGCAGGTCGAAGGGGTCATGCTCCCGCAGGATCAGGTGCCCGGCGAGCGGTATAACGTCAACGACCGCATTAAAGTCTACGTCAAAAACATCAAAAACAACGGCAGGAACGCGCAGGTGCTGGTATCCCGCTCTTCCGCGGGGCTCGTCAAGCGCCTGTTTGAAAACGAAGTGCCCGAGATCAAGTCGGGCGCGGTCGTCGTCAAGGCGATCACGCGCGAGGCGGGGCAGCGCACCAAGATGGCGATCGCCAGCGAAGACCCGCAGGTGGATGCGGTCGGCGCGTGCGTGGGCAACAAGGGCGCCCGCGTCAACGCGGTCGTCGCCGAACTGGGCGGGGAAAAGGTGGATATCATCCAATGGAGCGAAAACCCGCTCGAGTTTATTGCCAAGGCGCTCTCTCCCGCCAAGGTCATCTCCGTGACACAGGTGGACGAAAAGTCGGCGATCGCGGTGGTGCCTGACGACAAGCTCTCCCTCGCCATCGGCAGGGACGGGCAGAACGCGCGTCTCGCGGCGCGGCTCACGGGCTGGAAGATCGACGTCAAAAGCGAGAGCGCCGCGGCCAAGCTGGCGGCGCTGCATAAGGAAGAAGAAACGCCCGCGGCGGGCGGGGAAAGCGAGGCGTGATCCCCTCGGAGGAGAAATCCCTTTGAAAGTCAAAAAGATCCCGATGCGGATGTGCATCGCCTGCCACGAGATGAAGCCGAAGAAGGAGATGCTGCGCATCGTCAAGCCCAAGGAGGGGGAGGCATTCCTCGACCTGACGGGCAAGGCGGCGGGCCGCGGCGCCTATATCTGCGACAGCCCCGACTGCATCAAAAAGCTGAAAAAGGGGCGGCTGCTCAACAAAGTTTTTTCCTCGCAGATCCCCGAAGAGGTGTACGGGCGGATCGAGGAGGCGTTTTTTGCCGGAAAGTAAAGCCCTGCGTTACCTCGGGCTGTGCATGCGCGCGGGAAAACTGTCCTGCGGCTTTAACGCGCTCAAGGCGGAAAAAAAGGATGTGTATCTGCTCATCCTCTGCTCTTCCGCCTCCGAAAACGCGAAGGAGAGCGCGTTGAAACTAAAAAAGAAATTCGGCTGCGAACTTTTGGAATACACGGGCGGGCTTTTGGCGGATATCGCGGGCAAGCCCAACGCCAAGATCGCGGCGGTGAGAGAAAAGAATCTGGCAAAAGCGATTTTGTCGGTTTTGGATGACGACTTGAAAATCTATTCGGGAGGCAAAGAGTAAGCAACATGGCTGAGGCTAAAAAGACGAACTACGCGAATATCGAAAATATCGGGGCTCTTCTCGGCGCCGAGGGGATCGGTGCGCTGCTCAAAGAGGTGCAGGGTACGGAGAAGAAGGTGGGGGACATCCTCAAAAAACTCTCCGATCTGGAAAGCGCCGCCAAACAGAGGGCGCAGGAAGAAGCGGAGCGCGAAGCGGCGGCTGCAGAGGAAAAGGCAGCCGCGGCGCAGGAGCCCGTTGCCGCCCCGGAAGAGACGGCTGCCGAAGCCTCTGCCCCCGTAAAGGCGGAAATTCCCGAACCGCCGCAGGCGGAGATAAAGCCGGCAGAAGAGGCGAAGAAAGAGGAGGCGCCCGCGGCGACTAAGGAAGAAATGCTCGCGGCAGAGGAGCCGCGCGAAAAGGCGGCGGAGCGCATTTATATAAATGCCGAGCGCGCGGAACGCCCCGCCCGCCCCGCATACGGTACGGAACGGCCTGTTTCCGGCGCGGCGCGTCAGGAACGCGGCGCGCGGCCCGCGCAGCAGGGCGCGCGCACTTACAACAATACGGGCGCCGCCCGTCCCGGCGGCGCAGGGCAGAGGCCGGCATACGGCGCCCGCCCCGTCGGTACGCAGGCGGGCAGGCCCGCGGGGCCCGGCGCCCGTCCCGCGGCGGGCGGCAGGCCGCTTTCTTCCCGCCCCGCGCAGGGCGCGCGTTTCGGCGCGGCGCCCGCGCCCGCGCCCGTGCAGAATAAGAGCGCAGGCAAAAAGAAGGTGTACGACAAACCGTACGTAGAACAGAAAAAGACGATTAGCAAGCGCGCGCTCGTCAAGCAGCAGGTGTCCGTTTCCGATTTTGACGAGGATAAGAGCGGATACAGAAAGCTGCGCGTTAAAAAGCAAAAACAGCAGGCGGTGCAGACGGTCAAGATAGACCACGCCGTCGTGACCACGGAAAATATCCCGCTCAAGGTGCTCAGCGAAAAGCTCGGCATCACGGCGGTGGAGATCACCAAACGCTTGTTCCGCGAAGGGATCGCAAAGACCATCAACGATTCCATCGATTATGATACGGCGGCATACATCGCGGCAGATCTCGGCATCGAGCTTGAATATAAGCCGGAAAAGACGGCGGAAGAGGTGCTCGGCGAGATCTACGGCGAGGAGGCGTCGGGGGAACAGGAACTCGTTTCCCGCCCTCCCGTCGTGACCGTCATGGGTCACGTCGACCACGGCAAGACGTCGCTGCTCGACAGGATCCGCAGCACCAATGTGACGGCGGGCGAAGCGGGCGGCATCACCCAGCACATCGGCGCCTATTCCGTCACCGTAAACGGCAAGACCATCACTTTCCTCGATACGCCCGGGCACGAAGCGTTCACGGCGATGCGCGCGCGCGGCGCGTCCGTCACCGATATCGTCGTGCTCGTCGTGGCGGCGGACGACGGCATCATGCCGCAGACCGTGGAGGCGATCAACCATTCCAAAGCGGCGAACGTGCCCATCATTGTCGCCGTCAACAAGATGGATAAGCCGGAAGCCAATCTCGACCGGGTCAAACAGGAGCTGACCAACAACGGGCTTGTGCCCGAAGAGTGGGGCGGCGACACCATCGTGGTGCCTGTCTCGGCAAAGACGGGCGCGGGCATCGAGGACTTGCTTGAAAATATCAACCTCGTCGCGGAGGTCAGAGAACTCAAAGCCAATCCCGACCAGGCGGCGCGCGGCACCATCATCGAGGCGAAGCTGGACAAGGGCAAAGGCCCCGTCGCGTCGGTGCTCATCCAAAACGGCACGCTGCATACGGGCGACAATATCATCTCCGGCACGACGTCGGGCAGGGTGCGTGCCATGATCGACGATAAGGGCAGGACGGTCAAGTCCGCCGGCCCTTCGATGGCGGTCTCCATCCTCGGCTTGGAAGAGGTGCCGAACGCGGGCGATTCCATCATCGCCGTCGAACAGGATAAACTCCTGAAGCAGGTGCTCGAAGAGAGGAAGCGCAAAGAGAGCGAGTCGATGATCAAGTCCCAGACGCGCGTGACCCTCGACGACGTGTTCGGCAAGATCGCGGAGGGCAAACTCAAGGGCTTGAACATCATCGTCAAAGGGGATGTGCAGGGCTCTGTCGAGGCGGTCAAGCAGTCTCTTTTGAAACTTTCCAACGACGAAGTGCGCGTGCATATCCTGCACAGCGGCGCGGGCGCGATCACCGAATCGGACGTCATGCTCGCCGATTCTTCCAATGCGATCATCGTCGGCTTCAACGTGCGGCCCGATACCAAGGCGAAGGCGCTCGCCGAGCGCAGCGGCGTGGACGTGCGCACATACAGGATCATCTATGAATTGCTTGACGATATCCGGGCGGCGCTCAAGGGCATGCTCGCGCCGAAGTACAGGGAAGTGATGACGGGCAAGTGCGACGTCCTGCAAACCTTCCGCATCACGGGCGTCGGCATGGTCGCGGGCTGCTATGTGACGGAGGGCAAACTCGTGCGCAACGGCAAGCTGCGCATCTACCGCGACGATATCATGATCGTCGAAGGGGCGGTGCGCCAGCTCAAGCGCTTCAAGGACGACGTCAAGGAAGTCTCGGGCGGCTTCGAGTGCGGCGTCAGCATCGACGGGTTCGACGGCATCCAGGTCGGCGACGTCATCGAGTGCTACATCACCGAAGAGATCCCCGCGTAAAGGCGGGTGGCTGCCCGCCACGGAGAATGCCGCGGCGGGCTTTTTGCAGAGCGTGACGGGGCAGTGCCCGAAAAAGGAGGCAAACCATGAGATCATTGCGGGGAGAGAGGCTCTCTTCCGAATATCAAAAAGCGGTCTATGAGATCATTTCCACGACCCTCAAAAACAGAACGGATAAGATCAGGGGATTGGTCAGCGTCACGGGCGCGGACGTCTCGCCCGATCTGAAAAATGCGAAGATCTACGTCAGCGTCCTCGCCGGGAATAAGGAGGAGGAGCAGGCGACGTTCGACGAGCTTTGCGCCCATGCGGGGTTCATCCGCCACGAATTGTCGCAGATGATGCGCTCGCGCACCGTGCCCGAGATCCGCTTTTTGCGGGACGGCAGCATGGAATACGGCGAAAAGATCGACCGGATCATCCGCAAACTGGAAGAAGAGGAAGCCGGAGGGGAGGACAAGTCATGACGCCGGAGGCGTTGGCGGAAAAACTGAAAGAGCAGGAGAGCGCGGTCATCTTCTGCCATATGCGTCCGGATGGGGACGCGATCGGCGCGGCGATGGGCCTTAAAAGGCTTTTGGAAGGCTGCGGCGTCCGCTGTTCCGTCGCCTGTGAAAGCGCCATTCCCGAAAAATTTAAATTTCTGCCGGGGACGGAAGCGTTTTCCGCGCCGCCGGACACGGAGGCGGCGGCTTTTATCGCCGTCGATTCGAGCGACGAGAACCGCCTCGGCAGATACGGCGAGCTCTTTTCCAAAGCCAAAAAGGTCAAGTTCAATATCGACCATCACATCTCCAATACACGGTTCGGCGACTACCGCTATATTGAGGACGTCGCTGCCTGCTGTCAGATCGTGGCGCGCCTTGCGCCCCTTTTCGGCGGCATACGCGACGGGCTGACCGCCAACTATCTCATGATGGGATTGAGTTCGGATACGGGCAACTTTGCGCACAAAAACGTGACGGCGGAGACTTTCCGCACGGCTGCATATCTCGCGGAATGCGGGGCGGATATCCATCTCGTGCAGTATAATATGTTCAAACGGCAGACGCGCGAGCGCGCGAAGCTGTTTGGCGAGACGATGGAAAAGATCCGCTATTTTGCGGGCGGCAGGATCGCCCTCATTTCGGTGCGGGAAGCGGATCTCAAGCGTACGGGCGCCTCTTCGGACATGACGGAGGGGTTTATCGACTTTCCGCTCGGTATAGACGGGGTGGAAGTCGCCGCCTGCCTGCTTGAGACGGGGCGGGGCAAATTTAAAGTTTCTCTCCGTTCCAAGGGCACGGCGAACGTCAACGAGATCGCCGCCGTCTATGGGGGCGGCGGGCATATTTTGGCGAGCGGATGCATGCTTTTCGGCGAATTCGAAGAGATCGTCGACAAGCTGCGCTATACCATTTTACAGCATCTTCCCGACTGAGCGCCTATGGAAAATATCAGCGGATTTATCAATCTGAACAAACCCTCCGGGATCTCGAGCGCGGCGGCTGTTTCCAAGGTGCGCCGGGCGGCGGGCGTTCCCTGCGGGCATATGGGCACGCTCGACCCGATGGCGAGCGGCGTGCTGCCCGTTGCGCTCGGCAATGCCGCGCGCCTTTTTGGCTATCTTCTCGAAAAGGAAAAGGCATACCGCGCCGTGTTCCGCTTCGGGGAAGAGACGGACACGTTGGACGTGACGGGCAAACTCCTGCGGGAGGGGCTGTATGTGCCTTCCGCGGAAGAGATCGCCGCTGTCCTTCCGGAATTTACGGGAGAGATCGATCAGCTCCCCCCCGCGTTCAGCGCTAAAAACGTCAACGGCGTACGCGCTTACCGCCTCGCGCGGCAAGGGCAGCCCGTGGCGCTCGAAAGCCGCCGCGTCAAGATCAACGAACTGACGCTGTCGGGCGGGGCAGGGAACGAGTATACTTTTTTTATCCGGTGCGGGGGCGGGACGTATATCCGTTCGCTGGCGCGCGATATCGCCGCGCGGCTGTGTACGTCGGCAGTCATGGCTTCGCTCGTGCGCGAAAAGAGCGGGGCATTTGCCCTGGAAGATGCGGTCGGGTTGGACGATCTTTCCGATTGGCGTGCGCATCTCGTGCCGCCGGATGCGGTGTTTGAGATGCCCTCCCTCGACTTTGACGGAAAGGATGCATGGCGCTTGCGCAACGGGCAGGCGCTTGCCTGTGCCGAAAAGGCCGGGTCATATAAGCTCTACCTCGATGACGAATTTTACGGCATCGCGGAGAGCGACGGCGCGCTGTTGCGCGCCAAGGTAAAGATATGCGCATAGTGCGGTATGGAGAGAGGGGAGAGGACTGCGTCTTTCTGCTCGGTTATTTTGATGCGGTGCATATCGGGCACAGAAAACTGATCGCGCGGGCAAAGGAGCTGGCGCAAAGCCGCGGCGTTTCCCTCGCCGCGCTGACCTTTACGGACGCCAAGAGGGGGGCGCAGGTCTATGTCTTTTCCGAGCGCGTAGCCATCTTGTCCTCTTTGGGCGTAGATTATGTCTGCGCCGCCCCCTTTGACGAGGAGTTCAAAAACACGGAAGGGGAAACCTTTCTCGACGTCGTCACCCGAAGCTGCGGCGTGCGCGCTTTTGTCTGCGGAGAGGATCTCCGCTTCGGGAAAGGGGCAAGCTGCGGCAAAGTATGTCTGGCAGAGTACTGTCAAAAACGCGGGATCCCGGCAGAGATCATGCCTATTGTTTCGATCGGCGGGGAAAAGGCTTCCGCTTCGCTCGCCAAAAAGTATTTAGACAAAGGGGACGTCTCCTCCCTCAACGCGCTGCTCGGCGACCGTTATTTCATCTCCGGGCAGGTGGAGACGGAAGGCAGGCACGTCGGCCGCAGGCTGGGTTTTCCGACGGCGAACCTGCATCCGCAGGAGGGCAAGTATCCGCTGCGGCAGGGGGTGTACGCAGTGCGCGCCGAAGTCTGCGGAAGGGAGTATCGCGGCATCGCCAATTACGGCGCGCGTCCCACGTTCGGGGACGGGCGCGTCGTCTGCGAGACCTATCTTGACGGGTTTTCCGGCGATCTGTACGGCAAGACGTTGACGGTGCGCTTCGATCGTTTTTTGCGCCCGGTCATGAAGTTTTCTTCGGCGGAAGAACTCAGGCGGCAATTAGAAAGAGATTTGGAGAAGATACGATGATATTGTTCGGCCCGAGCGGCAACAGCGAAAGTTTTTATGCGGCGGGATATTCCCATACCGAGCAGTCGGCAAAATTTGTCAGGGACATGGGGCTGGATTGCTTCGAATATTCTTTCGGGCGCGGCGTTCGCATGACGGAGGATAAGGCGATCTCCATCGGCGAGGCGTTTCGCGCGCAGGGGGTCGCCATCAGCGTGCATGCGCCCTATTACATAAACTTCGCCAATCCTTCCGACGAGAGCGCGCAAAAATCTT
>CALVHS010000006.1 GCA_944328665.1 uncultured Clostridia bacterium | reverse complement strand
TATTATGCCGACTGCATCATTCTCGGGCGCGCGCCTTCCGCGGCGGAAGCGAAGGCGCTCTTTGTAAAATATAAGGAGGAATACGGGGCATGAAACTGCTGTTTATAAACGGCGTCAACCTGAACATGACGGGGAAAAGGGAAAAGTCCGTGTATGGGTCGGAGACGCTCGCGGAGATCGACGCAGAGATCGCGGGATTTTGCGAGGCGCACGGCGCAGAATGTGAATTTTTCCAGAGCAATCTCGAAGGGGAGATCTGCACGCGCATCCAGCAGTCGGATGCGGACGGGATCATCCTCAACGCGGGCGCTTTTACCCATTACAGTTACGCCATCCGCGACGCGATCGCCTCCGTGCAGACGCCCGTCGTGGAAGTGCATATGTCCAACGTAGCGGCGCGGGAGGAATTCCGCCATACTTCCGTCATCGCACCCGTGTGCCGCGGTTCCGTCGTCGGCTTCGGCAAGATGAGTTATATTCTGGCGGCAGGGAGTTTTTTGTTATGAACATCGTACTTTGCGGCATGATGGGCGCAGGCAAGACGAGCGTCGGTATCAAGATCGCCGACCTTACGGGGATGCGCTGGTATGACACGGACGATCTGATCGAGCAGAAATACGGCAAGATCTCGACAATCTTTGAATTTTACGGGGAAGAGCGTTTCCGCGAGATGGAGACGGAGATCGTGCATGCCGTCTCGGACGAGGACAACGCCGTCATCTCTACGGGCGGCGGCTGCGTGCTGCGCCCGGAAAACAGCGCCGCGCTCAAAAAGCACGGCAAGATCGTCTTTTTGAAGGTGGATATCGCCGAACTGTTCGAGCGCACGGGGCATACGAGCGACGAACGCCCCCTGCTCAAAAACACGACTTTCGAAAAGATGAAGGAATTGCTCGACCAACGCACGCCCGTCTATGAAAGCTGCGCGGATTATACCGTCGATACCAACGGCAAAGACGTGGAAGGGGTCGCGCGCGAGATCTGTGCCGTCTGCGGCGCGGAGATCTCTCGGTGAGCACCGTCCTCGTCACGGGCGGTTCGCGCGGGATCGGCAGGGCGGCTTGCCTCGCCTTTGCGCGGGCAGGCTATGACGTTGCCTTCTGCTATACCCGCGACGGGGCGGGGGCGAGGGAGACATGCCGCCTGATCGAAGAGGCAGGGGCGGGCGCCCTGTCCTTTTGCTGCGACGTTTCGCAGGAAGGGCAGGTGGAAGAGATGTTCGCTTCCCTGTTAGGATTGTCCGTGCTCGTCAACAATGCGGGCATCGCCCTGCGCGCCCAGATCCAGGACACTTCCCTGTCCGACTGGAACCGGTTGTTCGCCGTCAACGCGGCGGGGGCTTTTCTCTGCACGCGCGCGGCGATCCCCCGCTTTTTGCGCAGGGGGAGCGGCAGCATCGTCAACGTCTCTTCTTTTTGGGGTGAGACGGGCGGAGCGTGTGAGGCGGCATATTCGGCGAGCAAGGCGGCGATGATCGGCTTTACCAAGGCGGCGGCAAAGGAACTGGCGCCCTCTTCGATCCGCGTCAACTGCGTCTCGGCGGGCATGATCGATACCGGCATGAACGCTTGCCTTACGGAGGCAGAGCGCGCCGCCTTTGCGGCGGGCGTCCCGCTCGGCAGGGCAGGGACGTGCGAAGAGGCCGCCGCGGCGATCCTGTTTCTCGCAGAGCAGCGGTATATGACGGGCGAAGTGCTCCGCGTAGACGGCGGCGCGTTCTTATGAGCGCATTTTTCGTGCTTTCGGAGAAATTTTAAGAAAATCGGACGAAAAAAAAGGTTTTTGCACACTTTCGGTTAATATATAGAATAGCGGGATTTCTGCCGCGGCAAAAATTTTCTGCCGCGATCCCTTGTCCGATCCCGCAGCAGAAGATGATTTCCGATCCCGTCAAACAGAGAACGTACGAAAAGGAGCGCGCCTTCCTTTCGCCCTACGCACAGCATTCCGAGAACACGAAGGGCAGGTTGCGCGCGGAGACGCCGTGCAATATGCGCACGGATTTTCAGCGAGACCGCGACCGCATCATTTACAGTAAGGCGTTTTTACGCCTGAAAAACAAGACGCAGGTCTTTTTTTCTCCGGAAGGCGATCATTTTCGTACCCGCATGACGCATACGATCGACGTCTCGCAGATCGCGCGCTCCATTGCGCGCAGCTTGGCGCTGAACGAAGATCTGGCGGAAGCGATCGCCCTCGGGCACGACCTCGGGCACACTCCCTTCGGCCATGCGGGAGAGCGCGTCTTGAACAGTCTTTCTCCTGCCGGCTTTTCGCACAACGTGCAGTCGCTGCGCGTCGTGGACGTATTGGAAAAGGAAGGAAAGGGGCTGAATCTCACCTTCGAGGTGCGCGACGGGATCCTCAACCATAAAAAGAGCGGGCATCCCGCCACGCTGGAAGGCAAAGCGGTCTCTTTGGCAGACCGCATCGCCTATGTCAATCATGACATCGAGGACGCGCTGCGCGCGGGGCTTTTGCACGAATCGGAGCTGCCCGCCGAGGACATTGCCGTGCTCGGCGCTTCGTCGCGCGACAGGATCAACAGGATGATCACCTCCATCTATGAAAACAGCGTCGGCAAGGCGGACGTGGTCATGGGCGCGGCGGAAGCGGCGGCGCTCGAACATCTTCGTACGTTCATGTTCGAGCGCGTGTATATCACGGAGCTTTCCATGAAGGAAGAGGCGCGCGCCAAGCGCATGCTCTCCGCCATGTACGAGTATTTTCAGAAGGATAAGGACAAGCTGCCCGCCTTTTACAGGCGGCTTTTGGAGGAATATCCTCTCGAACAGGTGGTCGCGGACTATCTGTCTTCCATGACGGATAAGTATGCGATCGCCGTATTCAACAGCATCTTCATCCCCAAAAGCTGGGCGCTGCGGGAGGAAGATCTGGAATTGTGACCGTAACGGACGGGGAGGCAGGGATGCAGAAGGGGCTTGACAGCGAATTTCTTGCGCAACTGAAGAACAAAAACGACATCGTCGACGTGATCTCCTCGTATATACCGCTGACCAAAAAGGGAATGAATTTTTGGGCGTGCTGTCCCTTTCATCAGGAGAGGACGCCCTCTTTTTCCGTCAACGCCCCCGAACAGTTTTACCATTGCTTCGGCTGCGGCGCGAGCGGCGACGTCATCTCTTTTGTGCGGGAAATGGAGTCCGTCGATTTTATCGACGCGGTGCGCATCCTCGCGGAGCGCGCGCATATCCCCATGCCGGACGTCAGCCTCGATTCGGAAAAGACGGCGGAAAAAAAGCGTAAACGGGATCAGGTGTTGAAGATCTTGAACGCCTGCGCCCATTTTTATCTCGACAATCTCAATTCGGGCAGGGCGGATGCGCATGTGGAGTATATCCTGTCGCGCAAACTTTCCGCGTCAACGGTGCGCAGATTCGGGCTGGGCGCCTCTCTCGATTTCAAGACGCTGCCGCAGTTTTTGTTGGACAAGGGGTTTCGGCGGGAAGATATCCTCGACAGCGGCGCGGTCACCCTTTCGGACAACGGCAAGCTCATCGACGCGCAGGGAGGACGGCTGATCTTTCCCATCATCAACGCGTTCGGCGACGTCGTCGCTTTCGGCGGCAGGGTGCTGGAAAAGACGGATTTTGCCAAGTATAAAAACACGAAAGAGACGATCGTCTTTGACAAAAGCAAGAACTTATATAATATCAACCTCGTCAAAAAAGAGAAGAAGGCGGCGGGGCTGAAAAATTTGATCGTGGCGGAAGGGTACATGGATACCGTCTCCCTTTGGCAGGCGGGCTTTCATAACGTGGTGGCGAGCATGGGTACCTCCCTTACCAAGGAGCAGGCGCGCCTGGCAAAGCGGTATGCGAGCGATGTGCTCATCAGCTATGACGGCGATTTTGCGGGTCAAAAAGGCGCCGTGCGCGGGTTGGAGATCTTGCGGGACGAGGGGCTGAACGTGCGCGTCGTCGCCCTGCCGGAAGGGCTTGATCCGGACGACGTGGTCAAGCGTTACGGCAGCGAAGGCTATCAAAAATGCTTGGACGAGGCGATGCCGCTCATCGATTTTAAGCTGGCGGTCGTGGGCAGGCGGTACGATCTGAACAAGACGGAAGAGAAGAGAGAATATATCCGCGAAGCGCTCAAAGTCATCCGTGAAGCGGACAGCGAGAGCGTGCGCGAAGATCTTTTAAGGACTTTGCGCGACAAGACGGGCATGACGTACGAATCGCTGCGCAGGGATCTGGACAACCTTCCCGCCGCGGCGGCGCAGCAGGAAGAGCCCGTTCGCGGCGAGGACGGGTCGGACAGGACGATCAAAGCGTGCCGCTTTATCCTCGCGTCCGTGCTTTTTCGTGCAAAATATGCGAAAAATTTCGACCTTTCCTGTGTCAAATTCGACGACCCTGTACATAATATCATCGCAGAATACATTATCGGGCGGCAAAAGCGGGGAGAAAATGTCCGCGCGAGCGACCTTTTTGCGATTTTTGACGAAGAGACGCCCGAACTTTCCGCCATTCTCGATCTAAGTCTCGGCGATCCGTTTGCCACGCCGGAGGCGGAAAAATATTTTGAGGACTGCGTGCGGACGCTGAAGAGGCAGCAGATCGACAGAGAGGTGTCTCTGCTGCGCGTGCAGTGTGACGCGGAACCGGAGCAGGATAAAAAGAGGCAGATCACGCGGCGCATCCTCGAATTGATCATGCAACAGAAAAATCTTTAACGCAAGCGGAGGACAAACTTTCCAAATGAGCGTATCTGAACAGAAACTCAACGAAATACTCAAGCAGATCATTGCGGAATATCGCCAAAAGGGCAGCATTTCGACCAACGCGCTCTGCGACATCCTCGAAAAGATCGATACCAATCCCGACCAGATCGACTATATCTATAAATCGATCGGGGAAGCGGGCATCCAGATCGTGGACGAGGACGAGCGGGACAGGGAACTTTTCGAACAGGCGCTCCGGGATATCGGCTTGGACGATCCCGTCAAGATGTATCTGAAAGATATCGGCAAAGTGCCCCTGTTGTCGGCGGACGAGGAGATCGACCTCGCGCGGCGCATGCAGGAGGGGGACGAGGCCGCCAAAAAGCGCCTTTCGGAAGCCAATCTCCGCCTTGTCGTCTCCATCGCCAAACGGTATGTGGGCAGGGGCATGCTCTTTTTAGACCTCATCCAGGAAGGCAATCTCGGATTGATGAAGGCGGTGGAAAAATTCGATTATCAAAAGGGATTTAAATTTTCCACCTATGCGACGTGGTGGATCCGCCAGGCGATCACGCGCGCCATCGCCGATCAGGCGCGCACCATCCGCATCCCCGTGCACATGGTAGAGACGATCAACAGGCTGACGCGCGCTTCCCGCGTGCTCTTGCAGCAGCTGGGCAGAGAACCTACGCCCGCGGAGATCGCGGAAGAACTGAACATGCCGGAAGACCGCGTGCGCGAGATCCAAAAGATCGCGCAAGATCCCGTTTCTTTGGAGACGCCGATCGGCGAGGAGGAGGACTCTCACCTCGGCGATTTTATCGAGGACGACCGCGCGACGACGCCGAGCGATTCCGTCGCTTTTACCATGCTCAAAGAGCAGCTGTTGGGCGTCCTCGATTCGTTGACCCCGCGTGAGGAAAAAGTTCTGCGCCTGCGTTACGGCATCGATGACGGCAAGCCGCGCACCCTCGAAGAGGTGGGCAAAGAATTCAATGTCACGAGGGAGCGTATCCGCCAGATCGAGGCAAAGGCGCTCAGGAAGCTGCGTCATCCCAGCCGCAGCAAAAAGCTCAAAGATTTTCTCGACTGATGAAGCCGACGCGCCGCCTCGCGCAGCTGTGCGGGGCGCTGGAAAAGTGCGATACATTTGCCGACGTCGGCTGCGATCACGGCTATTGTACGCTGTATATGCTGGAACGCGGGCTGTGCCGCAGCGCACAGATCTCGGACATCAGCGAAAAGAGCCTGCAAAAGGCGGAAACGCTGCTTTCCGCGTACATACGGGCGGGGCGGGTGCGTTCCGTCGTCTGCGCGGGGCTTTCCGGCGTCGATCCGGGGACAGAGCAGGTGCTGATCGCGGGCATGGGCGGCGAGGAGATCGTCAAGATCCTGCGGGAAGGGTTTCTTCCTCCCAAACTCGTCTTACAGCCGATGAAAAATGCGGATAAAGTGCGCGCTTTTCTCCTCGGGCACGGGTACGGCATCGGACTCGATCGTACCTTCTTTGCGGAGAAGAAGTATTACGACATCATCCGCGCCGCAAAAGGCGGCGAAACGACCGTCTATACGGAGGACATGCTCCTCTACGGAAGGGACAACCTCCTCTCTCCGGGAGAAGATTTTAAGAGGATGCTGGAGAGGGATATCGCCCGCCTTCGGCTATGGCTGCAGAGCGCCGATGAGGGCAGACGGGCGATCGAAGCCCGTCTCAGGAAAACGGAGGAGATATACGATGAAACTTGCGGACGTTTATGCGGTCATTGACGGCGCTTATCCTAAGCGGCTGAGCGACGACTACGTCAGGCTTTCGGGCGCGCACGACAACAGCGGCGTCTTGCTCGATGCGGACGGCGATATCCGCGGGGCGCTTTTTTCCCTCGACTTGTCGTCGGGCGCGATCGCCGCGGCAAAACGGGAAGGGTGCAACCTGATCGTCACCCATCATCCCGCCCTCTTTTTTCCCGTCTCCGGGCTGCGGGAGGAAGTGCCCGTGGAAAAGCGCCTGCTGCATTGCGCGCGGGCGGGGATCGGCGTCGTTTCCATGCACCTGAATTTCGACTTTGCGCCGCGCGGCATCGACTATCATCTCGCCCGCGGGATCGGCGGGCAGGATGTTTCCTGCGTGCAGGAACAGATCGAAGGCGGCGCTTACGGGCGCGCGTACGATGTGCCCGCGCAGACGTTTTCGGCTTTCTGCGGGCATATATCGGAGGAATTCCGCACGAAAAAGCTGCTTGCATACGGCGAGGAAGGGCAGATCCGCCGCGCTGCGTCTTTTTGCGGCGCAGGCATAGACGACGGGGCGATCCGCTTTGCCAAAGCGCAGGGCGCGGACGTCATCCTGTCCTCCGATGTCAAACACAACTATATTTGCGATATACTCGGATCGGGGATGCGGTTGGTCGTGCTGACCCATTACGCGAGCGAGAATTACGGATTTCAGAAAATTTATCAGGATCTGAGCGGAAAATTGGGCGTGCCTTCTTTCTTCTACGAGGACGCATTCATGCTCTGATCCGAGGAGGTTTGAATCATATGATCGACGAATTGCTGCAATATCAGGAAGCAGACGGAAAGCTGCGTGCCGTCGAATTGGAGATCGCGGCGACAGAGGAGCGCAAAAAGTATATGAGCGCGCGCAAATTTTTGGAAAAGGCGCCCGAAAAATTGGAGGCGCTGGACGCGCGCGCGGCGGAATTTAAGCATCTCTTCGAGCGGTTGGAGAAAAAATACGCCGAGATCGCGGATACCATCCGCGATTATGAAAATCTTGACGAGATGGTGGACGAACAGGGCGGCGAGATATCCTTTTATAAAAAGAATGCTTCCGCCATCGCGGAAAGCCTGCGCAATTTGAAAGCGGAGATCAACAAGTTGGTGCAGCAGATCGAAAAGACTTCCGCAGAATACGCCGCGGCGAAAAAGCAGACGATCGCCATGCAGAAACAATATAAGGAGTACAAAGAAAAATACGCGGCGGTCAAAGAGGCGCGGGCCGCGGATATCGCCGCGATCGAGGCGGAGCTTGCCAAGCTGGGCAAGGCAGTTCCTGCGGACACGCTCGCCAAGTATAAGGCAAAACGCAAGGAAAAGGTCTATCCCGTCGTCGTAGAGGTCACGGGCAACCGCTGTCCGCAGTGCGGCATGGAGCTTTCCATCGCGGAACTTTCTAAGCTGTCGGACGGCAATTATATCGAATGCGACAGCTGCCGCCGCATTCTGTTCAAAAGAAAGTAAAAGGGAGACGACGCAAAGCGGGGGCCTGTCACGGCTCCCGCTTTTCTATAGATACAACGCAAACAGCCGCCGCGCAGGTCATGCGCGGCGGCTGTGCCGTTTCACTCGGGCAGATACCCGTCAGT
This sequence comes from uncultured Clostridia bacterium, assembly GCA_944328665.1. Lineage (GTDB taxonomy): Bacteria > Bacillota > Clostridia > Christensenellales > Borkfalkiaceae > Borkfalkia. Next base: position 14,722 of record CALVHS010000006.1, on the reverse strand, counting down.
TGTTGCCGTCATCCTTCTCTTCGCCGTCCGCTTCCGCGTCGTTGCTGTAAGGATTTTCCGGATCGTTTTCAACTTGGTAGATCTCGTCTTCGCCGATCTCATCCTCTTCGGGGAGCACGTCGCCGCTCTTCGCGTCCGGCTCGTCTTCGGAAGATTCCGCCAACTTGAGTTTGCGTACATAGCGGGTGCGCCTTGCATCGTACTGCGTCGTGTAATTCGACCTGTTCTTGCGGATGTTGGAGAGCAGCCTTTTCACGAGCAGAGAGATCAGGGTGAGGAAGAGCGCCGCCGCAAGGACGATGGAGGGGATCAGCAGCCACAAATTGGTGTCGCCGTGATCGTGCGTATCGTCCGTGGACGTGTCGGTGTCCTCATCCGTGTCGCTTTCCGACGTTTCGACGGCGATCTCGCTCGCGCCGAAGTCGACAAAGGTGTTGTATTCGATATAGCCGCTGTAATCGGCGTCGTCCGGGTCGGAAATATTATATTTCAGATAGGAGACGGTATCCGCATACGTGGAGGGATCGTATCCGGAATAGGGATCCGCTTCGCGCGTCTCCAGCTCGTTATCCCCGTCGTAAGGAGCATAGCTCTTGTCGTCGAAGAGGGAGAAGTAGTAATAGAGGATGGACGTGCCGTCCGCTTCTTCCGAGAATGCCGACGGGTCTTCGCGGTAGGCTTCGAGGATCTCCTCGGCGGTCGCGTAGACGGTGCCGTTGAATTTGCCCGACGCGCCGAGCGCTTCGAGGCTTTCGCTGACCATGCTCGTAAAGGTGGATTCGTCAAGTGTGGAATAGCTGACTTTGTCAAAGATCACATAGCTGTTTGCCGCCATCTTTTCCGCGTTGTCGCGGGAGCCGTTCCATACTTCCAAGCGATAATTTTTGCTTTCGCTGCCGTTAGCGAGGAAGAAGTTGACGTAGATCCATTTGCCGGCATTGTCTGCCGTGCCTTCGATGACCTGCGTCAAAGACTTGCTCATTTCGCCCTGCAGGGTCGCCGCCGCAAGTTTGTCTGCGTCAACGCCCGCGTCCGTGAGGTCTTTGACTTCCAGGCTGTAATCGTTGCCGTCCTCGTCGTGATAGCGGTAGTAGGCGCCTTCGTACAGATAATAGACGATGTTGCCGTCTCCGTCCGTCAGGTTGCCGTCCTCGTCCGCCTCATAGTTGGCAAGGTTGGCGTAATATGCGCCGCCGCCGTGGCGTTCGCTCGTCGACCAAAGCCCGTTGTCCTGCCGATAGAAGAGGATGTCCGTCTCTTTGTCGAAATCGTGTTCGTGAGGGTCTTTGACGACGATGTTGCCGTCCTCGTCATAGCGGTAAGAGACGCCGGAAGCGTATCCGAGGGCATCCGTATATTTCGTTTCGTCCTCTTCGCTGTCCGTATCGATCAGATAGATATATGCCTTTGCGCCTTCGCTCAGCTTGATGCGGAGATTGATCTGCGTATAGGCGTCTGCGGAGACGGAGCTCGGCGCGCCCACAAACCCGTAAGAGTCGGCCGCCTCGGCAAGGGTGTTGACGATCAGCAGGGGCTGCGTCGCGTCGCTGCCGATGACCGTGTTCCACCAGTTGCTCTTATCCAGTGCCGTCGTGTAGCTGTTTGCGAGCGTCGCGATCCAGCTTGCCGCGGGCGCATCGCCTTCGCCCCAATAGTTGGCTGCATATTTTTTATTGATCAGGCCCGCCGTTTCCAGGCTGTTCCTGCCCGTTTCCGTTTCGCTGCCGCCGACGTATTTCGAGTTGCCGTAAACGCCGTCGTAGTTGCGCAGGTCTGCAAAGCCGCTTTCGATTGCGGCGGCGCCTTCCGTGCTGCCCGCATAGGCGGTATCGTCAAAGACGACGGTGGAATCGGCATCGAGGGTGCTGCCCGTGAGGGAGACTTCCACGGCATAGGTGCCCGTCGCGGCGAGGGAGGATTCCTGTTCGGTGAGGTAGGCGTATTCAAAGCCCGTAAAGGCGGCATAGCCGTCCCCGTTGGTGTAATCGTCGAGGGAAGTATCCACGATGTCCGTCGCCCCGAAGTTGAAGCGTAGGGTAAAGGTGATCTCCCTGTCCGTATCGTTGGTGACATACAGATAGCATTGCTGCCAGCCGTCAAAGATGTCTTCCTGCGTCTTTGTATCGTCTTTCAGGTCGACGGGGTCGATCGTGGTCGTATCGAGCGCGCCGATGGCAGTCTCCGTCTCGTGGTCGACGAGCGTGACCGTCGCGCCCGTGGCGCCGTTGAGCTCGCTCGTCTTGACAAAGAAGCGCAGCATCAGATGTTCGTTCTTGGCGAGGGTGAACAGATCTGTATCCGCAGCGGTGAGGTCGCCTTGCCCGATCTCCGCCGTATAGGGGGCGCCCAGCCCGCTGTACAGCATCAAGATCTGCCCGTCGCCGCCGAAGAGATCGCCGTATTTGGCAAAATCTTCGACCACGGAAGAGGCGTAGCCGTTGTCCGCGGTGATGTCGGCGGCAGTCTTCAGCCCGGAACGCGCGGCGTCTTGCCCGTCGCGGATGGCGGAAGCGTCAAAATAATCGTCCAGTCCGTACACTTTCCCGTTGCGCTCCGAGGTCGTCTCTTCTACGGTCACGGTATCGACGGTAAAAGAGGAAGCGGGGCTGCGGAGCACGTCCAGATCGAGCGCGTACGCCCGTTCGTTTTGGTAGGTCTCCGAAGAGGTGTCATATTTTTTCGAGTTTTTGGAATAGATATCGAGAGCGGTCTGTACCGTGCCTTCCGCCACGGCTTCGTCGTATTCCGCGGCCGTCATCACTTCGTAAGTGAGGTCGTCGAAGAAGGCGTATCCCTGCACATATTCGAAGTTATTGTCGCTGACTTCCGTCGTCCTGCCCAGTCCGAGATAGACCGTAAAGGAGGAGGAAGCATAGGAGGAGGCCTTCAAATACACACTGTATTGTACCCAACCGTTGTCGTCGCCGTCGGGATTGAGCTTCGCGGTGTCGATGTTTTGGATGACCAGCGGATCCTGCTGCGTGCCGCCGACCGTGTTTGCTACTTCAATGTATGCGCCGCGGCTGCCGTCGACGGGCGTATTTTCATTGAATGTCATGCCGTACGTCTTGACCCAAACGGAGAAAGTAACGGCAGCGCCCGCGGGAACGGTGACGGAGGAGGAGGCATATCTCGCCGCGGTACCGTAGCCGTTGGAGCGGTAGTTGTGGAGCATCAGGACGTGCGTGCCGTTTTCTTCGTCCTCCGTCTTGGGGGCAACGTTGTGCGTGCCCGGATTGACGGCGTCGATATCGGCTGCGGAAAGATCTTCGTAAGTCAGGTCGTCGTCATCTTCGCCGATCTCGGCATTGGCAAGATCCCATCCCGGCACATCGTAATCGTTGTCGATGTCGGTGTAATACTCGTCCGGTTCTTCTTCCGTGTTTTCGTCGTCCTGCTGCTTTTCATATTCGGTTCTGGCATAAATGAATTTTTCGCCCCAATCGAGGGAGGTGTCCACGATCCCCGATTTGGAGAGGGACGTGCTGCCCTGCGTGGAGGAAGTCCAGCTGTTCGGCGTGCAGATCAGATATGCGCCGTTGCCGTCGTTGAAAAATTCAAAGTTTCCGTTTGCAAACGTCTGCGTGTCCGTCGGCGTCTCCGTAGTCTCTTCTTCCTCTTCTTCCGCGGCCTCTGAGCATGCGGTGAAGAAGAGCGCACAGGAGGCGATCAGCATGAAGAAAGCCAAAAGCCAGGTCATGAACCTCAGTTTGCCAACTTGTCTGTTTTTTGCCATGTTAAAACACCTTTTAAAAAATTTGAGAATTTAACCGTACTCGTGTAATTTTGGGTCAAACACAAAATCGTACTATCCTATTTTAATATAAATGGCGATGAAATGCAAGCGATAACAGTTAAAAAAACGTGAAATTTGATTTATTTTTCCTGCGGCGGCGCAAACTAACGGCGAATGCGGCAAGGGGGGAAGTATGGACAGGGCAAAACGGGCGCTTTTGGCGGGCGGCGCCGTCACGGGCGCGGTGAACGGGATCTTCGGCGGCGGAGGAGGGATGATCGTCGTGCCGATCCTGACGGGCTTTGCGGGGCTTACGCCGTTGGCGGCGCATGCGACCGCCATTTTCGTCATTTTACCCGTCAGCCTCGTGAGCGGCATATTTTATCTGATCAACGGCTATTTTTCGGCGGAGCTGTTCCTTTCCGTCTCTCTCGGGGTGACGCTGGGCGGCACGCTGGGCGCAAAGGCGCTGTCCCGCCTTTCCGCGGGGGAGGCGACCCTCTTGTTCGCGGCTGTCATGTTTGCGGCGGGCGTCCGTATGATCTTTTAGGAGCGTTTCGATGCGGTTTATCGTATATTTGCTCGCGGGCGTTGCGGGCGGCGTGCTTGGCGGCATGGGGATGGGCGGCGGGACTGTCCTCATCCCCATTTTGACCGTCTTGTGCGGGGTAGAGCAGCATTTGGCGCAGTCGGTCAATCTGCTTTCCTTCCTTCCCATGGCCGCCATCGCCCTCAAGGAGCATTTTGCCAACAAGCTGGTCAAGACGAAGGGCATTGCCCTCATGATCCTTCCCGCCGCGGCGCTTTCGGCGGCGGGCGGGTTTTATGTAAAGGCTCTCTCCGCAGGCTTTCTGCGCTCGGCGTTCGGCGTTTTTTTATGCCTGCTCTCCGTTTGGCAGGCGGTGCAGGGGATCCGGGACATCCGACGGCGGCACGTTTTGCGTTGAGCGGCGTCCGATCGAAAAATTTTCGCGCTTTTCCTTTACAAATCGCACGTTTCGTGTTAAAATTTAACTGTTCGGACGCAGCGCGGCTCAGCGCAGACAAGCGCGGACGAAAAGGAGGGACTTTTGGGTACATTTGCAAACGGCGTGCACCCGCACGGCAGCAAGGCGCTTTCGGCGGGCTGCCCCATCGAGCGCGGCCCCGAACCGAAGGCGGTCTACGTTCCGCTCCTGCAGCATATCGGCAGGCCCGCCGTCCCCGTCGTGCAGGCGGGGGAGCGCGTTTTATGCGGGCAGCTGATCGCCGAAGCGGCGGAGGGACTCTCCGCCAACGTCTATTCCCCCGTTTCCGGAACGGTCAAGGGGGTGCTCGGACATATCACCCTTTCCGGGAAGAAAAGAGAACATATCCTCATCGAGAACGATTTTACGGAGGAAGAGATGTTTCTTCCTCCGCTTGCCGATCGCTCGCGGGAGGGGATCCTTGCGCGCATCGCGGAGGCGGGTATCGTCGGCATGGGTGGCGCCGCCTTTCCGACCGCGGTCAAGCTGGGCACGGATAAAAAAGTGGATATCCTGCTCGTCAACGGAGCGGAATGCGAACCGTACATCACCTGTGACTACCGCGTGATGATCGAGTATACGCAGGCGTTTCTGGCGGGCGTTCGCCTGTGCATGACGGCCTGCGGCGCAGAGCGCGCCGTCATCGGCGTCGAGGACAATAAAAAGGACGCCGCCGCCCTGCTCGCCCGCGCGGCGGGGGAAAATGTCTCCGTGCGCGTTTTGAAAACGAAATATCCGCAAGGGGCGGAAAAGCAGCTGATCTATGCCTGTACCAAGCGGACGGTGCCGGAAGGGAAACTTCCCGCCGACGCGGGCGTCGTGGTCGTCAATGTGCAGACCGCGCTCGCCGTACAGCGCGCCGTCGAGGAAAACATTCCCTGTTACGAGCGGGTGATGACGGTCAGCGGCAAGGCGGCGGGCAGGCCTGCGAACCTGTGGGTCAAGACGGGCACGCCATACCGCGACCTCGCCGTGTTTTGTGAGGGGAAAGAGGATTGCGGGCGCATCGTATCCGGCGGGCCGATGATGGGCGAGTCGGTTTTCTCTTTGAAGATCTGCACCGGAAAGGGTACATCGTCCCTCTTGTTTTTGGACAAAGACGAATGTGAAAACCGAAACGCATCCGCTTGCATCGGCTGCGGCAGATGCGTGCAGGCATGTCCCATGGGGCTTTCGCCCGTATTTATCGAGCAGGCGTTGCTCGGCGAAAGGTGGGAGGAGGCGGAGGCATACGGCGCGCTGCAATGCATCGCCTGCGGCTGTTGCTCTTATGTGTGCCCCGCGAGCAGATTCCTCGTGCAGAGCGTAAAGCTCGCCAAGAAAAAATTGCAGGAGCGCCGCGCCGCGGCGAATGTGAGGGGAGGAAAGAAAGATGTCTGAGATCGCCAATTACAGATCGGCTCCTTCGCCTCATCGGTCGGACGGCGCTTCCGTCCGCCGTATCATGCTCGACGTTCTCATCGCGCTGCTGCCCTGCCTCGTCTGCGGCGTCGCCTATTTCGGGCTGTATGCGCTGTTGCTCGTCTTTCTCTGTATGGCGGCTTGCTTTGCGGGAGAACAGCTCTATAACCTCGTCCGTAAAAAGCCGTTTACGTTCGATCTCTCCGCCCTCGTGACGGGGATGATCCTCGGATTGAATCTTCCTCCCCGCGCGCCTTGGTACATCCCGCTCATCGGCGGCGTCTTTGCCATCGTTGTCGTCAAGATGTTTTTCGGCGGGCTGGGCAAAAACTTTGCCAACCCCGCGGCGGCGGCGCGCGTCTTTTTATTGCTCGCGTACGGTTCGGTCATGGCGTCCTACATCGGCGCGCAGCCGGGCGATCTTTTGGCGGACGGCGAGACGGGCGCGACCTGGCTGAGCGGCGGCGCGCTCGCCGGCAGTTTTTTGGGCGTCAGGGGATATTGGGGAGAGATCTTGCAGCTTTTTCTCGGCAATATCGGCGGCAGCATCGGAGAGACGTGTAAACTTGCCGTGTTCGCCGGCGGGGTCTATCTGCTCGCGCGCAAGGTGATCGACTGGCGCATCCCCCTCGTCTGCTGCCTCACGGCGGCGGTTTTCGCCCTCTTTTTCTATGGTAGTGCGCGCGACATGCTCAGGCACCTGCTTTCGGGCGGGCTGCTGTTCGGTTCCTTTTTTATGGCGACCGATTATGCGACTTCACCGAAGTGGAAGATCAACCGCATTTTATATGCCTTCGGCATCGGCGCGCTGACGATGATCATTCGCCGTTTCGGCATTTACCCGGAAGGGATGTCTCTCGCCATTTTGTTCATGAACCTGCTCGTGCCCGTCATGGACAGATTTATCCTGCCCGTGCGTTTCGGGCAAACGGATAAGAACGGAAGGCCCGTGCCGCACGTTGCCGCGTGGACGATGCGCGGGCTCTGCATCGCGCTCGCTGCGGTGCTGGCGGCGGCAACGCCCGCCTATGCTGCCGCAGAGTATGACGAGCCGCAGAAGGTCGCGCTTCCCGCTTCCTATAGTTTTATCCGCGGGATGGCGGCGGATCGGGATCGGGTCTACTATTTCACGGCCGAGGGCGAGGCTTATCTCGATGAATACAACTACACGCAGCCGCTCGCTTTTGAGATCGAGATCGATACCGCCTCCGGCGTCGTGCGCGATATCCGCCCGATCACGCAGAGCACGATGGGGTACAAGGCGGAACTGTCTCTGTTTATCGGCAAGACATACGAAGAAGTGGCGGCGCTGACGGATCTTTCGGCCGATTCGAATTTAAGCGCGACGTTCACCAATACCGCCCTCAAAGGCATGGTGGAGGAGTGCTTCCTCGCGGCGGACTTTGATAAAAACAGGAAATTCGAGCGCGGCGGGGAATATATCGTCGATCGTGCGCATTCCGAGCTGTTCGGCGGCACCGCTTTCCTCGCGGCAGGATCTGCTTATTTGAGCGAATATGATTACACGCAGCCGCTTCTCTATTATATCGTCGTGGAAGGGGATACCGTCTCTTCGATCGTGCCCTTAATGCAGAGCACGATGGGGTATACGGCGGAGCTCTCCCTGTTCCTAGGCAAGACGCGGGCGGAGATCGAGGGCTTGACCGACCTTTCCGCGGACTCGGATACGAGCGCGACGCATACCAACCAAGCGCTGAAAGAGATGGTGCTCGAATGCCTTGCGGCCGGAGGGGAAAAATGAGCGAGAAAGTGAAGTCTATGTTGCAAGGGGTGGGCGTGCTCGCCTGCATCGCGCTCGTGTGCGGCCTGTTGCTCGGCGCGGTCAACCGCTTTACCTATGTCGACCCGCTCGCGGCGACGTACGCGCAGTTTGCGGAGGACACGGGCGCTTCTTTCAGCGAAATGACGGACGAGGAGGGGGCGGGATACGGCGACGGTTCGGTCGTCTATTACGCGCTTTCGGACGACGGCGGCTGGCATGCCTTTCTCGCCTCGGGCGGCGGCGGTTACGGAGGAGACGTGCAGATATATCTCTATATCAGGGGCACCGTCATCGAAAAGATCGTCATCGGCGAGAACGGAGAGACTTTTCTCGGCAAATTGGAAGAGGCGGATTTTTATTCTCGTTTCGTGGGAAAGGATGTGACCTCGTTGGATGCCCTTTCCGTAGATGGCGTATCGGGCGCGACGCGCAGTTCCGCTGCCGTCAAAAACGCGGTGGAGGCGGTCGTGCAATACTATAACGAAAAGATCGCGGGAGGGGAGAACCATGGATAAGACCAAGATCAAGGAGACCTTTTTGGGCGGCATCATCCGCAATAATCCGACCTTCGTGCTCGTGCTGGGCACTTGCCCCACGATCGCGATGACGACGAGCCTCTTTCAGGCTTTCGCGATGGGGATCGCCACGACCTTCGTGCTCATCTTTTCCAACCTGTTCGTCAGCTTGCTGCGCGATCTGATCCCGGACAAAGTGCGCATCCCCTGTTACATCGTCATCATTTCCACTTTTGTCATCATCGTGCAGATGGTCATGCAGAAGTTCATGCCCGACTTATATACGACCATGCGCGCGTTTATCGCCCTCATCGTCGTCAACTGTATCATTTTGGCGCGCGCGGAAAGTTTTGCCTCCTGCAATAAGCCGCTTTACAGCATGATCGACGGGTTTTCCATCGGGCTCGGCTTTACGGGCGCTCTGTGCCTCATCGGCATCGTGCGCGAATTTTTTGCCGGCGGCGCCTTTGCGGGGATGAAGATCCCCGGCTTTCCCGCCATGTCGGGCACGGGCGCAAGCGCGTTCGGCTTTATTGTGTTCGGCTGCATGATGGCGCTCTTTAACTTCGTCATCCAAAAAGTCAACGAACGTAAGGAAAAGATGAAAGCGGCCTCTCTCCCTCTTTCCGGCGGAAAGGCCGAACGGCTCGGGGAGGTGCAGGTATGACGGCATCCGTTCTTTCCGTTATGTTCGCGGCGGTGATCTCCAACAACATCGTCCTCTCTCAATATCAGGGGATCTGCCCCTTCCTCGGCGTTTCTAAAAAACTTTCGAGCGCGGCGGGCATGGGCTTTGCCGTCATCTTCGTCATGGCGATCTCCGCCGTCTTCACGTGGCTCGTCTATAACTACATCCTTCTGCCGCTGAAGATCGATTATCTTTACACAATGGCGTTCATCCTCGTCATCGCCAGCCTCGTGCAGGTCACGGAGATGATCGTCAAGCGCTATTCGCCCACGCTGTACAGCGCGCTCGGCGTCTATCTGCCCCTCATCACGACCAACTGCGCCATTCTCGGTACGGCAAACAGCGCCGTCGTGTTCAGTTCGTACGCCTTTATCGAGACGTTCGCCGTCTCCGTGGCGACGGGCGTCGGGTTTTTGTTCGCCATCCTGCTGCTCGCCTGCGTCCGATTAAAGACGGACAGGGCGGATATCCCCAAGTGTTTCCGGGGCTTTCCCATCACCCTCGTGACGGCGGCGATCATGGCGATGGCGTTTGCGGGTTTTGCCGGCATTCTCGCTTAAAGGGAGGAAAATATGGAAACATGGATCCAGATCTTGATCGCGGGCGGCGTCATGCTCGCCCTCGCTCTCGTATTCGGCGTCATCCTTGTGCTCTGTTCCCATGTGTTCGCCGTCCATAAGGACGAACGCATCGCACAGGTGGAAGATCTGCTTGCCAAGTCCAATTGCGGCGGCTGCGGCAAGGCGGGCTGCGCCCAATTTGCGGAGGCCCTCGTCAAAGGGGAGGCAAAACTTTCCGACTGTAAGGCGACGCCCGTCGCCAACAAGGAGAAGATCGCCGCGCTCTTGGGCGGAGGCGAAGTGGGGGAGGAGACGGTCGCCGTCGTGCACTGCAACGGCGGCAACGCGTGTTACGATAAATACGATTACCAAGGATATGGCAACTGCGCTTCCTGCGAACTGATCGCGGGCGGCGTCAAAGCGTGCCCCGTGGGCTGCATCGGCAAGCGGACGTGTGCGGACATCTGCCCGTACGGCGCGATCGAAGTGGGAGACGGCGGTTATGCCGCCGTGGACAGGGATAAATGTGTTTCCTGCGGCGCCTGTATCGGGCATTGCCCCAAACACATTATCGGCCGTATCCCCAAGCGCGCCAAGGTGTATGTCGCCTGTTCCAATCACGGCAAGGGCAAGGACGTTATGGAACTCTGCAAAAACGGCTGTATCGGCTGCGGCATTTGCGCCAAGTCGTGCCCGCAGGGCGCCATCGCCATGCGGGACGGGCTGCCCGAGATCGATTATGCGAAGTGCGTCGGCTGCCTCGCCTGCGTCTCTAAATGCCCTCGCCGCTGCATCAAGGAGCAGAAGGGATGAACTGCCGTTTTGTTCTCTTTGATTTTGACGGTACCCTCTTTGACACGAGCGAGGGCATCCTCAACGGCATCGGGCGCGCGCTGGCGGGCGCGGGCATGCCAGTACATAGCCGCGAGGAGCTGTATAAGTTCATCGGCCCGCCCGTGGTGCAGGCGCTCAAGGAATTTTGCGGCATGACGGAAGAGGAGGCGCAGCGCACGAAAAAGATATACCGCGAATATTACGCGAAGGAGGGCGTCTTTCTCTGTCGGCCGATCGAGGGGGCAGAGGAATGTTTACAGGCGCTGCTGGCGGCGGGGAAGCGGCTCGCCGTGGCGACGTCCAAACCGGAGCCGTTCGCCCGCTCTATCTTGCGGCGGTTCGGTTTTGATCGGTATTTTTCCGCCGTTGCCGGCAGCTTTCCGGATGAAACGCGTTCGGAAAAAAGCGAAGTCATCCGCGCGGCGCTCGCGGAACTGGAGGTGAATGACTTATCTCTGGCCGTCATGGTCGGGGACAGAAAGTACGACGTGATCGGCGCAAAAAAAGCGGGGCTTGCCTGCATCGGGCTGAATACGGGATTCTCCGAGCCCGGCGAATTGGAAGCGGCGGGCGCCGCCGCCGTCGTCACCGGCTATCGGGCGCTGCAAAAATTGCTTCTTTCCTGAATTTTGCAGGGGCGGGCTCTTGCGGTTTGTGCATTTTGTACATCCGTTTTGCCCGCCCTTTTTGTTTATAATTTACAATATTTCTTTTTGTAATGTAAAATCCAAACAAAAAACAATAAATATTTCAATATTATATTTTGAAATTTATTGTATTTGAAAAATTATGCACAAAAAATTGAAAATGGGCTGTACAAACGGAGCAAAGGATGGTATAATAGATTCGATTAGATTTTTATAATAGAGAAAGTGGTTTTCTCGGAAAATGAGAGAAGTTCTATTATCTTGCGTGTGAGGTGTCATTGTGGAAAAGATCGGGATCATTGATCTTGGCTCTAATTCGGCGCGTCTTGTGATCGTCGAATTGTTCGGAGAAGGGCATTTTATGGTCGTGGACGAACTGAAAGAGAGCGTCCGTCTCGGCCAGGATATGGAAAGGGACGGCTTTTTGAAGCCGCAGCGCGTATCGGAAACGATCAAGACGTTGAAGATGTTCAAAAAACTCTGCGACGCGAGCAAAGTCGACCGCATCATCGCCGTGGCGACGGCGGCGGTTCGGCGCGCCAAAAATCAGCGCAGTTTTTTGGATGAGATCCAGGCGACCTGCGGCATCAAAGTCAAAGTGCTCAACGAAGAAGAGGAGGCGACCCTCGTCTATCGCGGCGTGATCAATTCGATGGATATCCCCAAGGGGCTGATCCTCGAGATCGGCGGCGGCAGCACGAAGATCGTCTATTATAACCGCCGCAATATGCTCAATTATGTGACGCTGCCTTTCGGCGCGGTCACGCTGACCGACCTGTTCAAGGGCGACGATCTCACGCCCGAGCAGCAGGCGGAAAAGGTGGAGGAGTTCTTCACGGAACAGCTCAAACACATCGAATGGCTCTCTCAGGTAGAGCCGGACGTGCAGATGATCGGCGTGGGCGGCTCCTTCCGCAACATTTTTAAGATCAGCAAGCTCGTGCGCAAGTATCCTTTGGATACCGTGCACAACTATAATTTGCCCGTGGAAGATTTCGAATCCATCTACGATATGATCAAGGTGCTCGATCTCGACAAAAAGAAGAAGATCCGCGGGCTCTCTTCGGGCAGGGCGGATATCCTTCCCGCGGCGTTGGCTGCCGTCAAATCTTTTGTGCATTATATGCATTTTGAAAATTTTGTCATCGGCGGTTCGGGTCTGCGCGAGGGGATCATGTTCAATCAGGCGATCCCCGTCACGCTGGAAAAGCCGATCTCCGATATCCTCGGGTACAGCCTCAACGGCCTTGTCAAATATTATGAATGTGACGAAAAGCATGTCGAGCATGTCGTCAACCTGTCGGTGCAGCTTTTCAAGCAGCTGCGCGTCCTGCATAAATTCCCGCGCCAGTATCTGAAGATCTTGAAGGTCGCGGCGACCCTGCATGACTGCGGCACGCGCGTGAAATTCTATAATCATCAAAAACACAGCTGTTATATGATCCTCAATGCCACGCTGTACGGGATCACCCACAGGGAGATCGTGTTGGCGGCATTTGTGGCAGGCTGCCATAAAAAGGAGGATATCAGCGCCGCAGACTGGGCAAGATACAGGGATATTGTACAGGAAGACGACCTCGAGGCTGTCAAAAAGCTGGGGGTCATGTTGCGCATCGCCGAAAGTTTGGACAGGAGCAGTTCCGGTACCGTGAAGGGGATCAACTGCGACGTCCTGGGCGATTCCGTCATCATGAAGACGGAAGTGGACGGAGACGCGTCCCTCGAGATCCGCGACGCCCTTTCCGCCAATGCGGAATTCAAAAAGTCTTTCCGCAAAAATCTGGAGATACTGTAAAGCCCGCATTGCCGCAAATTTTTTTGCGGCAATCGTCGCGTCGTGCGGTGGTTTATGGAATTGATCTTGGCAAGCGCTTCTCCCCGCAGGAAGGAGATTTTGTCCCACATCCTCTCCCGCTTTACGGTCATCCCGTCGGCGGCGGACGAGCATACGGAAGGGCTTTCCGTATGCGAGACGGTCAAAGTGCTCGCCGCCCGCAAAGCGGAAAGCGTGTTTGCCGCGCATCCGGATGCCGCCGTGCTGGGCGCAGATACCGTCGTGTCGTTTGAGGGCAGAATGCTCGGAAAGCCGAAAGACGAGGAGGACGCATGCCGTACTCTCTCCCTTTTGAGCGGCAAAACGCACGAAGTGTATACGGGCTGGTGCCTGATATTGCAAGGAAGGCGCGCGGAAGGCGTCGTCCGCTCTTCCGTCACCTTCCGCACTTTGGAGAGGCCTTTCATCAGGGAATATGTCAAGAGCGGCAGGCCGTTGGATAAGGCCGGCAGCTACGGGATCCAGGACGATCCACGTTTGGTCGACTGTTACGAGGGGAGTTTTACGAATATCGTGGGGCTTCCTGAAGAAGAAATCAGAATACAATTGCAGAAATTCGGGTTACTCACATGATAAAATTAGCCATCGATCTCGGTTCTTCCGTCACCAAAATTTTTAAGATCGGCAGCGGCATCGTGCTGGCGGAGCCGACCTGCGTCGCCGTCGCTTCCGGCTCGGAAAAAGTCAAGGCGATCGGCGAGGAAGCAAAGCGCCTTATCGGCAAGACGGCGGAATTCACGACCATCGTCTCGCCCGTGTTTGAAGCGGATATCGTCAACGAAAACATGGCGGCGGTCATGCTGTCCTATTTTTTGAAAAAGATCGAAGTGACGCCGGGGCGCGCACGCAGGACGGAGGCGGTTTTTGCCGTGCCCTGCGGAGCAACGGACGAGCTGCTCGATAAGTATTATCGCGTAGCCGACGCCTGCCATATCGGCTATGTCCGCTTTGCCGAAGTGCCGTTCCTCTCCGCGTTCGGGCAAAATTTGACGTTGAGCGAGACGAGCCCCGCCTTCGTCATCGATATCGGCGGGGGCAGCACGAATATTGCGACGTTCTCTTTGGACGGCATCATCGCGGGCGTATCCCTCAATATCGGCGGCGGCAATATAGACAGCCAGATCATAGATAAGATCGCCGAATCGTTTAATCTGAAGATCGGTCTGCAGACGAGCGAAAAGATCAAGACGACCATCGGCAGCCTCTACAAAAACGACAACGACAGCATGGTCGTCAACGGACGGGATATCACTTCGGGGAGGCCGCGTTCTGTGGCGGTCTCTTCCTCGGATATCTATGACTGTATCAAGGTGTTTGCGGATAAGATCGTGCAATATGCGGGCATGGTGCTGACCAAATTACCCGCAGAGGTGTCCGCTTCCGTCTGGCACGGGGGGATCTATCTTTCCGGAGGGCTTGCAAAGCTGATCGGCTTGGACGACTATCTCTCGTCGGCGCTGCAGATGGATGTGTTTGTGGCGGATGAACCGCAGATGGCGGTCATTTTGGGCGGCGGCGCCGCGATCGGCAATGCGGATATTTTGGAGACGATCCGCATCGATTATTGATTTTTAGAAAAGGAGCAGCTCGTGATATGCACCCCAAAAGTTGGACAGACTTTTGGAGGTGCATATTTTATGCCAAGAAAAAAGTTTAACACAAAGTACTCGCCTGAGTTCAAGATATCTGTTATAATGGATATGCGCGAGAACCATTT
>CALVHS010000005.1 GCA_944328665.1 uncultured Clostridia bacterium | reverse complement strand
TAAGGGTGGCAAGTAACAATTGCATGACTGCCAGGTCGTCATAGGCGCGGCTTGCGCGCTGCCGGTAATATGAGGGCTAACAGCCCGAAACTGAAAAACCACCGGCTATGCCGGTGGATATTTATTTGATGGTGGGGATGGTAGGGCTCGAACCTATGACCTCATGCATGTCAAGCATGCGCTCTAACCAACTGAGCTACACCCCCGTACGGGTCTTTCCGACGGCATTTTTGTCATCGGCATTATTTATAATACCATAGTTTGCCGCAAAATGTCAAACGATTTTACATCGTTCGGTGCATAAATTTTATCGCCTCGGCGCTTTCATAATCGTTTTTTGCCGGGAATACAATAGATAGCAGGACTTTTGCGAGGGACAGTTATGCGTGATTATGCTTGCATGACGGCGGAAGAGGTGCTTTCCGCCCTGCATACGGACGAACGGGGGCTGAGCGAGGCCGAGGCGGCGAGGCGGCTGGAAAAATACGGCAAAAACGAACTGCCGCACGGCAAAAAGCGCGGCCCGTTCCGCCTGTTTTTGGCGCAGTTTGCCGACGTCATGACCATTTTGCTCATCTGTGCCGCCGCGATCACGGCGGCCGTCGCGATCATGACGGCGGACGTACACGAACTGGTCGATACGGGCATCCTGCTTTTTATCATTCTCTTGAATACGTTTGTCGGTTTTATCCAACAATACCGCGCCGATCACGCGCTCGAAAAGCTGCGCGGCCTTTCCGTCGGCAGGGCAAAGTGCGTGCGCGGCGGGAAAGATCTGCTTGTGGAAAGCGACCGCCTCGTCCCGGGGGACATCGTATATCTCGAGGAGGGGGATAAGATCCCGGCGGATTGCCGTCTCCTCTCGTGCGAACGGCTGCGCTGCGATGAATCGGCGCTGACGGGGGAGCCGACAGGCGTTTCCAAGGCAGAGGCGCCTCTTCCCGCGGGGATCGGGGTGGGGGACAGGAAAAATATCCTGCACTCGTCCACGTTTGTCGTGGGCGGGCAGGCGAAGGCGGTGGTCATCCGCACGGGGCGGGAGACAGAGATCGGCAAGATCGCCCGTCTGCTCGACGAGACGGAGGCTGCCGAAACGCCCCTGGAAAAACTTCTATCCAAACTCGGCAAGCTCGTCTCCGCCGCCGTCATCGTCATTGCCGCCGTCATCTTCGTTTTCGGGATCTTGTTCAAGGACGCCGCGCCGCTCGGCAATTTTATGTCGTCGGTCGCCATCGCCGTCGCGGCGATCCCCGAGGGCATGCCCGCCGTCGTGACCATCATCATGGCGATGGGGGTGCAGCGGATGAGCCGAGAACGTGCCATCGTGCGCCGCCTGCATGCAGTGGAGACGCTGGGCGGATGTGATCGCATCTGCAGCGACAAGACGGGCACTCTTACGGAAAACCGCATGACGGTGGAGGAGGTCGTTACAGATTTTTCTGCGGGCGGCGCCGAAAGGGGCGGGATGACGGCGGCGCGGCGCAGGCTGCTGCTCTGCATGCGCGCCTGCAACACGGTCAGGGGGGAGGGCGGATCGCTCATCGGCGACCCGACGGAGACGGCGCTTGTGCGCTATGCCGAGGGCATGCATGTTTCCTTCTCCTTTTCGGTGTGCAAGGCGGAGCCTTTTTCCTCCGAAAAAAAGCGCATGGCGGTGCTCGCCGAGGCGGACGGGGAGCGGCTTTGGCTTGTCAAAGGCGGGGCGGACGTCCTTCTTTCCCGCTGCGGCCGCCTTATGGAAGGGGACGCGGTGCGCCCGCTTACCGAAGCCGACCGCGGCAGGATCGAGGCCGCGGTCAAGGAGATGGCGGGCAGAGCGCTGCGCGTGCTCGGGTTTGCCTATAACGAAGGGGAGGGGCCTTCGGACGAGGGGCTCGTCTTTTTGGGCGTTTGCGGGATGATCGATCCGCCCAAACGGGGCGCCCGCGAAGCGGTCGCCGAGTGCCGCGGGGCGGGCATCGTGCCCGTTATGATCACGGGGGATCATAAAGATACGGCGTTTGCCATCGCGTCCCGCCTCGGCATCGCGCGGGAGGAAAGCGAGGTGCTGACGGGCGCCGAACTGGACGGTATGGCGGAGGAAGAGCTGGACGATCGCATCCCGCGGGCGCGCGTCTTTGCGCGCGTCGGTCCCGGGCACAAGTCGCTCATCGTGCGGAGGCTGCAAAAGGCGGGCGGCGTCGTCGCCATGACGGGGGACGGCATCAACGACGCGCCGAGCATCCGCGCCGCCGACATCGGCATTGCGATGGGGTCGGGGACGGACGTCACCAAGAGCGCCGCCGACATGGTCATCGCCGACGACGATTTTTCTACCATCGTCAAGGCGGTGCGCGAGGGCAGGCGGGTCTTTTCCAACATCAAGCGCACCATCCGCTTTTTTCTCGCTACCAATCTTGCGGAAGTGCTCTCCATTTTGATCGTCACCCTCTTCCTGTATCGCTGCGATTTTCTCACGGCGACGCAGCTTTTGTGGATCAACCTCATCACGGACAGCCTGCCCGTCCTCGCTTTGGGGGCGGCGGGGGAGGAAGGGGATGTCATGCGCCGTCCGCCTCGGCGTGCGAACGAATTGTTTGGCGCTTCCTCTCTTTTCTCCGTCTTCTTTTACGGCCTGTTTCAGACGGCGGTCGTGCTCTTTGCGTTTCTGTCCGTCAATGCGCGCTGCGGCAACGCCGCCGCCGTCACGGTCACTTTTTTCGTCCTCTCTTTTTTAGAGTTGTTCCATGCCTTCAACATCCGTTCCGAAAGGGGATCCGCGTTCGGGAGGGGTATTTTGCGCGAAAAGGCGCTCCTGTTGACGGTATCGGCGGGCGTCGCCGTGAATGTGCTGCTGTGCGCCGTGCCCTTCGTGCGGGAAGCGTTTGCGCTCGTTCCGCTCACGGCGGGGCAGTGGATATTTGTCTTTGCCTGTTCCCTGTCCGTTGTCCCGGCGGGAGAACTCTACAAATGGGCGCTGCGCCGCGCGGAGAAGCGGCGCTTTGCGCCCGCGCGGGCATAAAGAAGGGCGCGGCCGCCTCTGCGGCGGCCGCGCCCTTCCCGACGAGGGTCATTCCGGTTTGACGCGGACGGTGATCTTGGCGGAGACGCCTTCCATAAAGCGGATCTCTGCCGGATAGTCGCCCACCGTCTTGAGCGATTCTTTGAGCGCGATCTTCTTTTTATCGACATCGTATCCAAGATCGGCAAGGCGTGAAGCGATCTCTTTGGAAGTGACGCTGCCAAACACCTTGCCGTTTTCTCCGCAGCGGATGCTCACTTCCACCGTCGTCTTGTCTATCTTGGCGGCGAGTTCTTTGACCGCCTTGATCTCCTCTGCCTTGCGGCGCGCTTCCGCCTCCTTCTGCAGCTTCAGGCTGTTGACGGCGACGGAGGAGGCGACCTCCGCCAAGCCCCTTTTCAGCAAAAAGTTTTTGGCGAACCCGTCGCTTACGTCGAGGATCTCGCCCTGTTTGCCCGTGCCTTTCACGTCTTGTTTGAGGATCACTTTCATATGTCTGCCCCTTTGGTGTTTTTTCTGCCTTTATTGTACACAGAAACGGGCAAAAAGTCAACCGTTCCCGTTTGTCTCCTTTGCGGGATGCTCCGAATATTCCGAAGAAAAGGGCGCATACTGATGGAAGGAGGTCGAAAGCATGAACAAGATCAACAATGCCATCGGCTGCGAAGTGACCGATTGCGTCTTTAATTGCGAAGGAAAAAACTGCACGCTCGACAGGATCGTGGTCGGCAACGACTGCAATTGCGATGCGGAAAGCTGCACTTGCTGCGAAAATTACAAGAGCAGATAACGAGGCAAGAGCAAATACAAAGAGGGCCGTTCCCCGCATGCGGGGAACGGCCCTCTTTGCCGTAAAGCGTAACGTTTTTATCTCGTATAGGCGGAAGAAACGAGCCCTAAAAAACAGGCGAGCAATACGGGCACGTAGCGCGGATGCAAAAATTCCCACCAGTAGGCGACCAGGCTCTTTTCGAACACAAATTCAAAGTTGGGCGTGAACATGGTCTGCAGGCAGAGGAGCGCGGCGCCGATCGCCATGACGATGAGGATGCGCAGGCTCCCGCGGCGCACCGATTCCCCGATCGTTCCCGTATAGGGAGAGGCATAAAAGCCGCAGAACAGGTCTTTGAGAAACGACATGAACAGGAAGACGGAGACGATGGTGACGATGTCTTGGGAGAGGGAATCGGCAAAGAGTTCGACAAACCCGTAGACGCCGTCGAAAAATCCGCCGAACAGCACGCGCAGATCCAGCGACAGGCGATATCCCGCCGGCGTCACGAGAAAGGTGAGCATAAAGTACGCGACCGCGAGGAAAAAGATCTGCCGCAGAACGGCGTAGACCGTAAAGCCGACGGAATGATTGTGTTTGTCGTCTTCGTTCGTCTGCTTCGGCAGGGAGGTCAGAACGGCGGTCACCAGCGCATAGGCGGCGGCAAGGATGAGTATGCCGTAATACAGCCGTTGCGGGGTGCCGTTGGCGAGCAGCTGCGCGAGCATATTGAGGCAGACGGGCATGGCAAAGGAGGATGCGCAGCAGGCGTTGATCTTGCCCGTGATGGTCGTTCGCTCCGCAAGGCCGTACTTGCGGGAAAGGGCGCCCGGCAGGGAGGCGAGGATGCGGATCGCGTTTTTGATGAGCAGGATCAGCATGACCGCATAGGCGACGGCGAGCCCCGCCTTGGAGAGGGTATAATAGACGTCCTGCGAGCCGAGGCGCAGGATATTGGTGGCAAAATTGATCGCGCAGGTGATGGTGAGCGTCTCTCCGTATGTGTTCGTCACGCCCGACAGAAAGGCGAAGAGGCAAAGCCATACGGTGACCGCGGAGATCGCCGCGACGATGCGGAAGCGGACGCCGCCCTGTTCGGGCGTTTGGGCAGTCTCTTGGAGCACGGCGGTATTCTCTTTCATGATCATGCTTCCTCCGTGGCGAGGATGTCGTTCAGCGGGATGGGCTCCAGCTTATCCGAGAGGCGGATGACTGTGTTGTCGATGTTTTCGAACAGGAACACGTCGTTCGAAATGGCGGAGCTTTTGCTCCGCGCTTCGCCCGCGGAGGCGGACGCCTGTATGCTGGCGTTGACGGAAAGGCAGGGCGCATCGGCGGCGGTGAGGTCGGCGATGACGTTGCCGTTAAAAAGGAAGGAAAGGGGATCGTCCTCGTCGGGCATCTCCTCTTCCGCGGGAACGCCGAGCATCTCGCGCAGGCGTTCGTCCGAGAGGATATAGCGGTCTCCCTTTTGCTCGAACACGGTATCGTCGCTTTCCGCCTCTGCAAAGAGGATGTCGAAGGAAGAGAGGGTCTCCATGTTCATTTCGTTGACGGAGAAGAGCACGCTCATCATCTCCGTGTGCGCGCTGCAGTCTATCCAGGTATTCGGATGTTCCTTGACGGCTGTGAACACGTCGTCTCCGAGCAGGTCGTTTTCCGTGTGTTCTTCCGTGTTTTGGGCAGGGTCCTGCCTGTCGGTGTACACGCGGTCATACGAGGAGCGCATGTCCAGGCGTTCCGCGCGTACGAGGGCGCGCTCCGACGAAAGATAGAAAGAGAAAGAGAAGTCGTAATAGAATTTTTCTTTGGTCGAGGTGGTGCCGCTGTAGGGAGAGGAGGAGTAGTCGGACGACTTACTGATCAGCCTGCCTTCCGTCTCGTAATAGACGGCGTCTTCCGTGACGGCGATCAGCAGCGTCCGCTGGAAGGCGATCTCTTGTTCGCTTTGAGAAGAATCTCCGGAAGAGGAAGAGGTCAGCGTCTGGTCGCTGGTGATGGTGATCGTTACGCTGGTGTGTTCCGCCGCGCCGCCCCCCTCTTCGGCGAGGGAGTAGCTGCCGAAAGGCATGTCGCTGCCCGAAAAAGCCCGCAGCACGCCGCGCAGTTCGGGCAGGGTCTCCACCTTGGTGTTCGTTCCGTCACCTTTCCCGATGGTGACGGGCTGCGGTATGTTCGTCGCGAAGATGACTGCGGCGAGCAGCACAAAGCCGACGATGCAGATGGCAATGCGTTTTACTGTCATATTTCTCTCCTTTTTCCATTGATAACATACATGTATTTATATGCATATCAAGTATATAAGTTTCCCGCAGAAAAGTCAAGCAAAAAATTAGAGACCGCTTTATATTTGAAAGTTTTTCGGCAGGCAGAGAGAGCCGCGCGCTCTGCATGTGCTATACTGTAAGGGAGGAATACGGGCCCGATCAAAAGCGGAAACAGAGGCGCTCATGCTTTGTCGCAGCCCTTGTCCGTGCCGCGCGGCACGCGCTGCGGACTTCGCCGCGCCTTAGCGCCCGTCTTGCCGCAAAAGGCGTGGTTCGTATTTTTCCCTTACAGTATAATTGAATGGACGGAGAGACCCGTCGATTTATGGGGGACAGGAAAGAAGATGGAGCCGACGGTGATCGTGGCGGTCGTCTCTTTGGCGGGGACGTTGGCAGGCACGTTCGCGGGCGTGCTGACGGGCGCAAAGCTGACAAATTACCGCCTTAAACAGCTGGAAGCGAAGGTGGAACGGCACAACAGGCTGGTAGAGCGCACATACCGGCTGGAAGGACAGGTGCTCGAATTGCAGCACGACGTGCGCGATCTGAAAGAAAACAGGAGGGAGATGCAAAAATGAAAGGACGTATGTGCATTTTTATTGCAAAAACGTTTTTCGGTGACGGATGCGGGGAGGAGCAGGGATGAATTGGAGCGACGTGTTGTTCGGCGTTTTGTCCATCGTCCTGACGGCGGCTGTGTCCTTCGCGGTGACAAAATTGACCGCCTGGATCGACGAAAAGATCGGCGATAAGCGGGCGCAGGCGATGCTCTCTTCGGCGGTGACGCTCGTATCCGACGTCGTCATGCAGACGTATCAGACGTACGTCGAGGCGCTCAAAGGGCAGAATGCCTTTACCGAGCAGGCGCAAAAGGCGGCGCTCGCGGACGCGCTCGCCAAGATCGCGTCGCTGCTGCCCGAAAAGGTCAGGGCGTTTTTGATCGAGCATTTCGGCGATCTGGAAGGGTGGCTGACGACGCAGATCGAGGCGGCGATCTATCGCCTGAAAAGGGGGAGCGAGGCGGTTGACGCCGCGTAAAAATTGTGGTATACTTCTCAAAAACGGGGAGGCGCTGCATGAAAAAGCTGCACGTCGTCGGGGCGGCGATCCTGCAAGGCGACAGGGTGCTCGCCGCCAGGCGCGGCGAAAGCAAGTATGCGTACGTCGCGCATAAATTCGAATTTGCGGGCGGCAAGGTGGAGGAAGGAGAAAGCGAAGAGGGGGCGCTGCGGCGGGAGATCGCCGAAGAGCTCGGCGCCGAGATCGAAGTGCAGGGCAGCCTGCTCCGCTCGGAGTACGTCTATCCGGACTTTGCCGTTGATCTTTCCGTCTATATATGCAGGCTGAAGGGCGGGTACCGCGCCGTCGAGCACGAGGCGCTCGTCTGGCTGCCGCTCGCGTCGCTCGACGAGCGCGAGTGGGCGCCCGCCGATGCGGCCGCCGTCCGGGCGCTGCGCGCCCTGGCGGAAAAGGGCGCGCGTTAAAAGGGCCGCCCCCGAAAGCGATCGCTTTCGGGGGCGGCTTTTCTATGCGGGACGGAGCTTATTTTTTTCCGTTCCAGCAATAAGTGCAGAACTTGCAGGCGGGCATGCCCGTGCTTTCGATCATGTCGTCCAGGCGGTGGTATTTCAGGGAAGTAAACTGCAATTCTTCGCGGATGCCCTCCACCATCGCCGCAAACTGCGGAGAATCGGGGTCGGTATAGGGCGCCACCGTCTCTTCCGCGTCGCTCCCTTCCAACGCCGCGATCTTGCGGCGGGCGATGAGTTCGAGGGAGGAATCGGAGCGGGAAAAGTTCAGATAGGGGCAGCCGTAGAGGATGGGCGGGCAGGCGAGGCGGATGTGCAGTTCCTTCGCTCCGCTCTTGTATAGGAAATCTGCCGTGCCGCGCATCTGCGTGCCGCGCACCAGCGAGTCGTCGATCAGCACCAGCCGCTTGCCGCGGATGAGCGAAGCGATGGGGATGAGTTTCATGTGGGCGATGAGGTCGCGCCGCTTTTGGTTCACGGGCATAAAGGAGCGGGGCCAGGTCGCCGTATATTTGATAAAGGGGCGGGTCAGGGGGAGATGTGAACCGTTTGCGTATCCGACCGCGTGCGCCGTGCCCGAGTCCGGGAGCCCCGCCACGCTGTCGGCGCAGATGTTGTCCCGCCGCGCGAGTGCGTTGCCGCAGCGATAGCGCATCTCTTCGACGTTCAGCCCCTCGTATGTAGAGGCGGGGTTGCCGTAATACACCCACAAAAAGGTGCAGATCTTCATCTCTTTTCCCGGCGGGGCGATGACTTCGGCGCCGTCCGGGGTAACGAAGTCGATCTCCCCGGGGCCGAGTTCTTTCATGTATTCGTAGCCGAGGTTGAGATAGGCAAACGATTCGAAGGTCACGCAGAAGGAACCTTCTTTTTTGCCGATGACGAGGGGCGTCCTGCCCAGTTTGTCGCGCGCGGCATAGATGCCTTCCGCCGTGAGGATGAGTACGGACAGCGAGCCGTCGATGCGCTCCTGCGCGTAGCGGATCCCTTCCGGGATGTTTTGCCCGCAGTCGATGAGGGAAGCGACCAGCTCTGTCGCGTTGATGCTGCCGCCGCTCATCTCTAAAAAGTGCGTCTTGCCGCAGGCAAACGCCTCGCGCACGAGTTGATCCGCATTGTTGATGCGCCCGACCGTGGCGATGGCAAAATTGCCGAGGTGTGAGCGGACGAGCAGGGGCTGCGGTTCGTTGTCGGAGATGCAGCCGATGCCGATATGGCCCTTCATTTCTTCAAAGTCCCGCTCGAATTTGGTGCGGAAGGGAGAGTTTTCAATGTTGTGGATGGCGCGGTCGAAGCCTTTTTCGCCAAAGACTGCCATGCCGGCACGGCGGGTGCCGAGGTGAGAGTGATAGTCCGTGCCGAAAAACAGGTCGAACACGCAGTCCTTTTTGGATGCCACGCCGAAAAATCCGCTCAAAATTTCTGCCTCCGTAAGAGTTTTCTCAAAAAGGAGAAAACGCACGTACTTTCGCCGCGCGTTTTCCCCCATACGCTTATTCCTCTTATAGTATAGCACAAATCCGTGCGCTTGTCAGCCGTTCGCGAGGGGATTGCAAAAATTTTTTAAATTTCTCCCCGCAAAACTTCTCCCCGCGGCGCCGCCCGTCTTTTTTGATAGTTCGTGTTGACGCGCATGGCGTTCAGGATAGCGATGACCGCGACGCCCACGTCTCCGAACACCGCCAGCCACATGTTGGCAATGCCCGCGGCGGAGAGGATGAGGATGGCGGCCTTGACGGCGATGGAAAAGACGATGTTCTGGAACACGATCGCCATCGTCTTTCTTGCGATGCGTTTGGCAAGCGAGATCCCTCGCAGATCGTCCTGCATCAGCACGATGTCGCTCGCTTCGATCGCCGCGTCGCTGCCCGCGCCGCCCATGGCGATGCCGATGTCCGAGCGCATGAGCACGGGCGCGTCGTTGATGCCGTCGCCGACGAAACACAAGACGTCTTTTTGTTTTTTATGCGCGAGCAGCTTTTCGACCTCTTCCACCTTGTTCTGCGGCAGAAGCGAGGCTTTGTGCCCGGTGAGCCCGATCTCGTCTGCCACATTTTTTGCAATGGCTTCGTTGTCGCCCGTCAGCATGATGGTCTTGCATTCCATGGCGTTCAGTTCGCCGATGACCTGTTTTGTCTCCGGTTTCACCTCGTCGGCGATGAGGAGAGAGCCCGCAAATTCGCCGTTTCTCGCCACATACACCACGGTGCCGATACCCGCCTCTTTGGTGTAGGCAACGCCGTACTTTGTCATCAGCTTTTCGTTGCCGCAGAGGATGACGTCGCCCTCCTTTTCCGCCACGACGCCGCTGCCCGCGATATCGGTGAGCGTATAGCCGCTCTCGGTCTGTCTGCCGTACCGCGCCACGATGGACTTTGCGATGGGGTGGTTGGAGTCGTGTTCGGCAATGGCGGCAAGGCGCAGGATCTCTTCCGCATCGTTTTCGGGAGCGATCTTGGCTATTGCAAAGTTGCCCTTCGTCAGCGTGCCCGTCTTGTCGAATACGAAGATGTTGGCGGCGTTGAATTTTTCCAGATAATTGGAACCTTTGACGAGGATGCCGTACTTCGACGCCGCGCCGATGCCCGCAAAGAAGGAGAGGGGGATGGAGATGACCAGCGCGCAGGGGCAGGACACGACGAGGAAGGAGAGCGCGCGGTAGATCCACGTCGACCAGTCCGTCGTGACGAGCCCCGGGACGACGGCGAGCAACAGCGCCACGCCGCAGACGATGGGCGTATAATATTTTGCAAACTTGGTGATGAAGTTCTCCGCCTTGGACTTTTGGTCGGCGGCGTTTTCCACAAGCTCCAAAATTTTGGAGACGGTGCTGTCGTAGAACTCTTTTTCGACGCGCACGGTAAGCTGCGAGGTGAGATCGACGCTGCCGCTGACGATCTCGCTGCCTTCCGTGACTTCGCGGGGGAGCGATTCGCCCGTCAGCGCCTTGGTGTCGAGGGTGGAGCTCCCTTTGACGACAACGCCGTCGAGGGGCACCTTCTCGCCCGGATTGACGAGGATGATATCGCCCACTTTGACGTCGGAAGGATCCACCCTTTCGACGGAGCCGTCCTCCTTTACGAGATTGGCATAGTCGGGGCGGATGTCCATGAGCCCTGCGATCGACTTTCGCGACTTGCCCGTGGCGTAGGACTGGAACCATTCGCCCACCTGATAGAAGAGGAGCACGGCGCACGCCTCGTCAAAGCCTTCGATCTCCTGCCCCGTCGCGCCGCGATAGACGGCGAGCGCAAAGGCGCCCAACGTCGCCACGCACATCAAAAAGTTTTCGTCGAATATCTGCCCGCGGGCGATGTTGCGCACGGCGCGCCATAATACGTCGTAGCCGATGATGAGATAGACCACAAGGTATAAACAGAAGGGGAACACCCAGGCGGCGGGGCCTTTAAAAACATCGCCGAGAACGATGACTTTATCCGTGATAAAGATCGCAAAAAACAGCGCGAGCGCGACGAGGATGCGCACAAGGTTTTTCCTGTCCTTTCGGCTCATAGAATAGCGTTTCATAAAAACCTCTTTATATAACGGTTTTCAGTTAACGAACGATCCTGCAATCGGGCTCCACCTTCTTGCAGGTCTTTACGACCTTGTCCATGATCTCGTCGAAGCGCGTTTCGTCCGCTTCCACGGACAGCCGCTGCGCCATGAACGAGACGCTTGCCGCGTTCACGCCCTCGATCTTGTTGATGGCGCGTTCCATTTTGGCAGCGCAGTTGGCGCAGTCCAGATCTTCCAGCTTGTAAACTTTTTTCATGACGGATTCCTCCGCGGCAGTGCCGCATTTTATTGAATATTTATATAATTGAACAATTATTCAATTATATTGTCCCAAAAAAACAGGGCGCGGGACCCCGTTCATTTGCCCTCGTTGACGTGTGTCAGGCCGTATTCCATGATCTTGGTGACGTGGTCGTCGTCGAGGGAATATTTCACTTCTTTGCCTTCCTTGGTGCCTTTGACGAGTTTTGCCCCGCGCAGCACGCGCAGCTGATGAGAAACTGCCGAAACGCTCATGTTCAGCACGTCCGCGATCTCGCCGACGTAAAGATCTTGTACTTGCAGGCAGCTCAAAATTTTTGCGCGCGTCGAGTCGCCGAACATCTTGAAGAGGTCGGCAAGTTCGTACAGCGTATCGTCGTCGGGCATGGCTGCGCGGATCTGCGCCGCGCGCGTTTCGTTTGTCTGCGGTCCCATAGCTTCTTACAATTGAACACTTCTTCAAATGTTCAATGATAGTATATCCCTTTTGTCGGCGTTTGTCAACTCTTTGCGCGAAAAAAAAGAAGAAATTTATTTTTGCAGGGGAGCGCGGCTTTTGTCCTTTTCGCCGGCGGGCGCGGCATGGCGGCCTCCGTGTTTTCCCGTGATAGGCATATTGACGATTTTTTGCGGCGGCGCAAGCTTTTTTTTGCAAAATGGGACGGCAAGCCGCCGTTTAAACGGGGGATGCGCGCGGAAAGTTGTGAATTTCGTTTGACAAAGCCGTCGAAAAATGGTAGAATATCTATCGCGGCAAAAGGGCGCGTTCTTTTTTTGTGCCCAAAAAGCGGGATCTCCGCTTCGCCGCGCGGCAAAAATGCTTTCTTTAAATTGCGTAAGGGCAATTTATCGAAAATATATTCCATTCTTACAAGGAGGTAAAAAATGCCTACTATCAACCAGCTCATCAAAAAAGGCAGGGAAAGAAGGCCGGAAAAGAGCAAGACGCCTATTATGGCGCAGTGCCCGCAGAAGAGGGGCGTTTGCCTTTCCGTTTCCACCACTTCCCCGAAAAAGCCGAACTCGGCGCTCCGCAAGATCGCCAGGGTGCGCTTGACGAACAAGCAGGAAGGTACCGTGTACATTCCCGGCGAGGGTCACAACCTGAACGAGCACAGCTCCGTTCTGATCCGCGGCGGCAGGGTGCGCGATCTCCCGGGCGTCCGCTATCATATCATCCGCGGCGCGCTCGATACCGCAGGCGTCGCCAAGAGAAGACAGGCCCGTTCCAAATACGGCGCAAAACGCCCCAAATAAGCAGACGGGCGGCGGATCTTTTTCCGCAAACATGTAACCTACTTGTCGGAATATGTTTTTGATATCCCCGATAGAAAGTAGGCAGTATGCCGCAAGGCAGAAGGTTCGCTACCCTAATCCTTTATTATAATAATAAGGAAAGGGCAAGCGATAGCTGTACTGAGGGGCGACCCTTACAAATTTGTGCACAAGGCGGCGGATCTTTCGCGGAGCTTTTCCGCGATCGTCCGCGGACACATCCAATTCAATTTAAAGGAGGACAAAACAATGCCCAGGAGAGGCGGAGTACCGAAAAGGGACGTATTGCCCGATCCCGTATACGGCAGCAAGGTCGTGACCAAGCTGATCAATCAGATCATGCTCGACGGAAATAAAGCGACGGCGCAGAAAATCGTTTACGATGCGTTCGATATGATGAAGGAAAAACTCAACCGTGAGCCCTTGGAGATCTTCAACCAGGCGATGGCGAACGTCATGCCCGTTTTGGAGGTCAAAGCGCGCCGCGTCGGCGGTGCCAACTATCAGGTGCCGATCGAGATCAGGCCGGAAAGGCGTCAGACCCTCGCGATCCGTTGGATCGTCATCAATACGAGGAAGCGCAGCGAGCGCGAGATGAGCAAAAAACTCGCCGCGGAGCTGATGGACGCATTCAACAATACGGGCGGTTCGGTCAAAAAGAAGGAAGATACCCACAGGATGGCGGAAGCGAACAAGGCGTTCGCACATTTCAGGTTTTAATCGAAGGAGTATAATGTATGCCCAGACAATTCGGACTTGACGTAACCAGGAACATCGGCATCATGGCGCATATCGATGCGGGTAAGACCACGACGACCGAGCGTATCCTGTTCTATACGGGTAAGACGCACAAACTCGGCGAGGTGCATGAGGGCGCGGCGACGATGGACTGGATGGTGCAGGAGCAGGAACGCGGCATCACCATCACGTCCGCTGCGACCACCTGCACGTGGAAAGGACACAGGATCAACATCATCGATACCCCGGGGCACGTCGACTTTACCGTCGAAGTGGAGCGCTCGCTGCGCGTCCTCGACGGCGCGGTGGCGACCTTCTGTGCGAAGGGCGGCGTCGAGCCGCAGTCGGAAACGGTATGGCGTCAGGCGGACAAATATAAAGTTCCCCGCATCGCGTATGTCAATAAAATGGACATCAACGGCGCCAATTTCGACAACGCCGTGCAGATGATGCGCGACCGTCTCGGCACGCGCGCCGTCCGCATCCAGCTCCCTATCGGCAAGGAGGATACCTTCCGCGGGATCGTCGACCTCGTGAACATGAACGCGGAGATCTATAAGGACGACCTCGGTAAAAATTTTGAAAAGACGGACATCCCCGCCGAGATGGCGGACGTGGCGAAAAAGTATCGCGCCGAACTGGTGGAAGCCGTTGCCGAACAGGACGACGAGCTGATGGAAAAGTATTTCGAGGACGGCGACCTGTCCGTCGAAGATCTCAAAAAGGGTCTGCGCAAAGCGACCATTTCCATGGCGGTCACCCCCGTGCTGTGCGGTTCCAGCTATAAAAACAAGGGAGTCCAGTTCCTTTTGGACGCGATCATCGACTATCTGCCTTCCCCGCTCGACGTCGACCACGTCAAGGGCATCAACCCCGCGACGGGCGAAGAGGAGGAAAGAAAGACGGACGACGAAGAACCCTTTGCCGGGCTCGCGTTCAAGATCGCGGCAGACCCGTTCGTCGGCAAGCTCGCCTTCTTCCGCGCCTATTCGGGCGTGCTGGAATCCGGCTCTTACGTCTATAACAGCACCAAACAGAAAAAGGAGCGCGTCGGGCGCCTCTTGCAGATGCACGCCAACCACCGCGAAGAGATCCCGATGATCTATTCGGGCGATATCTGCGCGATCGTCGGTTTAAAAGAGACGACTACGGGCGATACGCTGTGCGATGAAAAACATCCCATCGTGCTCGAACAGATGGAATTCCCGGAGCCCGTCATCAAGGTCGCCATCGAACCCAAGACCAAAGCCGGCCAGGAAAAGATGTCGATGGCGCTCATCAAGCTGGCGGAAGAAGATCCTACCTTTAAGACGTATACCGATACCGAGACGGGGCAGACCATCATCGCCGGCATGGGCGAGCTGCACCTGGAGATCATCGTCGACCGCCTGCTGCGCGAATTCAAAGTGGAAGCGAACGTGGGCAAGCCGCAGGTCGCGTACCGCGAGACGTTCAGAAAGGCAGTGGAAGCGGAAGGCAAGTACGTGCGTCAGTCGGGCGGTAAAGGCCAGTACGGTCACTGCAAACTCCGCCTTGAACCGCTTGAACCCGGCCAGGGCTACGAATTTGTAGACGAGACGGTGGGCGGCTCCATCCCCAAGGAATATATTCCCGCCATCGACAAAGGCATCCAGGAGGCGGCAAAGAACGGCTTCCTCGCCGGATATGAAGTGGTGGACTTCCGCGCGGTCGTCTACGACGGCTCGTATCACGAAGTCGACTCTTCCGAAATGGCGTTCAAGATCGCGGGGTCGATGGGCTTCAAAGACGGCTTAAAGAGGGCAAATCCCGTTCTGCTCGAGCCGATCATGAAGGTGGAGATCGTCACTCCCGAAGATTATTTCGGCGATCTGATGGGCAACGTTTCCTCCCGCCGCGGCACGATCACGGGCACGGAAGACCGCAACGGCGCCAAGGTCATCGACGCGCAGATCCCCCTGTCCGAAATGTTCGGTTATGCGACCGATCTGCGTTCGCGTACGCAGGGGCGCGGACAGTTTACGATGCAGTTCTCCCATTACAGCGAAGTGCCTCGCTCGATTTCCGAAAAGATCATCGGCGAGCGCGGCAAAAAGGCGGAGTAAGCGGCGCTTTTTGAAAAATTTTTCAAAAAAAGTCGCAAAAAGATTGATATTATTTTCAAAGTACGCTATAATTATAATTGCTTGTATAAGCTGCTTCATTTCAATAATGATAGATAGCTGCAAATGCCGGAGTCTTCGGCGCACAAGTTATCATTAAAAAATAAAAATTTTTTGGAGGAACGAAAATGGCTAAGGCTAAATTCGACAGAAGCAAACCCCACGTTAACGTCGGCACGATCGGCCACGTTGACCACGGCAAAACGACTCTGACCGCAGCTATCACGATGGTTATGG
>CALVHS010000004.1 GCA_944328665.1 uncultured Clostridia bacterium | reverse complement strand
TGGAGCTAATGGGAGTCGAACCCATGACCTTTTGAATGCCATTCAAACGCGCTACCAACTGCGCTATAACCCCATATTTATTTGCTTTCTTTTGGAAAATGCCCTTTCGCGCGGCGCATATCAATTTATCTGCAACGGCGCTTTGAACATTTATGGCAGCATTATACGATACTTTTTTCTGTTTGTTAATCTAAAATGCGGCTGCATTCAAAAAATCAGAAAAAAACGGGCGGCTTTTGCAAAAGCCGTCCGTTTTTTCGCGTAAATCGTTTCGATATTGATGAGGTTGGAATTTCCGCTCTTTCCGTTGGGTGTTCCGCCCGTGATGACGATGGTATCCCCCTTTTCCACGAGCCCCGAATCACGCGCGGCGCACTTTGCAAAGTGGAAGAGAACGTCAACGGAATTATACTCTTCGCTCATCATAGGCAGAACGCCCCAGCTGAGCGCGAGTTTGCGATAGCTGCGTTCGTCCGTCGTCATACCGATGATATCGATCATGGGACGGAAACGGGAGACCATTTTTGCCGTGCCGCCCGTACGCGTACATACGACGATGGCTTTTGCGTGCAGATCGCGCGCCAACGTGGCAGCCGAATGCGAGAGCGCGTCGGCAATGCCCGTGATGCGGTAATCTTTTTCGTCGATCTGCTGGATAAAATTCTGCTTGCTTTCCGCCTGTTCCGCAATACGCGCCATGGCGGCGACCGCCTGCACGGGATACAGCCCCGCCGCCGTCTCGCCCGAGAGCATCACCGCGCTCGAACCGTCGTACACGGCGTTGGCGACGTCGGAGATCTCCGCACGGGTGGGGCGCGGCTGTTTGATCATGGATTCGAGCATCTCCGTCGCCGTGATGCAGCGTTTGCCCGCTTTACGGCAAGCGTCGATGATCGTCTTTTGGATATCGGGAAGTTCCTCGTACGGAATCTCCACCCCCATATCGCCGCGGCCGATCATGATCCCGTCCGAGACCTCGAGAATGGATTGCAGATTGTTCACGCCCGCACGGTTCTCGATCTTGGCGATGAGGTCGATATCGTCGGAACCATGGTCGTGCAGGAAATTCCTGACGTCGACGATATCCTGCGCCTTGGATACGAACGAGCAGGCGACGAAATCGACGCCGTGCTCGATGCCGAACAGCAGATCGCTCTTGTCCTGTTCGGAAAGATAGACGAGTTTGAGCTCTTTTTCGGGGAAGAACATGCTCTTGCGGTTGGAGAGCTCACCGCCGATGGCGACGGTACAGATAACGTCGGGCTTTTTCACCTTCTTGACCTCGAACACCATCAGTCCGTTGTTCAAGAGGATCTTGTCGCCGGGGTTCATCTCTTCGCAGATGCCCTTATACGAAACGGTGACGCGCGTCTCGTCGCCTTCGATCTCCTCGGTCGTAAAAGCAAAGGTATCCCCCTCTTTTAAGGTGATCTTCCCGTCTTTGAACGTTTTGATGCGGAATTCGGGGCCCTTGGTATCGAGCAGGATGGGAAGCGGGATGTTCTTCTTTTCGCGGACTTTGCGGATCAGCTCGATCTTTTTGGCGTGATCCTCATACGTGCCGTGCGAGAAGTTGATGCGGGCAACGTTCATGCCGGCATCTGCCATGGCGGAAATGACTTCTTCCGTCTCCGACGCAGGGCCGAGCGTACATACGATCTTGGTCTTTTTCATACGATCTCCTCATCAAAAAAATATTCCGAATATATTTTATCATATTCTCCGTAAAAAACAAGCCTTTTTGTAAAATTTGTGGTATAATATTATCGCTTCGAGCGGACTGCGCGGCCGCGGCGCCCTTCGCGGGCGACGAGGAAAGTCCGGGCATCGCAGGGCAGGACGCCTGATAACGTCAGGTGAAGGCGACTTTAAGGAAAGTGCAACAGAAATAGACCGCCGCGCGGGGCTTCCCCGCGGCAAGGGTGGAAAGGCGAGGTAAGAGCTCACCGACGGAACGGTAACGCTCCGTGCCATGTAAACCCCGTCCGATGCAAGGTTGGGCTGCATTCACATGGGTTGCCCGCCCGAATGCAGCCGTGAACACCGCTTGAGCTTATCGGTGACGGTAAGCGTAGATAAATGACCGCGCTCGACAGAACCCGGCTTATAGGTCCGCCTCGAAGTTTTTTTCAAACAGACATGCTCGCCTGCGCGGGCATTTATCGTGACAGAGTTCCCGCAAAAAGGCGCAGCATTTTTGTGGGATACCGATCCGGACGGGCATCGCGTTTTTTTCGTTTTACAAAAAATTTTTATCCACATGCGGGAAAATCGCTTGACACCTATCGGAGAATTGATATAATAGGATATGCTTTTCATTGAGGTGTAGCGCAGTTTGGTAGCGCGCTTGGTTAGGGACCAAGAGGTCGTGGGTTCAAGTCCCGTCACCTCAACCAAAAATAGCTTCCATTTAGGGAAGCTATTTTTTTGTGTACGGGAGGACGCTTGCTTGCGCACGGCACAAAACGAGCCGCCCCCTTTGCGGCGCAAAGCCCAAGAGGT
>CALVHS010000003.1 GCA_944328665.1 uncultured Clostridia bacterium | reverse complement strand
TTGGCAGGCACTGCATATTGGTCAATTTTTCCTCCGCGTCGTGCGCATATTGATACCCCTTGCCGTATTCCAGCTCCTTCATCAATTTGGTCGGCGCGTTGCGGATGACGAGGGGCACCGGTTCGGCGAGCATGGTCAGCGCATCCTTTTTGGCGTGTTCGTACGCCGCATACAGGGCGTTCGATTTGGGCGCCATCGACATATAAACGACCGCCTCGGTCAAATGCACGCTACATTCGGGCATGCCGATAAAATGGCACGCCTGATAGGCGGCGACGGCGATCTCTAAAGCGCGCGGGTCGGCAAGCCCCACGTCCTCGCTCGCAAAGCGGGTGACGCGGCGGGCGATGTAGAGGGGATCCTCCCCCGCTTCGAGCATGCGCGCCAACCAATAGACGGCGGCGTCCGGGTCGGAATTGCGCATGGACTTATGCAGCGCGGAGATGAGGTTATAATGCTCCTCCCCCGTCTTGTCGTACAGAAGGGATTTTTTCGAGGTGCACTGTTCCACCGTCCCGCGGGTGACGACCGTCTTGTCCCCCTCCGTCTCGCCGTTGAGCACCGCCATCTCGAGGGTGGAGAGGGCGCTGCGCGCGTCCCCGTTGGCAAAAGCGGCGATCGTCTCCAGGATATCGTCGGATATCTCGATATGCCTGCCGCCGAAGCCGCGCTCGTCTTGCAGGGCGCGGTGCAAAAGCTCGGTCAATTCTTCCGTCTTTAGCGCCTGCAGGACGAACACCTTGCAGCGGGAAAGGAGCGCCCCGTTCACCTCGAAGGAAGGATTTTCCGTCGTGGCGCCGATGAGGATGATGCTGCCCCGCTCGACAAAGGGAAGAAAGGCGTCCTGCTGTGCCTTGTTAAAGCGATGGATCTCGTCCACGAAAAGAATGGTCTTTTCGCCGTAGATGCGGTTCTTTTCCGCCTGTTCCATCACCTGCTTGATCTCTTTGATGCCGCTCGTGACGGCGGAAAAATCGATAAAGGTCGCCTTCGTGTGCCCCGCGATGATGCGGGCAAGGGTCGTCTTGCCCACGCCGGGCGGGCCCCAAAAGATCATGGATCCGATCTTGTCGCCCTCGATGAGGCGGCGCAGCACCTTTCCCTCTCCCAAAAGATGCTTCTGCCCAACAAATTCTTCCAGCGTACGCGGCCTGAGCCGCGCAGCCAGGGGTTGGTCTTCCTCGCGCATAAACATGGATCGCTGCTGCATGGCACCCCTCCGCCTTTAACGGTACCGTTCCCCGAAAAGCTGCTTTTCCGACCTTTCCTGCTTTTTGCGGCGCAGCCGCTCTTCGGCGCGCGCCGCAAGCGCCGCCGCCTCTTCCTCCGTCATTTCTCCGGAAGAAACGAGAAAGGAGAGATAACTCTGCCCCGCCGTCTCTCCGAGATAATTGTATTTTTCGCCGCGCACCTTCTGCACGAGGCGGGAGACGAAAAAGAAGATATCGCGAAAGAGGCCGACGTGCAAGGCGTATTCCGCGTCCTCTTCGAACATTTCCGCAAATGTGAGCTTTTCCCCGCCGTAGCGCACAAGGGAAGAGACGATACCGGGGCGCACGGCAAAGCGGGCGCGCGCCTCCTCGGGCAGCGCCTCCGCATCCGCGAGGGAGAGGGGCACGGGGCCGACAAAACTCAGCCTGCCCGTAAAGACGTGCGCCAAAAACGGATAATATTTGATGCCGCATCCCTTCAAAAATCTGCCGAACCGCGTGGCGCGCTCGCCTTCCGGCAGCAGGGCGCCGTCCGCGCCGTGCAGCACGCGCTCGGTCGTAAGGGTGTACAGGCGCACCGCCTTTCCCTTTTTGCCGCAGCAGATACGCACCTCGAAGAGGGAAGGAAAGGCGTTGACCGCGCGGTTATAGAGGGCGTCCGCCGCCAAAAACAGCGCAAAGAAGGGGGAAAACAGGATGAGAAAAAGGGCGGAAAACAGAATGTCGAACACCCTTTTGAACAACCAGCGATAATTGAGCGCCGCGATGAGGATGAATACGGCGACGTCGAGCACGATAAACACAGCCATGCCGGCGGACGTATCCAAAAACGCGGGCGCAAGGACTTTGAACTGCTGCATTTTATTCCTCCGAAACGATCTCTCCCGCCGCAGCGCGCGCGGCGACGCCCTCCAGCAGGGCAAACACCTCTGCCCTCCCCTGCCCCGTCACCGACGAAAAGGGCAGGATATTGCTCTCCCCCGTCTTAAATTTGGCGGCGATGGCGCGCACCATCATGGCGGCGCGCATTTTAGAGAGCTTATCCGCCTTGGTCGCCACGATGGTAAAGGGCAGGCGGCGGTAGGTCAAATACTCGATCATGGTCAGATCGTCCGCCGTGGGGTCGTGGCGGATGTCCGCAAGGGCAAACACGTGGGCGATCGGCTCACAGAAAAAATCTTCCAAAAGGCGCGCCCATTTCGCCTTTTCCGCCTTAGAGACGCGCGCATACCCGTAACCGGGCAGATCCGCCAGCACAAAGCCGCCGAGATCGAAATAATTGACGAGGCGCGTCCGCCCCGGCTCCGCCGAAGTCTTGGCGAGCTTTTTGCGGTTGGCGAGCGCATTGATAAACGAA
This sequence comes from uncultured Clostridia bacterium, assembly GCA_944328665.1. Classification (GTDB taxonomy): domain Bacteria; phylum Bacillota; class Clostridia; order Christensenellales; family Borkfalkiaceae; genus Borkfalkia. The sequence goes on along the minus strand of CALVHS010000003.1, from coordinate 25,373 downwards.
CTTTTGCCCACGTTGGACTTGCCGCAGACGGCGATCATCGGCTTTTCGCTGCGATAAAAGCCCCTTTTATCCGCCGCGGAGAGGAGAAACTTCGCCTCCACGTCACAGCCCCGCGATGGCGTTGCGGAAGACGGTATCCACTTCCGCCGCCGGGATAAAATGCAGCGCCCCGCGCACATTGGAAGGGATCTCTTCCTCGTCCTTTTCGTTTTCCTTGGGGATGATGATGTTGGTGATGCCCGCGCGGTGCGCCGCCAGCGCCTTCTCCTTCAGTCCGCCGATGGGCAGCACCTTGCCGCGCAGGGTGATCTCCCCCGTCATGGCGATATCGCGACGGACGGGCTTGCGGGTGAACGCGGACAAGATGGCGGTCGCCATCGTGATGCCCGCGCTCGGGCCGTCCTTGGGCGTCGCCCCCTCGGGGACGTGGATATGGATGTCCGTCCCGGCGAACGCTTCGGCGTCGATGCCGTAACGGTCGGCATGCGCGCGGATATAGCTGATGGCGGCGCGCGCCGATTCCTTCATGACGTCCCCCAATTTTCCCGTCAATAAGATCTCCCCTTTGCCGGGCATGCAGGACACTTCGATCGTAAGGGTGGTGCCGCCGACGCTCGTCCAAGCCAGCCCCGTCGCCGCGCCCACTTCGTTGCCGTCGAGCAGGGACGGATCCCGCGAATATTTGCGCACGCCAAGCAGCCCTTCGAGATCGTCTTCGGTGACGGTCTGCTTCTCCATCCCTTTGTCCTCGGCATAGCGCACGGCGATCTTGCGGCACACCGAACCGATCTGCCGCTCGAGGCTGCGCACCCCCGCCTCCATCGTATAGCCCTCGATGATGGCGTCGATCGCTCCGTCCGAGATCTCTAAAAGCTCCCTCTTCAAGCCGTTCTCCTCGATCTTACGGGGGACGAGATAGCGCTTGGCGATCTCCCTCTTTTCGTCGAGGGTATAGCCGTTGAGTTCGATCAATTCCATCCTGTCCAACAGGGGCGCGGGAATGGTGTCCACCGTGTTGGCGGTGGTGATGAACAATACCTTGGAAAGATCATACGGAACTTCGAGAAAGCGGTCGCGGAAGGCGGCGTTCTGCTCGGGGTCGAGCACTTCCAAGAGGGCGCTGGCAGGATCGCCGCGCATATCCGAGGAAACCTTGTCGATCTCGTCCAGCAAAAAGACAGGATTGATCGACCCGACCTGCTTCATGGCATAGATGATGCGCCCCGGCATCGCGCCGACGTACGTGCGCCTGTGCCCGCGGATCTCCGCCTCGTCCTTGACGCCGCCCAGACTCATGCGCACGAACTTTCTGCCCAGCGCGCGCGCCACCGACTTGGCGATGGACGTCTTGCCCACGCCGGGCGGGCCCACAAAACAGAGGATGGGCGCGTTCATGTTCTTGGTCAGCTGCAAGACGGCGAGATATTCGGTGATGCGCGTCTTGACCTTTTCCAGCCCGTAATGGTCTTCGTCGAGGATCTTTTTTGCGTCGAGGATATTCTCCGTATCCTTCGTTTCCTCCGTCCAGGGAAGCTCGATCAGCCAATCGAGATAATTGCGGATGACCGTATATTCGGGGGAAGACGGCGGCATCTTGTCCATGCGGGCGATCTCTTTAAGCGCCTTCTCCTCGATCTCGGCGGGCATGTGCCGCTCCTTGATCTGTCGGGCGAGCGTGTCCTTTTCTTCCTCGTTGTCACCGAGTTCCGTGTGGATGGCTTTGAGCTGTTCGCGCAGAAAATATTCCTTTTGATTTTTATCGATGCTGCGGCGCACCATCGCGCCGATCTTCTTTTCCAGTTTAGAGATCTCCAGTTCGTCGTTCAGGCAGCGCTCGTACAGTTTGAGCCGCTCGATGACGTTGACCGTCTCGAGGATCTGCTGCTTCACCTCGTCCTTGATATGCAAAAACTGCATGGAACGATTGATGAACACGTCCGCATCGGTGAGTTTGTCCAATTCCGAAAGCTGTTCTTTCGGAAAGCGCATATCTCCCGCGGTCAGCTCACGCATAACGTCGCGCGCGGTGCGGAAGTACGCCTCCTCCAAGACCTCGTCGCCGTGAACGGGCTTTACTCTGGTGACGACGGCGTAAAAACAGCCATCCTCTTCATAGATCTCCTCCGCCTCGGCGCGGTAAAGCCCCTCCACGCTGACGCGGAGATTGCTGGTAGGAAGTTTCGCGATCTGCTTGATGCGCACGACGGTGCCCACCGCACAGATGTCCTTGGATGAAATGCGCTCCTTTTCCGCCTCCTTTTGCAGGCTGACGAACAGGCACATCTCCCGTTCGGAAGCGCGCGAAACGGCGGTCAGGGAGATCAGCCTGCCCGCGTCGAAGCTCGACGGCGCATCGGGGAAAATGACCTTGCCCCGCAGCGCCACGAGCGGATATACATATGTCTTTTTGCTTCTTGCCATGGTAAAAAATGTCCGTTTGGGTAAATTCGCGGCCATGCCCGGCATGGCGCGTATGCGAAAAGGATGGCGACCGCCGCAGGAGGCGGATCCCGTCCTTTATACAGTATAGCACACCCGCGCCGAATTTACAAGCTAATTTTGAAAAAAGAGCCGTCCCGCAGAGATGAAAAGATCCGGGCAAAAAGCGCGCGGGGCTCCCGCCTGCTTTGCCTCCCGCAAGCGGTTCAGGAAGAAAACTCAGAACGCTCGAGCGCGGCATATTCGCCGTTTTTCTCCAAAAGTTCGGCGTGCGTGCCCCGTTCGGCGATCTTGCCGTCGCGGATGACGACGATCTCGTCGGCGCTGCGCACGGTGGAAAGGCGGTGGGCGACGACGATGGTCGTCCTGCCTTCGGAGAGTTCGGCGAGGGATGTCTGGATCTGCCGTTCGGTAAAATTGTCGAGCGCGCTGGTCGCCTCGTCGAGGATGAGCACGGGAGGATTTTTCAGGAACGCCCGCGCGATGGAGATACGCTGTTTTTGTCCGCCGGAAAGTTTGACCCCCCTCTCGCCCACTTCTGTATCGTAGCCGTCCGGAAGGGTACGCACAAACTCGTCGATGTCGGCGCGCCGCGCCGCCTCGAGGATGCGCTCTTCGCTTGCGCCGAGGTCGCCGTAGGCAATATTTTCCCGTATGCTGCCGCCGAAGAGGAAGACGTCCTGCGCGACGATAGCGACGCTCCTGCGCAGCGTACGCCGCGTCACGCGGGAGATATCGATGCCGCCGATGGAGATGGTGCCGCTGTCCGGCTCGTAAAAGCGGGGAATGAGATGACAGACGGTCGTCTTTCCCCCTCCGGACGGCCCGACCAAAGCGACCGTCGTCCCCTCTTTGACGGTAAAGCTGAGGTGTGTAAGGACGGCGTTTTCTCCCGTCTCTTTATTTTTATAGGAAAAGCTGACGTCGTCAAAGCAAATATCTCCCTGTAATTTTTCCACGCCGACGGGCTCGTCCGGCTCGCTCTCTTCCGGAACGGCGAGCACTTCGCGGAAACGCGCAAAGCCCGCCAGTCCGTCCTGGATCTGCTCGAAGAGGTTGACAAGGGTGCGGATGGGCGTCAGCAGCATGGTGACATAGAGAATGAACGCCGTATAATCTCCCGAACCGATGCGGTCAAAATAAAAGAACAACCCGCCTATGACGAGGGCGATGAGGTACAAAACATCATTGAACAGCCCCATCCCGCCCTGAAAGATGCCCATATAACGGTATGCCTCCGCGCGCGCCTTTTTGAACTCGCCGTTGGCGCGGTCGAATTTTTCCTCTTCCTTCTCCTCCGCGGTGTACGCCTTGGAGACACGGATCCCGGAGACAGAGGACTCGATGCCCGCGTTGACTTCGGCGATCTTTTCCCGCGAGGCGCGGAAGGCTGCATTCATCCGCCCGCGCATCTTCACCGCGAAAAGCACCATGCAGGGCACGAACAGGATGACGGTGAGCGACAGCCACGGGTCGATAAAAAAGAGCATGATGACGGCGCCGATGATGCTGATGACGGACATAAAAGTGTCCTCGGGGCCGTGATGGGCAAGTTCGCTCGTCTCGAAGAGGTCGTTGACGATGCGGGACATGATGGTGCCCGTCTTCGTCTCGTCGAAGTAGGAAAAAGGCAGCCGTTCGACGTGGCTGAAAAAGGCATGCCGCATGTCCGCTTGGATGCGCACGCCGAGAACGTGCCCCCAAAATCCGACGACGTATGTGAGCAGCGCCTTGACGGCATAGATCGCCAGCAGCACCGCCGCCCATATGACGATCAGGTTCAGTTCGCGGCCGGGCACAAAATCGTTCATGATCATGCGGGCGATGAAGGGATAAAAGAGATTGCACACCGCGATCGTGAACGAGCAGACAAGATCGAGCGCGAACAATTTTTTATGCGGCCTGTAATAGGAAAAAAAGGCACGGATCGCGCCCGGCTGTCCGCGTACCTTTTCCGTCTTTTCCGCTTGCATATGCTCCGTCCTCCGTCCTTTGTTTTTGTTTATGATCCCTATTATACCATGTTTCCGCAAAAAAAGCATCCCCCGACGCATCTCTTCGGCAAAAAAACTCAGGCATGGCTGCGGCGGCGCGAAGTTCTCCCTGCGGAGCTTCGCTGCTCTCGCGCGAACTCCCGCGCACCTTTTTCCCTTTTCCCGCACTCTCCTTGCGCGAAGTTCTCCCTGCTGTCTCCACCATAACAAAGGCACGCAGGAAATATATCCGCCGATGATCAGTATCCGCAGAAACCCGGGAGGGGCCCCCTCTGCGGAGCTTCGCTGCGCTCGCGCGAACTCCCGCGCACCTTTTTCCCTTTTCCCGCACTCTCCTTGCGCGAAGTTCTCCCTGCTGCCTCCACCATAGCAAAAGCACGCAGGAAATATACCCCCACCGATGATCAGTATCCGCAGAAACCCCGGAGGGGCCCCCTCTGCGGAGCTTCGCTGCGCTCGCGCGAACTCCCGCGCACCTTTTTCCCTTTTCCCGCACTCTCCTTGCGCGAAGTTCTCCCTGCTGTCTCCACCATAACAAAGGCACGCATATAAATATGCGTGCCTTTGTTATGGTGGAGATGATCAGACTCGAACTGACTACCTATACGTTGCGAACGTATCGCTCTACCGGGTGAGCTACATCCCCGTTTTGAATTGCTATAATAGTATAAAAGAAAATCAAAAATTTTTCAACCGTTTTTTTATGCTTTTTTAAAAATTTTTGATTTTTTTTGCGGAATGTCCGGGCGGCGACGAGCGCCGCCCGCATCGACGCGCCTTATTCCTCTTCAAATTGATCTTTCCCGACGCCGCAGAGCGGGCAAGTAAAATCTTCGGGGATATCTTCCCATTTGGTGCCGGGCGCGATGCCGTTATCGGGATCGCCCGCCGCCTCATCATACACGTAACCGCAAACGGTGCAGACATACTTAGCCATAGTTGTTCTCTCCTTGATCAGATTTTATTGTGACGGGCGGCAACGCGCCCGCACTGTCCTACTTGCTGCCGGTAGAGCCGAAGCCGCCCTCGCCCCGCTCTGTCCCGGAAAGTTCTTCCGTCTCCACGAACGCCGCCGCCGCATACGGCACGATCACCAGCTGTGCGATGCGTTCGTACGGTTCGACGCTCTGCATATATTTGGAGTCGTTATGCAGCGCGACGCGGATCTCGCCGCGGTAATCGCTGTCGATGACCCCCACTTTGTTGGCGGGCGCCAATCCTTTTTTGGACGCCAGCCCGCTGCGCGCAAAGATCAGCCCGACATACCCCTCCGGGATCTCGACTGCCAGTCCCGTATGCACGATCGCGGTCTCGTTGGCGCCGATGCGGATCGTCTGCTCGCTGAGCATATACAGATCCGCCCCCGCCGCGTGCTCGCTTCCGTACAGAGGCAGCTTTGCCTCCGGCAAGAGCTTTTTGACTTTCAGTTCGATCTTCTCCATACGACCTCCTTTGCACAAAAAAGCACAGCACGCCGCACAAGTCTCAGTATTTTCCGTCCTGCCACAACCGCACCGCTTTTTCTTTTTCCGAGCGCGGCACATCGACGATCCGCTGGTTGGAAGAACCGCGGAAGCGCAGTTTCAGATCCTTTTTCTCCTCCACGAATTCTCCGTCCACCAATATGTCGATGCGAGAGAGCATCTCCTCCGTCGCCTCGCAATACGCCCTGCCGCCCCTTTGCAGGTCGGTCTCAAAGGTATACCCCGTATAGCACCAAACTGTCTTCTGCGGATACCGCTCGCGGAATTTTCGCAAAAGGGGCAGCAGCGCGCGCTGGTTGCACGGCTCGAACGGTGCTCCCCCCATCAGGGAAAGCCCCGCGATATAACTTTTTCCGAGCGCGGACAAAATCTCTTCTTCCGTCTCCTCCGTATAGACGGAGCCGTACGCAAAATCCCACGCCTCCGCGTTAAAGCATCCTTTGCATCGATGCGTGCAGCCGCTGACGAACAGCGAAACGCGCACCCCTGTGCCGTTGGCGACGTCATGTTTTTTAATGGCGGCGTAATGCATGCCCGCTCTCCTTTTTTATTGTAACACAGATCGCGCACATACGCAAGTCTTCGGGTAAAATTTTCACCTTTTTTCTTGCCGGGCGGAAAATCGGGCGCCGGATCGCGGGATCTTTCCGCATCCTCACAGATGCAGCACCCTCGCCTTGATCTCCTTCGTCTTGCCGAGATTCCAAAAATTTTCCCCCAAATACCCGCAGGTACGGCGGGTCACGTTCATCTTGCGGTGATCCTTGTTGTGACAATTGGGGCATTCCCATTCGTTGTCGTCGTTGATGACGATCTCCCCGTCATAGCCGCACACATGGCAGTAATCGCTCTTGGTGTTGAATTCGGCATACTGGATGTTGTCGTAGATGAACTTGACGACTTCCTGCATCGCCTCGAGGTTGTTCTGCATGTTCGGGATCTCCACATACGAGATGCAGCCGCCCGAAGAGATGCGCTGGAACTGCGCCTCGAAAGAAAATTTGGAGAAAGCATCGATGTGCTCGCGCACGTCCACATGATACGAATTGGTATAATATCCCTTGTCGGTCACGTCCGCGATGGTGCCGAAGCGCTCCTTGTCGATGCGGGCAAAGCGGTAGCAGAGCGATTCCGCGGGCGTACCGTACAGGGCGAAGCCGAGCCCTGTCTCCGCCTTCCAGCGATCCGTCGCGCCGCGCATGTGCCGCATGACGCGCAGGGCAAAATCCTCGCCGGCGGGATCCGTCTGCGAAACGCCCTTCATCAGCTTCGTCACTTCATACAGGCCTATATAGCCGAGGGAAAGCGTCGAATAGCCGCCCATGAGCAATTTGTCGATCGTCTCCCCCTTTTCGAGGCGTGCGATGGCGCCGTATTGCCAATGGATGGGAGACACGTCGGACCTCGTGCCGAGCAACGCGCGATGCCGGCACATGAGCGCCTCGCGGCAAAGCTCTAGCCGCTCGTCAAAGAGCTTCCAAAACACCTCTTCGTCCCCCGCGGCGAGGATGCCGATCTGGGGCAGATTGATGGAAACGACGCCCTGATTGAATCGCCCTTCGAATTTATAGTTGCCGTTTTCGTCCTTCCACGGGGAGAGGAAAGAGCGGCAGCCCATGGGGCTGAACACGTTGCCTTCGTAGATCTCGCGCATCTTTTTGGCGGAGATATAATCGGGGTAGAGGCGCTTGGACGAACATTTGACCGCAAGTTCGGTCACGTAGTCGTACTTGCCGCCCTGCAGGCAGTTGATCTCGTCCAGCACATAGACGAGTTTGGGAAAAGCGGGGGTAATGTATACTCCCTTTTCGTTTTTGATCCCCTCGTAACGCTGGCGCAAGATCTCGGTGACGATCTGCGCGTTCTCTTCAAGGTATTCGTCCTCCTTGTCGAGATACAAAAAGAGGGTGACGAAGGGGGACTGCCCGTTTGTCGTCATCAACGTATTGATCTGATACTGGATGGTCTGTACGCCGCTTTTCAGTTCGTCGCGGATGCGGTCGTCCACCAGTTTTTCCACCTCTTCGTCAGAAAGTTCGGGGCACGTCTCTCGGAAATGCTTTTCGAACTTGACGCGGCTCTTGCGGAGATATTTGCCGAGGTGACGCATATCCACCGACTGCCCGCCGTACTGCGAACAGGCGACCGCCGCGATGATCTGCGTGACCACGGTACAGGCGACCTGAAAACTTTTGGGGCTTTCGATCATCTTGCCGTTCATCACCGTGCCGTTGTCGAGCATGTCCTCGATATTGATGAGGCAGCAGTTGAAGATGGGCTGCACGAAATAGTCTGCGTCATGAAAATGCAGGACGCCCTCGTCGTGCGCCTTGGAGATCTTTTCCGGCAAAAGGATGCGGCGCGTGAGATCTTTGGAAACTTCCCCCGCGATCAGATCCCGCTGCGTCGCCGCGGCGAGCGCGTGCTTATTGGAATTTTCCTCCATCACGTCCTTGTTTGCGTTGCTGATAAGGCTTAAGATCGCTTCGTCCGTCGTATTCGCCTTCCGCACGAGGGCGCGGTTATAGCGATAGATGATGTAGGTCTTGGCAAGCTCGTAATGCCCCTGCTCCATCAGTTTGCGCTCGATGATGTCCTGGATGTCCTCGACGAGCATCCTCTTCTTCTTTTTCCCCTCGATAAAGAGAAGGATCTCCTCCACTTCCCGATCGGACGCCCGCTCCTTTTCGTCCATCTCGGCATTCGCCTTGCCGATCGCCACAGCGATCTTCGTCCTGTCATATCCGACGACGGAGCCGTCCCTTTTGATCACCTGCATGCTGCAAAACCTCTCGCTTTTCGTTTTGAATTTCCTGTTTTATTATTATACCATCTTCAAAGAAAAAAACTGTCGCATTTGCAACAGTTTTGAAAAAAGCACTATATCTTGTATAATTTTCACAAATTTCATTCCAAATATGGAGATCTGCCCGTTCAGCCGATGATGCCGAACGGCTTGACGCCCTCCGCTTCCGCTTCGATCGTGATGACGATCTTCCCCTTGCGCTGCGCCTTGAAGGAAACCTCCCCTTTCAGGATAAAAAATTCTGACAGCACCTTTTCCACCTCCCGCGCGGCGATGCGTTCGCACGCAAGCGGCAATGCCGCGCTGTCCTGCGCGAGGATGGCGCGCGCACGGCGCGCGTTGTCCGTAAGTTTTCTCATATTCACCCTCCCGCCGCGATCTCACAGATTTTTTTTGAGGCTGCGGCGAATGCTTCCGAAAAACCCGCCGTACTTGCCCGCCGCGTTGTAGATGCGGCGTGTGCCTTGCATCACGTTGCCCGCCAAAAGGCGGAACGCCTTCTGCGCGCTCCCGCCGCGCTCCCCCAAAAACACGCCGTCGTCTTGCGGGATCACGCCCAGCAGCGGCGTCTTTAAGATATCGGAGATCTCGCGCGGAGAGAGCACTTCCCCGTCCACGATCATATCCCCGCGCGCCATGTTGATGACGAGCTCGACGCTTTTGAGCCGATAGCTTTTGAGTACGGAGATCGCCTTGTCCGCATCCCGCAGGGAAGAGACGTGCGGCGTCGTGACGACGATCGCCTCCTCCGCGGAAGCGACGGCGCGGTGAAAGCCCGCCTCGATCCCCGCAGGGCAATCGATGAGGATGTAATCGAACGAGCGGGCGATGCTGTCGAGGATGAGCCGCACCGCCTGCGGCGAAATGTACTTTTCCGGATCTGTGTGGTTGGATGCGAGGATGTACAGGTTGGCGCTTTGCGGATGCCGCACGAGCGCCTGCCTCGCGCGGCACCTGCCCTCGATGGCGTCGACGATATCATAGTGGATCAGCCCCTCGACGCCGCAGACGACGTCGATGTTGTTCAACCCGAAATCGGTATCGGCGAGCACGACCCGCTCGCCCGCCGCCGCGAGGCACATGCCGAGATTGGCGGCGACGGTCGTCTTGCCGACGCCCCCCTTGCCCGACGTAAAAACGATCTTCCTTGCCATGGCGCGCTCCTGCGAAGTGGATTCTTTCACAAACTATTATACGATCCCCCGCAGAGAAATAAATGCCGATTTCCGCCGAAAAAGAAAAGATCTTATCGAAACCGCCCTTCAAAATGCCCGCGGCAAAAACCGCGGGCAGCAAAAGATCATCGCTCGCGTCCGTCCTTACGGCGTACGCAAAGCATATTGCGCTCATAAAAGACCTTGCCGTCGAACCCCTGGATGCGTCTATCCGTCTCCGCCCGCGCAAGACGGCTTTCCGCCAGCGCGCAATACTCACGGTTTGCCTCGATCCCGAAGTAACGCCTGCCCAACTTTTTGGCTGCGACGCTCGCCGTCCCCGAACCGAGGAAGGGATCGAACACCATGTCCCCTTCCTCCGAACTCGCCAAGATCAGCTTGGCGTACAGTTTTTCCGGCTTCTGCGCGGGATGGGGCGTATTTTCCGGCATCGACCAAAAGGGCACGGTAATATCGTCCCAAAAATTGGAAGGGCAGGTGTCGCGGACTTTTTCCTTGCCGTCCTCCCGCCAATCTTTGGGCGCGCCTCCCTCTCGATAAGGGGCGAGCACCCTGCGGCGCAGCCGCACCGCGTCCAGATGAAAGGTATACCCCTCCCCCTTGACGGCGAACCAGATATCCTCCATTCCGTTTTTCCAATTCCTTCCCGCGCCCCTGCCCTTTTCTCGCTGCCACGTGATGCGGTTTTTAACGGTAAAAAATTCGGAGAGCACCCTGCCCACGGTCAAACCGGAGAGCCAGTCGCAGCAGACATAGATGCTGCCGTTCTCCTTCAAGAGGGGCGCCGCCAGAGAGAGCCAGCGGCGGGTGTACGCCTCGTACTCTTCCTCGCTGCGCTTGGAAAAAACCTGCCCGCCGTAATTTTTGGTCAGGTTATAGGGCGGGTCGGCGAGGATGAGGTCGGCAAAGCCGCGCGGCAGCAGCGGCATCACGGCAAAAGTATCCCCGAGCGCCGTCTTGTCCTCGATCTCCGCGGCGGAAACAGGCTTAGAGACGCGCAGGCAGCCCGCCGCAAAGCGCTCCTTCTCCTTTTCGGACAGTCCGAGCGTGCGGTTGTTCTTCCCCGGCACGGTCATACGATCGTATCTCCGCCGAGGCGGCTCTCCACCTCGGAGAGTTTGACGGAGACGATCTTGGAGACGCCCTTTTCCTCCATCGTGACGCCAAACAGGCAATCTGCCTTTTCCATCGTCGGCTTTCTGTGCGTAATGACGATAAACTGCGTCTCCTTGGCGAATTTTTTCAGGAATTGCGCGAATTTGTCCACGTTTGCCTCATCAAGCGCCGCCTCGATCTCATCCAGCACGCAAAAGGGCATGGGGCGCAGCATGAGGATGGCAAAGAGGATGGCGATCGCCGTCAGCGCCCGTTCCCCGCCGGAAAGGAGGGAGATCTTGGTCAGCTTCTTGCCGGGCGGACAGGCAACGATCTCTACGCCCGCCGAAAGGGGGTCGTCCGTCTCGGAATAATCCATCTGCAATTCTGCTTTTCCGCCGCCGAACAGTTCGCGGAAGAGCTTTTTGAAATTTTCGTTGATGCGGTCGAAACCCTCGTCGAACTGCTTTTGCATCTCTCCCTTCAACTCTTCGAGCGCGGTGCTCGTGTCGTCGATGCCTTTCTGTACGTCGTCCCGCCGGACGCACATCTCCTCGTACTGGGCAGAGAGCGCCTCGCATTCTTCAAGGGCGTTATGGTTGATGGCGCCGAGGGCGTTGATCTCCCTCTTCAGGCGGTTGATCAGCGTCTGCCCCTCCTTGGGGTCGAACGAATCGTCCTTATAAGCGAGGCAGCTTTCATACGTTTCCTGATATTCCTCGTCGATGCGCGCCTGCAAATTTTCCAGTTCGGAATCGATCTTGGTCAGTTCGATCTCCTGCCTGTGCCGCTGTTCGGAGAGGGCGTCGATCTTTTCCTGCGCGGCGCGGCTCTCCTGCATGATGCCCGCCAATTCTTCATTGAGCCGCTCTTTGTCGCGGAGGATCTCCTCCTTCTTTTCCCGCAGCGCGTTGAGTTTTTCGAGCTGTTCGGGCGAAAGCGCCGCCTGTTCCGCCGCCTGTTCCAGATCGGCGACGGTCGCCCCGATGCTTTCGATGTTGGCGGCGGCGTCCCGCATCCTGGCGGTCAGTTCCCCCCGTTCGTGCGCGAGGCGCTCCGCCGTCTGCTCCTCCCCTTCCGCCGCGGCGCGGTACTGGGCGATATAGACATGCAGCACGTTGAGCCGCAGGTTGCGTTCGCCCAATTCCGAACGCAGCTTTTCATACTCCGTGCGCCGCTTTTCCGACGCCTCGTCGGCAGCGCTCTTCATCTTTGCGATCTTTTCCTCCCCCTCCGAAGAAGCGGAAAAGGCGGTATCGATGCCTTCCCTGCGCTCGTAGAGCATGGCGAGCGACGCTTCCTGCGTCTGCAGCGATCTTTCCGCTTCGGCAAGTTTTTGCGAAAGGGACTGCTTTTTTTCTTCCAATGCGGCGATCTTGGCGCGCGCTTCCTGAAAACTTTCGCGCAGCGTCTCCGCTTCCGCCGCCGCCTTGCTCCGCCTCTCTTCGAGGGCGGCGCGCTCCGCCTTCCGCCTTTCCGCTTCGGCGGCAGCCGCGGCGATCTCCTTTGCCGTCTCTTCGATCTTGCGTTCGTTGGCGAGCAGGCTGCCGCTGTCCGCCCGGCGCGAACCGCCCGTCATCGACCCGGAAGTGGCGATGACGTCGCCGTCCAGCGTGACGATGCGGAAGGCGTGCGGATATTTTTTGGCGATCTCGTTGGCGTTGGCGATGTTGTCGGCGATCAGCGTATTGCCGAGAAGATTATAGATGACGTTGTCGTAATACTTGTCATAGCGCACCAGTTCGTTGGCGAGCCCGATCGCACCCTTTTCTTTCAGGGCGCGGCGGGTCTGCTCCGTCTCATAGCGCGGCTTCAGCGAAGCGACGGGCAAAAACGTGACCGACCCGCCCTTCGTCCGCTTCAGATATTCGATGAGGGCGCGCGCGTCGTCGCTCGTCGCCGTGACGATGTTCTGCATGGCGCCGCCGAACGCCGTCTCGATGGCGACCTCGTACTTTTCTTCGCACTTGACGATGTCGGCGAGCACCCCTTTGATGCGCCCCGCGAGCCGCGCGTCCGTGCGGCTGTCGTTCATCAGCTTTTTGACGGAAAATTTATACCCTTCGAACTCTTCCTTGATGTTGCGGTAAAAGCGTTCGCGCTCGCCGAGGGAAGAGATGCGCGCGTTGGTATGAAAGAGTTTTTCCGCGACCGCGTCCGACTGCGCGGCGAGAGAAGCGAGCTCCTCTTCCTTGGCGGACTTCGTCTCCTTTTCGCGGGAGAGATATTCGACGAGTTCCGTATACCAGTCTTCGCAGGCGGCAAGTTCCTTTTTGTTTTGCGCGATCTCGCCTTGCAGCGCTTCCGCCGCCGCGGCGATCTCCGCGATACGCTCCTCGACCGCTTCTTTTTTTGCGGAAAGGTTGCCGATGTTCTGGCGGATCTCCGAGAGATTTTCGATCGTATCGATGACGCTCTTCTGCGAGCGGTCGGACAATTCTTCGTATTCGGAGAGTTTGGCGTTATACTCGGCGACTTCTCCGCTCAAAACGGCGATCTCCTTTTCCGCGTCGGCGATCTTGCCGCGCAGCCCCGCCGCCTTCGCTTCTGCCTTTGCCCGCTCCTCCCCGATCTCGCCGAGGCGGGCTTCGCCTTCCTCGATCGATCTGGCGCTGCTTTCCTGCTGTTCCTTGAAAAAGCCGATGCGCTCGCGCAGGACTTTGACGTCCCCCTCCTTCTTTTCCATGTCGACCGTATACTGCAGGATCTGCTCGTTGCACTGCTGCAGCAGCCCGTCGCTCTCGGCGGCGCGCTCCCTGTCCTCGGCATAGCGCGCTTCCAGCCGTTCCGTCTCCGCCCTGCCCGCGTCGATGGCGGCCTGCAAAGAATCGAGCGCGGCGTGGATGGCGGCGCGCGCGGAAGCGGCGTTGTCGTGTTTATATATGTAGAGGTTGATCTCGGCGTTTTTCAGCTGCGCATACAACTCGTTATAGCGGCGCGTCTTTTCCGCCTGCCTGTTGAGGGGAGCGAGCATATGCTCCACCTCTCCGATGCGCTGCAAATAGATGTTGAGGTTGTTGTATGAATTGGCGAGGCGGCGCTCGATGTCCTGCCGCCTCGATTTAAAGACGATGATGCCCGTCGCCTCTTCGAAGATCGCGCGCCTGTCCTCCGGCTTGGCGTTCATGATCTGCTCGATCTTGCCCTGCCCGATGATGGAATACCCCTCCTTGCCCAAGCCGACCGCATGCAGCCTTTCCACGATATCGCGCATACGGCAGGGCTGTTTGTTGATGAGATATTCGCTTTCGCCGCTGCGGAACAGGCGGCGCGTCATGGCGACCTCGTCATAGTCGATGTCGGCAAACATGCGGCCAGAATTGTCGAAGGTGAGCGTCACCTCGCAAAACGACTGGCTCTTGCGCGTCTGCGTACCGCCGAAGATGACGTCCTGCATGCTCGAGCCGCGCATCGTCTTTGCCGACTGCTCGCCGAATACCCAGCGGATGGCGTCCGCCACGTTGCTCTTGCCGCAGCCGTTCGGCCCTACGATACAGGTGACGCCGTTATCGAATTTGATCTCGGTCTTGTCCGCAAAGGACTTGAAGCCGTTGAGTTCTACCTTTTTAAAATTCAAATCAGAGATCCCCCGACCGGTTTTTTAACTGTAAGAGCAGGGCGCGCGCCGCTGCCTTTTCCGCTTTTGCCTTGCTGCTTCCTTCACCGGACGCGGCAAAGCCGGCACCTTCCGCGCGCACGGTAAAGCGGGGCGCATGGTCGGGCCCCTCTCTGCCCGTAAGGATATATTCGGGCTTTTGCATGCCGCGCGCCTGCAGATATTCCTGCAATTCGCCTTTATCGTTGCCCGCCCCTTCCTCGGCGGAAAATCCGAGCAGGCGGCCGACGAATCGCTCCGCTTCTTCCATCCCGCCGTCCAGATAGACGCCCGCGACGATCGCTTCAAACAGGCTGGAGACGGCTTTGCCCCCCGCGGCGCCCTCCGCGCGCAGATACTTGTCCAGCCCCGCCCGTTCGATACTCTCCCGCAAGGGGCGTTCGGATACCAGCTTCTGCCTCTTTTTTGTCATGAGAGCCTCGCTCTCCTTTCCGTCGGCGAACAGATGCTTTGCCGCCAGAAAGCCGAGCACGGCGTCCCCCAAAAACTCCAGCCGCTCGTTGCTCGCGGTGCGGTGCGCGTTGGCATAAGAAACGTGGGTAAAACAGGCAGCAAGCAGCGCCTTGTCCCGGAAGGTATAGCCGACGATCTGCTCGATCGCGGCAACGTCAGATTCCCGAAGCACCGATCGCCTCCAGGTCGATCCCTTCGAGCATCCCCTTGATGGTGCCGACGATATCGTTTTCCGCCGCCTCTTTTGCCTGCAACAGGGAAGCGCAGACGGAATCCGCCTTGCTCGAACCGTGCGATTTGACGACGACTTTGTCGATGCCGAGCAATACCGCCCCGCCGTATTTATTGTAGTCCATCACCTTTTTGATCTTCCGGAAGGTCGGGCGCATGAACAGCGCATAGCCGAGCTTCGCCATAAAGGAGGACGAGATGTACTTTTTGATGATCTTCATGACGGCGGCGGCGGTGCCTTCCGTCGTCTTTAAGGCGATATTGCCGGAAAAGCCGTCGCACACGGCGACGTCGATGTCGCCCGCCATGATGTCGCGCCCCTCCACGTTGCCGACAAAACGGATCCCGGGCAGCGTCTTCAAAAGTTCGTGCGCTTCCTGATGGAGAGGATCCCCTTTGTGCTCTTCCGTGCCGTTGGTGACCAGCCCCACGCGCGGCTCTTCGGTGCCGAAGGCGCGCGCATACGCCGTCCCCATGATGGCAAAATGGGCAAGATTGACCGGCTTGCACTCCGCGTTCGCGCCCGCGTCGATGATGTATACCTTCCCCTCTTTGGCGGTGGGAAGGGCGGGGCAGACGGCGGGACGAGAGATGCCGCGGATACGTCCCACGCGCAGCAGCGCCCCCGTGAGCACCGCGCCCGTAGAGCCGGCGGAGACCAGCCCCTGCGCCTCTTCGTCCTCTTTGAGCATCTTCAGCGCCACCACGAGGGAGGAATCTTTCTTTTGGCGGATGGCGGCGGTGGGCACGTCGTCGTTGGTGATGACCTCGCTGCACTGTACGACCTGCAGGCGCGCCCTGTCATACGTCAGTCCCGCCAAAACGGAGGAAATTTTGCCTTCGTCCCCCGTGAGGACGACTTTGAGATCTCCGTCGGCGGCAAGCGCCGCCGCGGCGCCCTTGACGATCTCTTCGGGGGCGTTGTCGCCCCCCATGGCGTCCAAAATGATCTTCGTCATAAAAAACTCCTGTATAGATCCATAAAATAACGATCGAAACGGACAGATCCTTTTTTTCGTGATTTCAGCGGATGCCGCTGTTTGCCGGCGCGCGGCCGGACAGGTTTTAATACTCCAGGTTCCCCACCGTTCTCGGAAAGGGAATGACGTCGCGGATGTTGGCGATGCCCGTAAGGTACATGATCATCCGCTCGAAACCCAGCCCGAAGCCCGCGTGGACGGTGCCGCCGTAACGGCGCAGATCCAGATACCAGCCGTAATCTTCCGGTTTCAGGTGCATCTCCTTCATGCGGGCGAGCAGCACCTCTTCGCGCTCTTCCCTCTGCGACCCGCCGATCAGCTCGCCGATGCCGGGCACGAGAAGGTCTGCGGCGGCGACCGTCCTGCCGTCGTCGTTGAGCCGCATATAAAACGCCTTGATCTCCTTGGGATAATCGGTGAGGAACACCGGCTTTTTGTATACCTGCTCGGTCAGGTAGCGCTCGTGCTCGCTCTGCAGATCGCATCCCCAGTAAACGGGAAATTCGAACTTGTCCTTGACCTTTTCCAAGATCTCCACCGCCTCGGTGTACGGCAGGCGGACGAACTCGCTTTCGGAGACGTTTTTCAGCCTGTCGATCAGCCCCTTGTCCACAAAATTGTTCAAAAACTCCAATTCGGCGGGGCAGCTGTCCATGACGTGGCGGATGATCGCCTTGACCATCGCCTCGGCGACGTCCATATCCCCCGCGAGATCGCAAAAGGACATCTCCGGCTCGATCATCCAAAACTCCGCCGCATGGCGGGTGGTATTGGAGCGCTCGGCGCGGAACGTGGGGCCGAAGGTATATACGTCGGAAAACGCCATCGCGTACGTCTCGGCGTTGAGCTGGCCGGAGACGGTCAGGCTCGCCTTTTTGCCGAAAAAGTCCTTTTTGTAGTCGACGTCCCCGCGGATCTTGTCCAATTCGAGGGTGGTGACCTGAAACATTGCGCCCGCACCTTCGCAGTCGCTGCCCGTGATGACGGGGGTATGCACGTACACGAATCCCCTTTCGTGGAAAAATTTATGGATGGCAAACGCCGCCTCGCTGCGGATGCGGAACACCGCATTAAACGTGTTCGTGCGCGGGCGAAGATAGGCGATCTCCCGCAAAAATTCGAGGGAATGCCTCTTTTTTTGCAGCGGATAATCGGGAGAAGACGCGCCCATCACGGAAATTTTTGCCGCCTTGATCTCAAAGGGCTGCTTGTTTTCGGGCGTAAGCACGAGCGTCCCCTCGACGACGAGGCTCGCCCCCACGTTCTGACGGGCGATCTCGTCATATTCGGCGAGGCGTTCCCTCTCGAACACGACCTGCACGTTTTTAAAGCAGCTGCCGTCGTTCAGTTCGATAAAGCCGAAAGATTTGCCGTCCCTGAGCGTGCGCACCCAGCCGCAGACGGTGACGCTTTTGCCGCCGAATGCCTGCGGTTCCTCATACATTTGCCTGATGATTGTCCTTTTCATGTCCGCCCTCCGAAACGGAAGCACCGTTCCTGCCGTTTGATTTTCTTTTTATTTTATCAAATCCGCGCGAAAATATCAAGTATATTTTGTCGGAAAACAAAAATCGCAAAAGGCGGCACTTTTCCGTGAAACATCAAAGGGGCGAGCCGAACGCCCGCCCCTTTCTCTCTTTTCCGCCTCTTTATTCCGTCCCGTCCGCCGCGGCGGCTTCCCGCGCGGCTGCGCTTTCGGCAAGGCCCTTTGTAAAACACTTCCTGCGCTTGACCACCTTCTTTTCCATCGTGCTCCACTGCGACTGTACCGCCGTATTGGAAAGAAGCTCCGGATTAGATTCCACCTTTTCGATCTTATCCTCGAGGATGTTCTGCATGATGCGCGCGATCATCAGCGAATTGATGCCCGTCCTTTGATAGTCGGGGCGCACCGCGATGAGCGCCATTTCAAGCTCTTTCGGCCGGCGGATGGCTTGCAGCACGCCCAAAAACCCGAACGGGAAGAGCTTTCCGCCGCACTTTTGCAGCGCCGCGCAGAGAGAGGGCAGCATGACCGCCATGCCCACCACCTCATCCTTGCCGTTGACGAGGATGGAAAAATAGCGCGGGTTGATCGCGGTGGCAAATTGCGCCAAAATGCTGTCGACCACCTTCCCTTCGACCGCTACGTAGCAATCGAGGGAGGCGTACGCCTCGTTGACCATCGCCATCGCCTTGTGCCCGTACCGCCTGATGAGTTTGGGCATGGGCATCGCCTCCGCCATCTCTCGCACGTCAAATTTTTCGCGGATACGTTCAGAAATGCGCGCGATGCGTTCGTCGAGCGTATCGGGGATGACAAAATCATATTCCAGCCATTCGCTTTCATCCGTAAAGCCGAGGCTTTTGATCAATTTTTCATAATACGGATAATTATAATTGGTACAATAGGTGGCGCAGCGGTCGAAGCCTTCCGTCAGCATCCCCTCTCTGTCCTGATCGTTGAAGCCCCACGGGCCGTGTATGGTATCCATGCCCGCTTCCCTTCCGTATGCCTCCACCGCCCCGATAAGGGCGGCGGCGACTTTTTCATCGTCGATGCAGTCGAACCGGGAAAAGCGGATGCACTTTCTGCCCGCGGCACGGTTATACTTCTTTTGGATGATGCCGGCGATACGCCCGGCGGGCGCGCCGTCTTTGTAAGCCAAAAAACAGCGGATCTCGCAATCTGCAAGGTTCGGGTTTTTGGCAGGGTCGGCGATGTTTGCCTCGTCCGAGAAAAAGGACGGCACATAATACGGGCAGTTTTTATACAACCGCAGCGGGTATTCCGCAAAGGCGCGCATCTCCCGTTTTGTCTTTACTTGACGGATCTCTATCATATTCTCCTCCGGCGGTCACGATGTTTCTTTGTCTGCATTGTACCACTTTCGGCAGATCTTTGCAATCATTTGTCAAATTTTCTTGACAATTTTCCGCGCCAAATGCGGAAATTTTTATCATTTTGTCGGATAAAAGCGGATATATGCTCTCTTTTATGCGCTATTTTGCACCGGGCCGTCCGAAGGATGCGGCAAGGGCAGCACGCCGCGCACCGGCGCATAGCGGTCGCTGCGTATGCGTTTCTTTTCCACAGGCACGCCGTTTTTGTACCGCACGAGATAGCCGCAGCTTGTCAGCCCCTCGCGCGGGGCGCGCAGGGCCGCTCCCGCCGATGCGTACCGCGGCTCGGGCGGGGGCAGGGTGCCCGTGACAACGCTTTCCCTCCGATAAGAAAAGGCGCTCTTTTTGCCGTACAGCGAGACGCAGATCTCCCCCCTTGCCACGCGGCAGGTCATGTATACGGGCGCGCCCGTGCCGTTGACAAAGCGCAGGTCGGCGTTTTTGCCGCTGACCATCGCATCGAAGGAGGGCTCGACATAGCCTACGGGCAGGCTGTGCGGATGATATTCGGCGATGCACATGCCCGCAAGAAGCGCCGCGTTGTAGACGGTGGTGCTCGCCTGACAGACGCCGCCGCCCACGCCCGCGACGAAATCCCCCTCGAAGATGACGGGCGCTTCGCAGAAGCCGTTCGCCTCCGTGCGTTCGCCCACGGCGGCGTTGAAGGAAAATTCCTCCCCCGCCCCGACGACGGTGCCGTTCAGCTTTCTGCCCGCCAGGGCGATGTTTCGCGCCCTCCCTTCCGCAGCGGCGTTAAACGCCGTGGAAAAGGAAGCCAAAAGCGTCGCCCTGTCCCGCAGGGCGGCGACCGTGATGCGGGCGGGCACGCGTGACGAAGAGAGCCTGACCTCGCCCTGCCCGCCGCCGAGCGCCTCTTCGACCGCTTTTTTAAGCACCGTTCCGTCCAGATACCGCCCGCTCCTTTCCGCCGAAAAGGAAAACGGCTCCGCCGCGGCGGGATCGAACGTCATCGCGGCGTCCTCGCTGCGCCGGTAAAAGTCGTCGCAGATGCCGCGCAGCACCGCCTCCTCCCGCACAAGGCAATACTGCACGGATAGGGGGTGCGCCCCGCCCCCGCGCGCCGCCGAAAGCGCCGCCGCAAGATCGGCTTTTGCCCTGATCTCCGGATAACGGTATCTATATTTTTGACCGTCGACGACGACCGTAAGGCTTTTTTCTTCCGCTTTCTTCCGCAATGCCTCCGCCACTGCCCTCTGCGCTTGGGCATACGTCATGCCGCCGACGGGGATGTCACCGACGGCCGTCCCCGCGGGAAAACGCGCAGGCGCGAACGCACAGAGGACAAAAAAGAAGCCCGCGAGCAGCGCGGGCAAGAGCAATTTATACATTTTTCCGCCCATACCGTCCCTCTGTGACAGTATGCGCGCAGAGATAAAAAATACGAGAGGGAGATTTTGGCGGTCAACGGCGGATCGCGCCGCCGCTGATGCGAATCTTGTTGACCGTTTTGCCGAACAGCACCTTTTCCGCATGGGTACAAGTGAGGATGGTTTGCACGCCGCCGATACAGGCGAGCAGCTTCCTGCGGCGGGGCAGGTCGAGTTCGCTCATGACGTCGTCGAGGATGAGCACGGGATACTCCCCCGCGCGCGCCTTGAAGATCTCCAGCTCCGCCAGCTTCAAAGCGAGCGCCGCCGTGCGCGCCTGCCCCTGCGATCCGTACACGCGCGCCTCCTCCCCGCCGATCAGGATCTTCAGGTCGTCGCGGTGAGGGCCGCAGGCGGTAAAGCCGAGGCGGAGATCGCGCTCGTATCCCGCGGCAAATTCCTCGGCGAGCTTCCTTTCGATCTCTTCCCGCCCGCCCGCATACTTCTTTTCGGCAATGACTTCCAAAGTCTCGGCACCGTCCGTCAAAAAGGCGTGCCGCTCCGCAGCGATGGGAGCAAGATCCGCGATGAATTCCTGCCTTTTCAGGACGATCTCGGCGGCGTAACGGGAAAGCTGCGCGTCCCAGACGGGCAGCGTCTCCAAAACCAGTTCCGCGTCTCGGTTTTTGAGCAGGGCGTTGCGCTGTTCGAGGATCTTATTGTAACGTACGAGCGCCGTATAATAACTTTTGGACATCTGCGAGACGGAGACGTTCATGAACCGTCGCCGCTCGTCCGGCCCGTCCTGTACGAGGCGCAGTTCCGAAGGGCTGAAAAAGACCCCGTCTATATTGCCGAGCAGGTCGGCGTTTTTGCCGATCTTCATCCCGTTGACGCGGATCTCACGCCTGTTTTCATAGATGTCCGCTTCGATGCGCACCGAACCGAAGCGCCCTTCCGCCTCGGCGCGTATCAAGGCGGCGTCCTCCCCCGTGCGGATGAGCTGCTTCTCCTTTTTTGCGCGCGGAGAGGTGCCCGTGCAGAGGTAAAAGACCGCCTCCGCACAGTTCGTCTTGCCCTGCGCGTTTTTGCCGTAGAGCACGTTCAGCCCGCCGTCGAAAGAGAATGTCTCCTCGGCGTAATTTCTGAAATTTTTCAGGTACAGATTTTTTATATTCATCTCTGCTTTTGATTTGATTTTCTCGGCGATTTATATTATAATGGTATTCATCTATCCGCATGGGAAATATCCTGCTATATTATAGCAGATCCGCACAAAAAGATAAAGTGTTCAGAGGTAGTTATGTCCGAAAACAATCAATACGAGATCTTGTGGAAGGCGATAAGGGAGAACTTGGAACAGACGCTGGCGCACATCACCTTTACGACCTACATCGCGGGGCTCCGCCCCGTGGACGTGGACGGGACGCGCATCGTCCTGCAGACGGATACGGAGTTTTTCGCCAAGACCATCGTGCATCAGCTCAAAGACAAGATCAAAGCCGCCATCACCAAAGCGGACACGGGCATCACCGACTTTGTCTTGAAGGTGGAAGGCGACGACGAACCCTACTACCGTCCGGACGAGGACGAATCGGAAGAAGATTATACGCCCGTCGCCGTCGACCCGCGCTACACCTTTGAAAGTTTTGTGGCGGGCAAAAGCAACGAATTCGTCTTTGCGGCGGCGCAGTCCGTCGCCAAAAACCCGGGCGCAAACTTCAACCCCCTCTATATCTACGGCGCTTCCGGCCTCGGAAAGACGCATCTGCTGCAATCCATCGCCAACTATGTCAACCTGCACAAGCCTTCCCTGCGCGTGCTGTACACCACCTGCGAAAAATTCATCAACGAATTGATCGACTCCATCTACCTCAACAAGGGCAGCAGCCGCGACTTGCAGGCAAAATTCCGCAGCCGCTACAGGAACGTGGACATCCTTCTCATCGACGACGTACAATTCCTCGCGAAAAAACAGGCGGTGCAGGAAGAACTTTTTCACACCTTCAATGCCCTGCAGTCGGAAAGCAAGCAGATCGTTTTGACCTCGGACGTGCCCCCCAAAGAGATCGCCACCCTCGAAGAGAGGCTGCGCACCCGCTTTGAAGGGGGACTGATCGCCGACATCCAGCCGCCCGACGCCGAAACCAAGATCGCCATCTTGAAACAAAAGGCGTTTGAGCGCAAGGCGATCGTCCCGCCCGACGTCCTCGAATTTTTGGCGCGCGACTCGGGCACGGACGTGCGCACGCTGGAAGGCAGGCTGACAAAAGTCGTCTTTGCGAGCAAACTGCACGAAAAGCCGATCACCATGGAACTGGCGATGACGGCGCTGCGCGAGGCGGTCAGCGAAGAACACGAGACAGTGACTTCCGACAAGATCATCGGCAGCGTCTGCTCCTTTTATAAGATCAGCCGGGAAAACCTTTTGGGCAAGAGCAAAAAAAAGGAACTCGTGCAGCCCCGCCAGATCTGCGCCTATCTGATGTGCGAGATCATGAACATCCCCCTCGTCTCTATCGGAGAGGTGATGGGCGGCAGAGATCACACGACCGTCATCCATTCCCGCGAAAAGATCGCCAACCTTGTCAAAGTCAACGACCGCATCGCCAAAGACGTGGAAGACATACGCAACATGATCCTCAAACAATGACTTCCGCCCCCACGCCGCGCAGGGCGGCGCGCACCCGCCTTTCTTCCGGAGAAAGTTTTTAAAAAATCCCATACGGCCGCTTCCCATCCTTCCTTGGCGAAAGGTGCACGGCAAGCGGCCTTTTTATCTGAAAAATATCTATGAGCAACCTCTTCTACACAGACGAATACGACGCCGTGGTCGTCGGCGCGGGGCATGCCGGCTGCGAAGCCGCCCTCGCCCTCGCGCGCACGGGCATCAAGACGGTGATGCTGACCTTGAACCTCGACAGCATCGCCTTTATGGCATGCAACCCTTCCATCGGCGGCACGGCAAAGGGGCACCTCGTGCGCGAGATCGACGCGCTCGGCGGCGAGATGGGCATCAACGCCGACAAGACCGCCCTGCAGGTGCGCATGCTCAACACGGGCAAAGGCGCGGCGGTGCAGAGTTTACGCTCTCAATCGGACAAACATGCCTATCACGCCCGCATGAAGCAGGTGCTGGAAAATACGCCCGGATTGTCGATCCTGCAGGGAGAAGCGGCGCAGATCCTCGTAGACAACGGGCATGTGACGGGCGTCAAGACGGCGGTGGGAGAAGTGATCGCCGCAAAAGCGGTCATCCTGGCGACGGGCGTCTATCTGAAAGGCGAGATCATCGCGGGGGAATACAAGCAAAGTTCGGGGCCGAACGGCTTTGCCCCCGCCGACCTTTTGACGAAAAACCTGATCGAACTGGGCTTTACCGTGCGCCGCTTCAAGACCGGCACCCCCGCGCGGGTGGACGGGCGCACCGTCGACTATTCTAAACTGGAGATCCAGCGGGGAGAGACGGACATCTATCCCTTCTCTTTCCTTTCCAAACGAGTACCGCAAAAACAAAAGCCCTGCTATCTCACCTACACCAACGAAAAGACGCACGCGATCATCCGCGCCAACCTGCACCGCTCGCCCCTCTTTGCAGGCATCATCAAGGGGACGGGTCCCCGTTACTGCCCCTCTATCGAAGACAAAGTGGTGCGCTTTGCGGACAAAGAGCGGCACCAGATCTTTTTGGAGCCGGAATGCGCAGATTCTAACGAGATCTATGTGCAGGGCATGTCTTCCTCCCTCCCCCACGACGTGCAGAGGGAAATGTACCGCACCGTCGCGGGATTGGAAAAGGTGAAGATCATGCGCTACGCCTATGCCATCGAATACGACTGCATCGACACCCTCGACGTCTGCCCCACCCTCGAATTTAAAAAGATCGAAGGGCTGTACACGGCGGGGCAGATCAACGGCACGAGCGGCTACGAGGAAGCGGCTGCACAGGGGCTGATCGCGGGGCTGAACGCCTCCCTCAAACTGCGCGGGATGCCGCCGCTCATCCTCCGGCGGGATCAGGCGTATATCGGCGTGCTCATCGACGATCTTGTGACCAAGGGAACGAACGAGCCCTACCGCATGATGACTTCCCGCGCGGAATATCGCATCCAGCTTCGGCAGGACAACGCCGACTTCCGCCTGACGGAGATCGGCTATCGGGCGGGGCTTGCGGACAAACGGCGCTATCTGCGCATGCAAAAGCGAAAAAAAGAAGTGACGGAGATCCTTGCGGAATTGGACGGGCGCGTCCCTCCCAAAGAGGCGGAGCCCTTCCTGCGCGCGCACGGGTTTGAAAACCTGTTCGGCGGGATCAGTTACGCGGACATGATCCGCCGCGCCATCGACCCGAAAGACATCTTGGCATATTTCGGCATCCTGCAAGGAAGGAGCCGCGCGGATATCGAGACGGCGATCATCGACGTCAAATACGAAGGGTACATCAAACGAGGATTGGATCTGATCGAAAAGGCGAAGGCGATGGAAGATAAAAAGCTGCCCGCCGATATCGACTATGCCAAGATCGACGGGCTGCGCCTGGAAGCGCGGCAAAAACTGAATAAGATCCGCCCCGAGAATCTCGGCCAGGCGGGACGCATTTCGGGCGTCAATCCCGCAGATATTGCCGTCCTGATGGTATACCTGTCGCTAAAGCATACAAAATAAATGTATTATATTCACGCGATTTGTTTTAAGCTGATAAAAGAAATTTCCGTGAGTTGGAGGGGAAACCCGAACGGTTTTCCCCTCTGCGCGGCATATATAAGGGCACGCCATTTGCATGCCGCGCATTCACCCTTTCCGTAAGCCAAAGCGTTGGCAAATAGGGGTGCGCTGCGGAAAAGTGCGATTTCCCTTGCGCGAGTTATAGTGTTCACGCGATTTGTTTT
>CALVHS010000002.1 GCA_944328665.1 uncultured Clostridia bacterium | reverse complement strand
CAGGCGGCGGTCGTCACCCGCATCCTCGAGGGCATTTATAAGAGCGAGGAGACGGGCAAACCCTATTATTTTGATTGAGGTAAAAAAAGATGAACGTTACCGTCGTATGCGAACATAATGCTTCCATGGATTCGGAAGAAGGCAAAAGGGCGTATCCCGAAGGATTGGGCGTCTGCCTGCAAAACATGTTGGAAGAAGCGGGCCATACCGTCACGCTCGTCCGCATAGATGAAAACGGGGCGGGCGCGCTCACCGACGAGATCATCGGCAGTACCGACGTCATGTTCTGGTGGGGGCATTGGTACCATCAGGCGGTCGCCGACGAGATCGTCAACAAGGTCGCCGACAGGGCGCTGCGCGGCATGGGCATGGTGTTTTTGCACTCCGCGCACGATTCCAAGATGATCAAAAAGCTGCTCGGTACTTCCTGTTCCCTCAAATGGAGGGAGGACGGTGCGCCCGAACGGCTGTGGTGCGCGGATATGACGCACCCCATCGCGCGCGGCTTGGGCGAATATGTCGATATCCCGCAGGAAGAGATGTACGGCGAACCGTTCGATATCCCCACCCCCGACGAACTCGTCTATATCGGCTGGTTCCGCGGGGGCGAAGTGCTGCGCGGCGGCTGCGTATTCAAGCGCGGCAGGGGCAAATCGTTCTACTTCAACCCGGGGCACGAGACGTATCCCACCTATAAGATCCCGCAGGTGCGGCAGCTTTTGAAACAGGCGTGCGAATATGTCGCGCCGCAGATCCCCCTGAAAGAGGACGTAAAATGCGTGCACGTTGCCGAGTGGAGCGTGAAAGACTGATCAAAACATGGCAAAACGAGAGAAAGCGGCGCGGGTTCGCGCCGCTTTCTCTCGTGCGGGGATCTTATCCGGCTGTATCGTTTTCGGCGGGAGAAGGCGCATTGCCGCCGGAAGGGAACGGCTTTTTTCCGCTGCGTATGATTTTTTCTGTTCACCGACAAAAAAGCGCCGGTCTTTTTGCATCTTCAAAGGCATACCGATGCAAGATCCTGCGCGCTCGGCCTGCCCGGCGGCAGGCGATCGTTATGACCTGTTTTGCAAAGCACGGTATATCGGGGAAAAATTGTCGACCGTTTGCGTAAAAATTCTATTTTTCGCACAAAAATCATGATCAGCTCTTGACAAATCGCCCGTTTTGTTGTTTAATGGAAGTGAAGACGAGCCGCGCGCCGCGCGGCGGCATAAGGGGGAGGTGTTTTATGGACAAAGTTATCACCGTCAGCCGGCAGTTCGGCAGCGGCGGCAGGGAGTTCGGCATCAAGCTCGCGCGGGCGCTGGAGATCCCGTTTTACGACAAAGATCTCATCTCGATGGCGGCGCAAAACAGCAACCTTTCCGAAGAGTTCATGCGCCACTATGAAGAGAGCGCGCCCGGCATCTTTTCGCGCACGCTGTATTCTTATTACCAAATGCCCATGACCGACCAGATCTACATCGCGCAGTCCAACCTCATCAAGCAGCTTGCGGGGCGCGGACCCTGCGTGTTGATCGGCAGGTGTTCGGATGTCATCGTGGAAAACAGCGTCAAAATTTATATCCATGCGCCGATGGAGTTCCGCGTGCGCCGCAAGCGGGAAATGGATACGGGCGTCCCTCCGGAAAAGATGGAAGATCATATCCGTGCGACGGATAAAAAGCGAAAAAAATATTACGAGTACTATACGGACAAAAAGTGGGGCATGGCGGAAAATCATGACCTTTGTCTGGACAGCAGCGTCGTCGGCGTGGACGGCTGCGTGGAGACGGCGCTCGTGTTTTTGAAAAATCTGCAATAGAGCGACAGCGCGGCGGGCAGGCCCGCCGCGCCCTTTTATGAGGTATCGGTTTTGGACAAAAAAGCGAGGGTCGTCGTCGGTATGAGCGGCGGGGTGGACAGCTCCGTCGCCGCCCTGCTTTTACAAGAGCAGGGGTACGAAGTCATCGGCCTGTACATGGTCAACTGGGAAGAGGAAGGGGAAAACGTCTGCTGCACGGCGGAAGCGGATTACGAGGACGTGCGCCGCGTCTGCAACGCGCTGGGGATCCCCTATTACACCGTCAACTTTGCCGCGGAGTATAAGGAGAGGGTCTTTTCCTATTTTCTCGAAGAGTACGCCCGCGGCAGGACGCCCAATCCGGACGTCTTGTGCAACCGCGAGATCAAGTTCGGCCCTTTCAAACGGTATGCCGAAGGGCTGGGGGCGGATTATATCGCCACCGGGCATTACTGTGCCGTCCGCCACGAGGGGGAAAGGCACTTTTTGCTCAAAGCCGCGGACGCGGGCAAAGATCAGACGTATTTTTTGAATCAGGTGACGCAGGCGCAGTTCGCGGGCGTCTTGTTTCCGCTCGGCGGGCTGCAAAAGGGAGAGGTGCGCGCTATCGCCGAAAAATACGGGCTGTCTACCGCCCGCAAAAAGGACAGCACGGGCATTTGTTTCATCGGCGAGCGCAACTTCCGCGCTTTTCTCCGCAGTTATTTGCCCGCCATGCCGGGGCCGATCATGACCTATGACGGAAAGGTGCTGGGCGAGCACATCGGGCTGATGTACTATACCCTCGGTCAGCGGCGGGGGCTGGATATCGGCGGGCAAAAAGGGGACGGGGGCGGACGTTGGTTCGTCATCGAAAAGGATGTCAAAAACAACATCCTGTACGTCGCGCACGGCGGCGAGGAAAGGCTGTATGCGAGAGGCTGCACCGTCTCCGGCTTCAATTGGATCCCCGCTCCGCCCGAGGAAAAAGAGTTTGCCTGTACGGCGAAATTCCGTTACCGCCAGGCGGAGCAAAAGGTGCGCGTCTTGCGGGAAGGGGACAGGCTGGTTGTTTTGGCGGAGGAGGCGCAGCGGGCGCTCACGCCCGGGCAGTATGCCGTCTTATACCGCGGGGAGATGTGCCTCGGCGGGGGCGTCATCGAAGAGATCGTCCCGCAATAAAGGAAAAGCCCTGCGGCGTGCCGCAGGGCTTTGGTGTCGGAGATCGTCAGCCGACCATCTTGGCGATGGTGCCTTTGAAGAAACACACGACGGCGCCGAGGACGGAAAGGATGCCTCCGATGATGGGGCCGATGCCGAGCTTCCAATATTCGGCATTGAAAGATTCTTTCGAGGATTCGGGCAAGCCGACCGGCATCATGGCGACGATGCAGAACAGGAACACCGCGCCC
Organism: uncultured Clostridia bacterium; assembly: GCA_944328665.1. Lineage (GTDB taxonomy): Bacteria > Bacillota > Clostridia > Christensenellales > Borkfalkiaceae > Borkfalkia. The sequence continues at coordinate 14,372 of CALVHS010000002.1, read as the reverse complement.
ACCACAAAGCATGCCGTGGTGATGATCTTGGAGAGGAACCCGTTCTTGAAGAGCAGCGCCAGCACGCCGCCGATCAGGGGCAGGGCAAATCCCAAAAAGATAAAGATGTTAAAATTGAGCACGGTCACTTCGCCGAGGAGGGGAAGTTCTTCGCTGTAGCCGAATGCGAGCTGGGCGCCCGTATAGGTATCGCCGCTTTCCCATGTGATGCCGCCTCCGGTGACGCTCATCTCGACCGCATTTAAAAACATCATGCAGAAGGCGGCGATGCCGAGCAGCAGCGCGATCGCGCCGGGGACGTAATACTTCAGGTTCTTTTTAGCCATCTCATATCCTCCGATAGGTTATCGTTATCATCATTGTAGCATGCCGCCGCTGAAATTTCAAGCCAATTTTGCTTTTTTCTTTCCGCTTTTGAAAAGTTCGACTGTTTTTCCGTAAATGTCGAAGAATGTGCGCGGCGGCGGGGGGCGCCTCTGCGCGGGGAAAAGCCGAGCTGACGGGATCTGCATGAAAATCGCTAAAAAATCCGCCTTTTTTTCGATGAATCGTTGACAGGAGCGTTTTTTTGCTTTACAATAAATGATGGCAGAAGGATGCCGGATACAGAAATTTAAACGGAGGGAATATACGGTATGAGCCTGAATTACAGGAACAAAGAGTGGCGGGGCAGCATGCGCGTCACCGTCGATTACAACAACATGATGAAAAAGTTCGTGGGCGGCGACGGGTTTACCGACGCCGACCTCGCGCGCGAAAAGGAAGCGGCGGCGGACGCCTTCGACTATGTGGCGGCAAACCGCGGCAAGGGGATGATGGGCTGGACGGAACTTCCGTACAATCAGAAAGAGATCGTCGAGGAGATCATCGCCACCGCCAAAGAAGTGCGCCGCAAATTCAAATATTTCGTCGTTCTCGGCATCGGCGGCAGCGCCCTCGGGCCCATCGCCGTGTTCAACGCGCTCTGCCATCTGCATTACAACGACCTTGCGCCGTCCAAGAGGAAGGGCCCCAAGTTCTATGTGGAGGACAACGTCGATCCCGAAAGGATGGCGGCGCTTTTGGACGTCATCGAGCCGGAAAAGACCTGCTTCAACGTCATCACCAAGTCGGGCGCGACCAGCGAGACGATGACGCAGTACCTCATCATCAACGACATCCTTAAAAAGGCGCTCGGGGACAAAGCGAGCGAGAACATCATTGCCACCACCGATCAGATCAAGGGCAACCTCATCAAACTTGCCAAGCAAAACAACTATAAGACCTTCTTTATCCCCGACGGCGTCGGCGGCAGGTTCTCCGAACTCTGCCCCGTAGGGCTTTTGCCCGCGGCGGTGCTCGGCCTCGACATCAAGGCGATGCTCGCGGGCGCGGCGTATATGGACGGCGTGTGCAATAAGCCTTCCGTCTCCAAAAACCCCGCCCTTGCCTGCGCCGTTTTGCAGGTGATGGCGATGGCGCGCGGCAAAAACGTGGGCGTCATGATGCCGTATGCGGACAGCCTTAAGCTGATGGCGGACTGGTATTGCCAGCTGTGGGCGGAAAGCCTCGGCAAAAACGTCACGCTGGACGGAAAAGCGTGCAACGTGGGGCAGACGCCCGTCAAATCGTTGGGCGTGACCGACCAACATTCGCAGGTGCATCTGTATACCGAAGGCCCCTTCGACAAGGTCGTCGCCTTCCTCTCCGTCGCCAATTACCGCAAGACGGTGGAGATCGCGCACGGCTGCGAGGATATTCCCGACGTCTCTTTCCTCGGCGGGCATACGATGAACGAGCTGATCTCCGCGGAAAACAAGGCGACCGCCTATGCCCTCACCAAGGCGGGCAGGCAAAATTACACCGTGCATATTCCCGAAGTCAACGAATTTACGTTGGGCGAATTGATGTACCTGTTCGAATTGCAGACGGCGTATGCGGGTGCGATGCTCAACATCGATACCTTCAATCAGCCGGGCGTCGAGGCGGGCAAGCAGGCGACGTATGCCCTGCTCGGCAAGCGCGGCTATGAGGCAAAACGGGAAGAGCTGGATCATGCTCCCAAGGCGGAAGAAAAATATATCGTATAAGATCGGCTTCCAAAGCGGGCGGGGCGTGCTCCGCCCGCTTTTCCTTTGAAGGCGATGCGCGGCGGGGTGGACTGTGAAGGAGAAGGACGCTGTTTTTCAAAAATTCAAGCGAGAGGCGGAAGCATGGCTGTCGGGCGAAGGGGGCGCGGACGCTTTCGACGCGCTGATATCGGCATACGGCGCGGAACGAGCCGCGCCGTGGCTCGTGCGCGCATTCGGAACGGAAAAGACGTATCTCATCGCCCGAAAGGCGGAGGGCGCCCGCCTTTTTGCGCCGCGCACGGAAAAGGCGGAAACGGTCGCCTTTTTTTATCACCGTTACCATAACGGCGGGGTGGAGAGGGTACTCTCTCTGCTGATCCCGCGGTTCATGGCGTGGGGGTACAGGACAGTCCTCTTCGTCGAGGAGGAAAGCGAGGCGGATTATGCCCTTCCTGCCGCATGCCCCAAAGTGCTGCTGCCTACATCGAAAAAATGCGGCGCGGAAGGGTATGCAAAGCACGCCGCCGCGCTCGCTGCGGCGCTCCGCCTCCATCGGGTCGACGCCCTCCTCTATCAGGCGGCGGCTTCGGAATACCTTTTGTACGATATGATCGCGGCAAAGGGGTGCGGCGCGGGCTTTTATGTCTCCATGCACGAATTGCTGCTGCTGCCCGTCTTGCTGCGCAGGCCGTATCTTGCCGCGGAGGAAGCCGTTTTGCGGCTTGCGGACGGAGTGCAGTCGCTGGTGCGAAGCGACGCGGCCTTTCTTGCGGCGGCGGGGATCAGGGCGCATTATATCACGAACCCCTGCTGGTATGCGGTATCGGAGAAGATCTCTCCCGCAAACGGGACGGTCGTTTGGGTGGGCAGATTCGACGATGTGCAAAAGCGGCCGCGGGATGCGATCCGCGTCATGGCGGAATTGCAAAAGGGCGGCGGGGATACCCGCCTCGTCATGGTGGGGACGTCCGGCAGCAAAGGTACGGACAGGCAGTACCGAAAGTTTGCAAAAAGAGCGGGGGTCGCGGACAAGGTGGAATTTGTCGGCTTTTGTGCGGATCCCGTAAAATATTACCGACAGGCGTCCGTGTTGTTGATGACGTCCGCCTTCGAGGCGTGCAGCATGGTGCTTTTGGAGGGGATGAGCTGCGGGCTTCCCGTCGTGTCGTATGCGATGCCGTATCAGGAGCCGCTCCGTCAGAGCGGCGGAGGTATCTGCGTTCCGCAGGGAGATGCGGCTGCCGCCGCCAAGGCGATCGAAGGGCTTTTTGCAGAGGAAAGCAAGCGGGCGGAGGCGGCGCGCGCCTCGCTGCAGACGGCTGCGGCATTTGCGGCGGCAGACCTGCGCTCCGGATGGGAGAGGATGCTGGAGGGCGGCGTTCCCTGCCTGCGTACGGACGAGCGGGATCTGCAGATCGGCATGGATACGCTCTTTGATTTTTACGAGCGCGCGTACGGAAAGGAGGAAGGGCTGCTCGTGCAGGGGCTGCGGTATGCGCATGAACGCGGGCTGCGCGCGGCGATATCCCGCAGCGTCCGCTATGTGCGGCAGAACGGCATAAAAAATGTCGTACGGCGGATATTCGGAAAATGATCGAGGGCAGAAAACGAGGCGCCTTCCTGCGGGAAGGCGCCTCGTTTTCTAAGATACGTCCTATTGTTTTTCGGGCATAAATTTCCAGTAGCGCACGGGCATGTACCCCTTCATTTGCCTCTCGTGCGGGCGGGCGGCAATGTTGACCGCCTCATAGTAGTCTTTCCACAGCGCCCGAAAGTGCGCTTCCCTCTCCGCGAGGGGGATCTCTACCTTTTTCTCCGTCTCGGCGACGACGCATTCCTTTCCGTTGTAGAGGGCGGCCCTGCCCCGCGCCGTGTCGTGGATGATAAAAGGCATCCCCCGAAAGCGGGCGAGAAAGTGGGGCAAAAGCAGCTCGAGGATGTCGTTGTCGGGGGCAAAGGGCGCGTAGAGGATGCCTCCTTCTCCTTCTATAAAGCGCAAAAATCCGGTGAAGCGGTGCGCTTCGAGGGTGACTTTTTTCTTCTCTTCTCGCGCGGCGATGACGGCGGGATGAGAGAGCATGTCGCCGACGGGCGCCTTTTTTTGTACGATGAGGCGGATATATTCGAGCGCGGTCTGTTCCTTTCCGGGCGAGTCGCGGCGCAGGATGAGGGAGATATCCGCAAGGGAGCGGGGCGCATATTGCTGCAGCTTTTTTTTGACTCTGCCGCATTTTTCTTCGTCCGCCCGCACGACGAGGACGGTAGAACCGAGGGCGAGCTGCAGGCTGCGAGCGGAGGTGACCACGCAGTCCCTGTCCGTGCAGGCGGAAAAGACGGCGGTGTAAAAGCAGTCCTCGCTGCCGTCGGTGAGATAGACGTTCATAGCTGCCCCGTCAATGCCGAAAGGGAGGTTTCCGGCGTGGAAAACATGGAAAGCTGCTCGTACCGCCCGCTCCTTTCCTCCAGCATGAGCAGGTTTTTGACGGAGGTGACGTTTTCGCTCCCGTAAAACTTTCCGCCGCAGGTGATAAAGTGTTTGGCGCGTTTTAAGACGATGCGCATTTTGGCGAGGTCGCCGAAGCCGAGGCGGGCGAACTTCCTCGCCTTGACGATCTTATATGCGCCCAGCGTGCCGATGCCGGGCACGCGCAGCAGCGCTTCGAGGGGCGCCTTGTTGATCTCTATGGGGAAAAATTGCATGTGCCTGAGCGCCCAGGCGCATTTGGGGTCGTATTCTTCGGGCAGGTTTTCCCCTTCGGGGGCGATCTCCTCGGCGGTAAAGCCGTAAAAGCGCAGCAGCCAGTCCGCCTGATAGAGGCGGTGTTCCCGCAGCAGCCCCGTGCAGGTGTCGGGCAGCAGAGCGTGATGCACGACGGGGATATAGGCGGAAAAATACACCCGTTTGAGAGAAAAGCGGCGGTATAACGCTTCGCTCAGTTTTAAGATCTGCCCGTCCGTCTCGGGCGAAGCCCCCACGATGAGCTGCGTGGTCTGCCCCGCGGGCAAAAAGCGCTTGCGCGCTTTCGCCGTATCCTCTTTGACGGCTGCCTTTTCGAGGGCGAGCTGCTTCATGGGGGAAAGGATGCCTTCCCGGCTCTTCTGCGGCGCCAACAGGCGCAGGCTGCGTTCGGCGGGCAGTTCGACGTTGAAACTCATGCGGTCGGCATACAGCCCCGCGCGCGAGATGAGCGCCTTGTCCGCCTGCGGGATGCCTTTGAGATGGATATAGCCGTGAAAGTTGTACACCTTGCGCAGGCGGACGGCGGTATCGACGAGTTTTGCCATCGTCGCGTCGGGCGAGCCTTCCACCGCGGAGGAGAGGAACAGCCCTTCGATATAGTTGCGCTTGTAGAATGCCATCGTCAGTTCGCAGATCTCGTCCGGCGTTGCCGAGGCGCGCGGGACGTCCGCTTCCGCGCGGTTGGGGCAGTACAGGCAGTTGTAGGCGCAGCGGTTGCTCAGCAGGATCTTCAAAAGGGAGATGCACCGCCCGTCCGGGGTAAAGGAATGGCAGATGCCCCCGAAGCTCGCGTTGCCGATCCCTCCTTCGTTTTTCCTGCGCGAACCGGACGAAGAACAGGAAACGTCGTATTTGGCGCTCTCCGTCAAAATTTTCAGCCGCTCGGCGTCGATCATGGCATCGCCCTCCGTTTTTTGATCACAGTATACTCCGATCCGCACAAAAAGTCAAACATTTGTTCGTATTTTTTCAAAAAAAAGGAGATTTTTTCACTTGTTTTTCATGCGCCGATAGTGCTATAATAATATGGGCAGTATATACTGTGATCAACGCATTATAGGGAGGGACAGGAGATGAAAGTGCTGATCGTGGACGATGAAGAAATGATCCGCAACGTCCTCAAAGAGTATGTGGAATTTGAAGGGAATGAGGCATATGAGGCGGCGGACGGCATCCAGGCGGTCAAAATGTGCCGCGAAAACGACTACGATATCATCCTCATGGATGTGATGATGCCCGCGCTCGACGGGTTTTCCGCCGTCAAGGAGATCCACAAGATCAAGGACATCCCCGTGATCATGCTCTCCGCGCGCGGGGAAGAATACGACAAATTGTTCGGCTTCGAAGTGGGCGCGGACGACTATGTGACTAAGCCTTTTTCTCCGAAGGAAGTGATGGCGCGCATCGCCGCCGTCACCAAGCGGCACAAGGCGGGCGCCGCCGCGCGCGAGACGCTCAAATTCGAAGGGCTGGAGATCGACATGAAGGGGCGCAACGTCTATGTGGACGGCGAAAAATTGGAACTTACCCCCAAGGAATACGAACTCCTGTTTTACCTCGTCAAGAACAACGGCATCGCGCTTTCGCGCGAAAAACTGCTCTCCGACGTGTGGGGATTCGACTTTTACGGAGACGACCGCACGGTGGACACGCACATCAAGATGCTCCGCAGCAGCCTGAAAGAATACCGCAAATTCATCGTCACCCTGCGGGGGATGGGCTATAAATTCGAGGCATAAGGGATGGCGGCGAAGAAGAAAAGGCGCCGCCTGCGCAGCATCAATTTTATCCTCTGGATCGCGTTCCTCGCCTTCGCGGCGTTCGTTCTGCTCTTGACATGGGTCTTTCAGACGACGCTTTTGCGCCGCTTTTTTACGGAAGAAGTCAAGACGGATCTGGAAAGCATCGGCAGCGAAGTGTACCGCAACATCGCGCTCTTGCAGCGCCTGCCTTCGGAAGACGGCATCGACGCCTATATCGCGCTGACCCAGTACGAAAATCCCGCCGTCAACATCTATGTGCTGGACGAGCAGGGAGAGCAGCTGTATCCTTCCGGCGCGGATGCCGTGGAAGATTACGGCGCGGAGATCGACGGGCAGGTCGTCTCCGCCGTCATGGCGACCTTGCGCAAGGCGGGCACGGGGCAGGGGGTGATGGTGCGCATCGACGACGGCAACTACGTCTATGCGGCGCGCTTTGCCCGTGCGGACGGGCAGGCGGAAGATACCTACCTTTATATCAATTATTCGACCGAACTTTCCGAAAGTGCTTTCAGCATGATGCAGCAGGAGCTGATCATGATCGCGGTCATCGTCGTCTTTGTGGCGCTGATCATCTCCGCGCTTTTGTCCATGGAACTCACCCGCCCGATCGCCCGCTTTACGCGCGCCGCGCGGCAGATGGCAAAGGGGGATTTCTCCGTCGACTTCAAAGGGGAATATACCTATGCGGAGATGGACGACCTCGCGGAGACGCTCGATTACGCCAAGGAGGAGATCGGCAAGAGCGACACGCTGCAAAAGGAAGTGCTCGCCAACGTCACGCACGATCTCAAGACGCCGCTGACCATGATCAAGGCGTATGCCTCCATGATCCGTGAGATCTCGGGCGACGATCCCGAAAAGCGCGCCAAGCACACGCAGGTCATCCTCGACGAATCGGACAGGCTCACCGCTCTGGTCAACGACATCCTGCACCTTTCTAAGATCCGTTCGGGGATGGACACCCTCAAATTGCAGGTCTTTGACCTCTCCGAATTTATCTATACCGTGCTCGAGCGCTTTTCCTACCTCTCCGAGAGCATGGGCTATACCGTCGTGCGGGACATCGAGGACGAACTGTATACCGAGGCGGACATGGAAAAGATCGAGCAGGTCGTGTATAACCTCGTGGGCAATGCCGTCAATTATACGGGGGAGGATAAAAAGATCGTCGTCTCTTTAAAGCGTGCGGACGGGGGAAAGATCCGCTTTTCCGTCACCGATACGGGCAAGGGCATCCCGCCCGAGGAGATCGACACCATCTGGGATCGCTATTACCGCTCCGCCGAGACGCACAAGCGCCCCATCAAGGGGACGGGGCTGGGGCTTTCCATCGTCAAGACCATCCTGCTGAAACACGGGTTCGACTTCGGCGTTGAAAGCGAAGTGGGAAAGGGCAGCACATTCTACGTCCTGTTCCCCGAACGATAGAGCCGGACGGGGGGGCGCCGCAGCGCCCCCCGAAAATTTGATTTTTTTCAAAAAATCGGTTGACAGCGCGCGGTATGTGTGCTATCATGAAGGCGAGAAAGCGGGCGCGGTGCGCCCTTTCTTTGCGGATGCATTGTATCAGTTAAGTAATACAATGAGGGGGCGGATATGGATTTTAAAAGCAACGAGACGATCTATTCTCAGATCGCCGACCATATCAAAAAGAGGATCTTTTCCGGGCAGGCTGCCCCCGGTTCGCGCCTGCCCGCCATCCGCGACCTTGCCAAGACCTGTCAAGTCAACCCGAACACCGTCGTGCGCGTCTATCAGGAGCTGACCGATGAAAAGCTCGTCTATACGGACAGCACGAACGGAAAATTCGTCACGCCGGACACCGCGTACATCGCGGCGAAGCGGGAGGAGTTTTTGAGGGGGAAGGCGGGGCGGCTCGTCGAGGAAGCGCGCGAAACGGGGATGGGAAAGGCGGAATTTTTGCGGCTCGCGGAGAAACTTTGGGAGGAGAAAGGAGGCTCTGCATGAAGGACAGAGATTTTGTTTTTACGGGTATATCCAAATCGTACGGCAAAAAGAAGGTGCTTGCGGGCGTGGGGGCGCGCATCCCGTGCGGCAGCATGGTCGGCGTGCTCGGCTGTAACGGGGCGGGCAAGACGACGCTCTTCAATATCCTCGGCAATGCCGACCGCGATTTTACGGGCAGGGTCTCGCTGCGCGGAAGCGACGTCGCCTATCTGCGCACGGATTCCCCCTTTCCGCCCTATGTCAAAGTGGAAGAACTTGCGGCTTTTTACGCGCGGTTTTATCCCTTTGACGGAGGAAGGGCGGCATCCCTGCTGCGGGAGGCGGATATCCCGGGCGGCAGCCGCCTTGCGTCGCTGTCCGCGGGCAAGCGGCGGCTGGCGGAATTTATCATGAATTTCTGCACGCGTTCGCCCGTCCTCCTCTTGGACGAGCCGCTGACCAATCTCGACATCAACGCGCGCGATTTTGTCGTCAACGCGCTCATCGATTGTTCTTTGGACGAGCGCATCGTGGCGGTGGCGACGCATGAAGTCGCCGAATTGGAAAACCTCTTCACGCACGTCGCCGTGCTCAAGGAAGGGCGCATGCGCCCCCTCACCGTGGCGGAAAGCATCCGCGCGGGCGGAAGAAGCATCAAAGAGTTTTACAGGGAGAGTCTGCAATGATCAAAAAAGTATTTTTGACGGAGTCGGGACGCATGATGAAGGCGTGCGGCGTTGCGCTGGCGGCGACGGCCGCTCTGCTGCTCGCCTTCGGGCTCGTTTCCGTCGGCGGGGCGCGGCGTGCGCTGCTCTGCGCCGAAGGGGCGTTTGGCGCGGGCATTGTGCTCAGCTATGCGGTGCCTCTCCTTTTACTGGCGTTCACTTTTTGGAAGGAACGGTATGCGTATTTCCGCGTGGCGGGGGTCAAAGACAGGGATGTGTGCGGCGGCAGGCTGCTGACGCTGTTTTTCTCGGTGGCGGTGTTTTTGGCGGCGGAGATGCTGCTCGTCACCCTCTTCGATCTGCTCTTTTTCCTCGGGCGGCAGGGATTGCGCGTCTTTGTGGGGCAGGGGATGTTCCTCCTTTCCCTGCGCGCGCACGGGGCGGGACGGCTGCTCTTTTCACTCTCCGCGGCTGTCGCGCTCTGCCTCGTCTACTATGGGTACGACCTGGTGCGCTGCGCCGCAAAGGCGCCGCGCACGGCGGGCGGCAAGGTCTGTGCCGCCGTGGCAGCTGCCGCCGCCGTCTGCCTGCTGCAGGGGGCAGCCCTCTTTTTCTGGCAGGGGAGCGCGTTCTTCGATCTGAATTTTATACCCGCGCCCGATACCTTTTTGCCCCTGCTTTTCGGCTCTTACCGCGGGTTTACCGATTCCGTCAAGGATTATCACTTGCTTGCCGCGCCCATCCTCAACCTGCTCTTTCTCATGACGGAGGCGGTGTTTGCGGCGGCTTGTATCTTTTTCAAAAAATGGATAGGGAGGTGGCGCAATGAGATCGAAGCGTAAAAATGCGGTGCTGTTCTTTCTGTTTGGCCTTCTCTTTGCCGCGCTTGCGGCGCTGGGCGCGATCAATTTTTTGCAGGTAAATCGGCTCGTTCCCCCTCGGTTTTCCGCCTCGGGCGCGCGGCTGGTGCATATGCGCGTGGGCGAGACCGTTCCTTTATGGGAAGAGGGGCATTCTCTCGTCGAGATGCGCGGCGTCTATGACGAAAAAGACCTCTTTCTCGACGCCGAAGGCAGGCTGCACGCGGGCCGTGCGGGGCGGTATGACGTCTTTCTCGTCGACACCGGCGTCTATTACGGGGATCAGATGTACGAAGGAAAGATCGGGGACTATGTGGTCATCGTCGAGGATACCGATTATTCCGGGTATACGCCCGTCACCTGCCTTGCGGATATCGACGAAGAGGGCAAATATATCCTCGCCTCTTCCTTTACGGCGGAGGGGGCATACGACGGGATCTCCTTCCGCGGGACGCTCGTCAATCCGGACGGGTATACGATCACGCTCGCTTCGGGCAGGCCGCTCTTTAAAGAGGTAGGCGAAGAGGGGGTCGTCTCCGGGTTGAAGATCGATTTTGCGGACGGCGTCTTTTCTCCCGATCCGCAGGCGTACGGTTCCTCGGAAGAGGTCGGTACGATCGCCTGCATCAACAACGGCGCCATCGTCGGCTGCACCGTGCGCGGCACGCTCGTCTCCGACAGAAACCTCTTGAGCGGCGTTGCGGGCGTCAACGGCACGTCGGGCGTCGTGGGGCACTGCTCGTTCACCGGCGAGGCGTTCGGGAACGTCGGCGGCGGCATCGCCGGGAATCGGAAGGACGAGGGGATCTCCTGCTGTACCGTGCAGGCGGACGCTTTTATCGGCATGGACAGGGATCTGCGCGACCGCGTGTCCCTCTTTTGCGGCGTTTGGGACGCCTACGGCGAAAAGGAGACCAAGAGCGCGGGCAAAGACGGCAGAGCAAAGGACGGCAACCGCGTGTTTAATCTGGAAGGCACGGTGGAAGTCGATTTTACCCGCACCGTCACCGTCTGCGAGAGCATGCGGGGCGGGCGCAGCGTGATCGGCTATGAGGAAGAGGAGTGGTTCGTCGGCAGCGTCGTCACGGCGTGCCGCCTCTTTCGGGAGGATGACCTGTACTGCGTGCGGATGGAAGATTCGCTGCGCGGCGAACGCGACGTGCAGGAGAGCGTCTATGCGCCCGACTGCGAAGAATTTTTTCTGGAATATACCTTCCGCTATAAAGAGACGAAATGGACTTATGGCGAGGACGGGATAGAACGCATCGATGCCGCCGAAGAGAAGCTCGTGCTGCCGGAAGGGAGCATCCTGTCCCCGGACGTGCGCCTGGGAACGTATTCTCCCGCGGCGGTGACCCTCGTCTTTACGGAAGACACCCGCCTGGCGCGGGAACGCGGCGGGGTAAAAGACGGGGCGATCTTGTTGGATTTCACCGAGTCCGACCTCTATATAGAGGCAGAAGGGGATCTATATCTGCGCGACGGGAACAGCCTCGTGCTCGTGCGCTTCGGCGGCGGGGCGGATGACGGCCTGGTGACCATTCCCGCCGCGGCGGCGCGCATCGGCGGCGATCCCTTCGGCGCTCTCGAATTTGAAGCGATCGATACGGCGAACGCGGTGCGCTTTTATGCCGAGGAGGCATACGGCGCGGATTCGTGGCGGCGCAAGGTCAAAGAACTGTATGTCGGCGCGGCGTTCGACCCGCAAAACCTTGCGGAGGAAGGGCAAAGTTTTCCCGCCCTCGAATACATCGAGATGTCCGCGCGCGCGGACGGCTATGCGGTGACGGAGGAAGGCTTCGTCGTGCAGGGAGAAGGGGACGCCCGCCGCCTGGTGTATATCCCCGCGGCGCTCGCCGAGGGACAGACGCTGACCATCGCCGGTTTTGCCGCGATCGGCGGGGGAGCCCTGCGCCGCAACGGCGCGCGGGAGGTCGTTTTAGAGGGCGTTGCGGTCGTGGAAGCGGGCGCGTTCGACGGCGCGCTTCTGCGCGCGCTGACCGTCTGCGGGGAAACGGTGTTCCGGCAGGATGCCCTCTCCCGTTGCGGCGCGCTGCGTTCGGTCACGGGCGGCGGCGGGGCGCGCATCACGCTTGAAAGCGGCGCGATCCGGCAGTGCATAGCGCTTGCCGGACTGGAATTGAGCGAGGCGTTCGCCGCCGTGGCTTACGATGCGGTACAGGAGTGCAGCGTTTTCCGCGGCTATACCCTCGCGGCGGGCTGCACGGCATTCGACGTGCGCGGCGGGCTGCTTTTTGTGGAGGGGAAGACGCTCGTGCCGCGTTCTTGGCAGGAGCAGGCGGTCGTCTTTGCGGAAAAGGAAGTGTCCCTTACCTTGTACGGAGAGGCGGAAACCGCCGTACCCGTCCTCTTTCTGGATGCGTCCGTGTATGCGAGCATAGAGGGCGATGTGCCCGTACACGCCCTGTATAGCGGTTCGCGCGCGGAATACAGGCAGTCGTTGGCGGCGATCGGCGGCAAAAAAGTGACCGTTTATTATTATTCGGAGACAGAGCCTGTCCGCCGCGGCAGATATTGGCACTATGATGAGGATGGCAAGGCGGTGCTTTGGGACTAAAAAAGCGGGCGGCGGAAGATCCCGCCGCCCGGAAAGCGGGGCGGCGTCCGGCATTACGCCTTTCGCATCTTTTCAAAATACAGCTTGTTGTGCAGATAGCTTGCGTCCTGCGGGCGGTATTGTCCCGCGCGTTCGTTGTAGGCGGCGGCGCGTTCATATTCGCCCAGACGGTCGTAGCATACGCAGAGGCGGATGCAGGGGTAAAATCCGCTGCAGGAGGGCTGCACAAAGGCGCCCGTCTTTGCGTCCGCCCCTCCGTTCAGCGCAAGTTTATACCAAAAGACCGCTTGCCGAAGATCTCCCTCTTCAAAACAGAGGTCGCCGAGATCGCAGCAGATCTCCGGCCGCGGCGGCGCGTAGCGGAAACTTTGCAGCAGCGCTTGCAGGCAGCGGTTCCTCTTTTTGCACATTTTATAGCAGAAGGCAAGGTCTCGGCAGGCGCCGATCTTGTTCTCCGTCCAACCGTTTCCGCGCAAAAACCATTCGTACGCGGCGGCGGCCGACGCATACAGCCCGTTGTCCTTTAATTCCCGCGCGAAATAATATTTTTGCCTTTCGTCCGGCATCCTGCCGCGCGAAAACTGTTTGGCATAGATACAGAGATTGCGCCATCCACTCTGTTTTCCGGGCGGTTTTTTGTGCGTCACGGCGGCGTTTGCAAAGGCAGTCCTGCCGTATACGGCAAGCGTTTCGTGCACGGCGCCCTTCCAAACAAAGCGTCGGGCGCGCCGCACGATCCTTTCCCGCATAAAGACGGGCGCGTCCGCCTCCTCGCCCATGCGATAGGGCAAAAAATAGGCATCCGTCTCTCCGTTCAGCGTCCTTTTCAGGGCGAGCAGCGCATCCCTGTCGGCGGGCAGCAGCACATCGTCTGCGTCCAGCCACATCACATAGTCCGCCCGCGAAAGGGAAAAGGAAAAATTTCTTGCGGCGGCAAAATCGTCTTGCCAGCGGAAGGGCACTACGGTGTCCGTAAACTGCCTTGCGATCTGTTCCGTTCCGTCCCGTGACCCCGTGTCCGCGACGGCGATCTCGTCGAACAAGCCGTTTGCGCTTTGCAGGCATCGGCCGAGCACGTCTGCCTCGTTTTTTACGATCATGCACAATCCGAGCGTCATCATTTTGCCTTTGTGTTTCCTTTGCGGGGCATATCGTACGCCCGTATTGTCATACTATGCAAATTTTTTTGCAGAAGGTGACGGTTTTTCTTTGAAATTTAAAAAAAATCTGCTATAATAGTCTGGCAACGTAAATCGAGCACTCGTAGTATAACGGATAGAACGGTGGCCTCCGGAGCCGCAGATTCGGGTTCGATCCCCGACGAGTGTACCAAAAACGGGGACAGACTTCGTCTGTCCCCGTTTTTGGTATACTCCTGAGCGGAATGGACGGGCGCGCGGAACGCGCGGCTGTTCGCGCGAGCGAAGCTCGGCCGAGGGGCCCCTTTAGGGGGTTCGGCTGATCCCCGACGGGCATACAAGGAAGAGAAGCCGCATATGGCGGATTTGATCGAGAAAGACATTGTTTTGAAGAAAGCATAGAAGAGTTTATGCAAATCATATTTGAAGATCAAAGGAGCAAAAAGTATGATCACGTTCAGCAAAGTAAGCAAGACGTATACGCCGAAGAAGGGCGTGCCGGTGGAAGCGCTCAAAGAGGTGAGTTTTTCGCTTCCCGATAAGGGGTTGTTCTTTATCCTCGGCCGGTCGGGGAGCGGCAAATCCACGGCGCTGCATCTGCTCGGGGGCTTGGATTCGGCGACGGGCGG
>CALVHS010000001.1 GCA_944328665.1 uncultured Clostridia bacterium | reverse complement strand
GCTATGTGCGTTTGACGGTGACAGAGATGCCATTCGGTCAAAATGCCTGCGTTTGCGGGCTGCGCATCTTCGGCGTTTCGGACAGAGCGGCGCCGCAAGCCGCTCGCGTGGAGCGGATCGAGCGCTCTTTGGACGGAAGGGATGTCCACGTCGCATGGTCGGGCGATGCAATGGGTTATAACGTTTTGTGGGGACACGCTCCAAACAAGCTATATCACTGTAAGCAGGTGCTTTCAAAGTCACAAACGAAGATCGGCGCACTCGTCGCGGGGCAAAAATATTGGCTGCGCGTGGATAGTTTCAACGAGGGCGGTGTGACGGAAGGCGTGCCTATGCCGCTGGAGTGAAAGGGGCTTCGCAAAATACGCAGGGGTAGATAAAGACGATTATCTATTCAACGAGAAATGGTTTGCACAAAAAAACGGCAACTCGTGTGAGCTGCCGTTTTTACCGTTCCGAATGGCTTTGTTTTGTTTCCCTTGTGTAACCTGCCCCGTCGCCCTCGCCGTCGCTCTTGCCCTAAAAGACAGCTTGGCGAGCCTCGCCAACGGCGTGATCATCATCTTTACAAAGCCGTTCAAAAAGGGGGATTATGTGGCGATCAACGGGACGGAAGGCCTTGTACAAGATATTCGCCTCTTCAATACTAAGATCCTTACGTATGACAATGTAGAGGTCATCATCCCCAACAGCGAAGTGCTTTCTACGGACATGGTCAATTATAGTTCCATGCCCTTGCGGCGTGTCTCGCTTGAGATCCCGCTCGATTATTCTGTAGATACGGGGCGCGTAAAGGAGATCATCCTCGACTGCGCCGCCTCTTATCCGAACGTCGTCAATCTTCCCGCGCCCGCCGTGGTATTGAGCGAATACGGCGACAGCGCCCTGAAATTTACCGTGCGCGTATGGACGCAGAACGAAAATTATTTTTCCGTGCAGGGCGGCCTGCGGGAAGCCCTCTTTAACGTCTTGCGTGAAAACGGGCTGGAGATCCCGTTCAACCGTCTGGAAGTTTCGCTCCTTCCGGACAAAACAAAAGAAAAGGAGACTGCATAATGACGACGGAACTCTTGATCGAATATTGCATTTACGCTGCGGTCATCGTCATCGGCATCGTCATTCTCGGCGCCATCCACCGTAAGGGCAGGCTGCCGGGACACGGAGAGCTGAAAAACCGCATCCTCGCATGGAAGGTGGCTGCGGACGACTTTTTGAAAGAAGAGGAGACCGCCCCGTCCGGAAATTTTGCATATTATAAGAGACTTTCCAAACTGTTATATAAGCTGGACAAGATCATGTTTGTTACCTCTACGCTCGCGGAGAAAGAAAGGGATATGGAGATCGCACAGGCGGCAAACGGGCTGCAAGCGGTCGGGCAGGCGCTTCTGCCGTATAAATTCGGCAAAAGAGAGGAGGATACCCTGCAAAAGATCCGCGCTGCCGTCGCGGGCGTTGACGGCGTGCTTGTGCTGCTCGACCAAGTCATTCTGCGCGACAGCGGATACAAAGCGCACAGAAAACAGAAGGGCTGAGGGATGGAACGACGTTTGATCTGTATAGGGGGCGGGGAATTAAAAAGCAAAGAGACCCTGCCCATAGACGGCTATATCGCCGCCAAAGCAAAAGAGCGCGCCGGTGACAGGCGCGCTTACGGTTTGTTTATTCCTACGGCGAGCCATGACAGCATGCCGTACTTTAACAGTTTCCGCAAGACGTATACGTCCGTATTCGATATCAAGGCGGATGTCGCGCTCACCGTGTACGGGGAGATGTCGATGGCAAAGATCGGCGAAAAATTCGAAAAGGCGGACTTTATTTACGTCGGCGGAGGAGACACCGTCTTTATGCTGCGCCACTGGAAAAAAACGGGGATGATCGAATTGATCGAAGACGCCTATGCGCGCGGCGTTTTATTGTGCGGGCTTTCGGCGGGAGCGATCTGCTGGTTCGAAAATATGTATACCGATTCGGAATCGGCGGGTTCGGCGGAAAAATATTCCCTTTTCCCTGGATTAGGATGGATAAAAGGTACAATTTCTCCGCATTATAACCTTCGTTTGCTTGACTTTGATGAAAAAATAGAATATAATATAAAAGCTGCGATCGGGTTGGAAGATTGCAGCGCGATCGAGATCGTCGACGGTGAGATCGTCCGTTCCCTCGGGGGGAAAGGCAGGGCGTATCGTTTGTCGGCGGGCGAAAGCGGCGTCGTGCGGGAAGAAATTTTGCCGCGCACGGAACTTTTATAGACTTGCGAGTGTGGTGAAACTGGCAGACGCGCTAGATTCAGGTTCTAGTGGGAGCGATCCCATGCAGGTTCAAGTCCTGTCACTCGCACCAAACCGAGGATAAGGGCGCATCTTGCGCCCTTTCTTCATGTCGCGGGCTTCAGTCATTTACGTCTTAGTAAACTCCCTCGCCCACGCATTTGAAAGAACGCATTTTTCGGTAGGGGATTTTTCCCGTGAGATCGGTTATATAAAGTAAAGAAGGCAAAACCTAACATTTATATCTATGCGTAAAACACAGCTTTTACGCATAGATAAGACAAAATCAGCGCATTCTTATGGCTTGCAGCAGATCTGTACACATAGCAAACCGATTTGCCCGACGCCGCTATACTTAAAATGAAAGCCGCACAGGATCGGCTGGATCCTTGCGGCTTCTCTTAAAGCACAGATTTAAAAAAGGCATTGTGACGGTTTGAGACAGAATAAAAATGAGACTTTTTATTTGCCCGCGTACCGCAAAAGCGTTCCGCTTATACAACGTTGCAAACGATGTCGGCAGACTGTAAGATCTTTCCGTCGGCGACGTTGCCGGCCGCGATCTCTTCGATAAACGCGCACAGGCGGCTCACAGGGATCGCCCAACTGACATTTTCGTAAGCGGCGATATTTTCATTCAGCCCCATGGAATTGATGCCGACGACGTTACCTTGCGCGTCGAACAACGGCCCGCCCGAATTTCCGGAATTGATCGGACAATCTGTCTGGATAAAGTTATGGCCATAGTCGTCATAATAACCGGACATCTCCGCGACGGAAACGATCCCGTCCGAAACGGAAAGCCCGTACCCGAGCGCGTTCCCGATCGCATAGACAGGCTCGCCTTGTTTGACCGTCTCCGTTTTTAAGCGGCAGACGTTTTCGAATCCCGCGATATTCTGTCCTGCTTCGTCTGTATATGAAAATTCGTTTTCAAACTTTAAGATCGCCATATCTTCTTTTTGATCGTATGCGACGATATGCATGCGGAACAGAACGTATTTTCCGTCTTGCCGCACGTTGTCAAACAGCGCATAGACGCAGGCGCCGTTGAGACTGACCGTTTCGTTGGCGGGTTTGCCCGCCGCTTCGTTGACGGCCGTGTTTTGGTTGATGACGTGCAGGTTCGTCGCGACATAGCCGTCCTTTGTAATGACGAACCCGGAACCTTCGGAAGATGAATTTGCGCTGACCGTTACGATCTTCACGGTCGCATTCATCCGTTCCTTGGCGATGCGCTGCGCGGCAGGCATGTCTGTCCCGTCGGTTATCGTATGGACAAAGGAAATTTCTTCGTCGGGGTCGGCGATGAGGAATTCGCCTTCACGGAGCAGATCGTTTTCCGCTTTGTTCGCAGACGATGATAAAATGCGGATGCTCTGGCCCTCGGCGAGAAGGCTCTGCGGACGCTCCTCTGTAAACGATTCGTCCGCATACCGCGCCGCAACGACAACATCCGTCATTTCTTGCACTTCCGTCAAAAAGCTTTGCACGGTCGCGGAAGGCACGGCAAAAGAGATACCGAACGACGGATGCGCAAGGAATGTCAGCGTGTTTTCCGCGCCGGCGTTGACGATGCCGATAACTTCGCCGTCGGCATTGAACACGGGCGCGCCTTCGCTCCCGTCATTCGACGGGAGCGTCGTCTGCATCAGGTGATCGAAGCTGCCGTCAAAATAAGAAAGCGTTTCCGTCTCCATAAAAAGAGAGGCCCTGTCGCTGATCGGACGCGAGACGATCCCCTCCGCGAGCAGCTGTTCGAGATCGTCCTCTTCATCGGAAAAGGTGGCGATCGTATAGCAGTCGGCTCCGTATTGGACGGATCCGGAATTACCCAACGTCACGGGAGCGAACCCGCTGCCTTCGATTTTGATCAATGCTAATTCGGAATTGTCCGGGACGGATGTCGAAAAGATCGGGATAGGCGAAGAATAGACCGTCAGATCGTAGTAGATGAGTTCGGCTTCATATACCTTGCCGTCGTGCGTGGCGACTTCGATCGTGAATTGAGACGCCGGCAAGATCTCACCGTCCGGAGCACAGAAAAGCGACGTGGACGTCAATAAATAGCCGTCTTCGGTCAGAAAAAAGCCTGTACCCGTATTGGTACCGTCCTGCACACGGTACATCGGCCAAGCGCTGATGCGGTAGGAATAAGAAACTTTCACGCGCGCCACGGAAGGCGCGCTTTCCGCGTACAGCGCGCCGAGATCCAAGTCTTTTTGCGCGTATTCTTTCTCCGCATAGCCGGAAGAGATCACTTCGTTGCCCGTATACGGAAGGTCGACGACTTCCGTCGGTGCGTTTTCCGCACCGAGCGCCGCAGAAGAACAAGCGGTAAAAAATAAAAATGTCAGTAAAAGCACCGCCGCTCCCGATACGGCGATCAGACGGGACATGCCCTTTTTGCTCATGCCGCTGCCTCCTCTGCGATCTCGGCGACGGAAAGACGGATGACTGTTTGCAGCTTTTCCGAAACGGTATTGACATAGTCCGCCAAAATATCCGTCTTATAGAAAAGCGCGCTCTTATCCAAATATTGATAAGCGCCGCCGCTTTCCGAAACGATCTTACTTGCCGCCATGCCGATGACATACCCGTTTTCGTCAAAGAGCGCGCCGCCCGTCATCTCCGGCGTGGTCGGCACCGTCGCTTGTAAATATGAATATGGAACGTCACCGAGTTTTAAGGAGAAAATATTTTCATCCGTGGCGCTGTCGGAAATGACGCCGCCCGTCATGGTCAGATCGCCCGACCCGGTAAAAAGGTCGCCCAAACAATTTCCGACGGCCCAGCAACGGTTGCCCGTTGCGACATCTTCGGAGGAAAGCGTGGCGGTAAATTGCAGGCCGGAACGCCGTTCCCCGTCGCCGTCCATATAAGAAAAGCGGTCATAAAAGCGATACAGCGCAAGCCCGCTCTCTTCGTCTACATCCACTTCTTTCAAGGTATATTTCGTATCGTCCTCATAGACGGGTGCCAGCTTAGCACAAACGGAAGACGCCTCAAATACTTCCTCTTCGACGGAGACCGACCCGACGGCGGATACCGTCAAGACATAACCGTCATCGTTTAAGACGATCCCCGAATAATAATTTTCATATTGAAGAGTTTGCCTGCCGTCGCGGACATAGCAAGAAGAAACGATGGATACCACTGCGCCCGCACACATTTCGCCGATATACAGCGACGGCGAAGCTGCCGTTACACCGTCGTCGGATTCGCCCGACAGGATATACGGTTTGACAATATCGCGCGAGGCGGCTTCCTTCATAAACAATGCGCATCCGCCGAAGCCGAACAGAAAGGAAAAAAGCGCTGCGCTTGCCAGCAATCTTTTCATAAACGCCAACCTATCGATAACTTACTGTTTCTATTATATAATGTCAATGTGAAAATCATATGAACGAACTTGAAAACATACCGCAACTTGATGCGAAAATTATAAGAAAAAAGCGGCCTGCGATCGACACGCAGAAGCCGCTAAATCCTTAAAATGTCTGACATATTACTATGCAAAATAATATTTATATTGTGAAATTGGACAAAATCGTGCATGTCTTCGGAGAAATCGTAAATCTTTCGGCATATATCCCGCCGTCTAATATATCGAATAATTTTCCGTTATATTTGATATCGTAAAGATCGTTGCCGAGATTGAGCGCGACGATGATCTGATCGACGCCGTTCGTCCGTTCATAGACGAGGCAGGTTTTGTCCGCGAAAAGTTCCGTATAGTCCGCTTCCGTAAAAAGTTTGCTTTTTTGCCGCATTTTACCGAGTTTTTGATAAAAAGCGAGCAATTCTTTATCCGTTTGATCCCAACAAAACGTGTGTCGGCAGAAGGGATCGCCATACCCTTCCATGCCGATCTCGTCGCCGTAATAGATGCAAGGCACACCGAAAAGGGTGAATTGCAGCATGGCAGCCATCTTTAAAAGTGATTTTGCCTCTTCTCTTTCCTCTTGCGACAGCGATATACGGCTCATCTCTTCTTTGTTGTTCGCGGGTTTACCTCCCAGCACGGTCATGATCCTTGCCGTATCGTGCGTGCCCAAAATGTTCATCAGGGAATCGAGCACGCATTTCGGATAATTGTCGCGCAGCATCCCGATCGTTTCTCTTAAGACGGAAACGTCTTTGCCTCGGATCGTCTGAATGATCGCCTCTTTGAGCGGATAATTCATGACGCTGTCCAACTCCGTTCCCTGTAAATATTTTCTGCGTTTACCGTAAGCTACTTTGTTTGAAGCGTCTTCCCAAACTTCACCGATCACGAGCGCGTCTTGCCGGACGCTCTTTTCCGCTTCACGGATCTTGACGATAAATCCGTCCGGAAGTTCGTCGGCAACATCCAAACGAAAACCGCTTACGCCGCGGCGCATCCAATGACGGATGACGCCGTCCTCACCCGTGATAAAGTCCGCGTAAGAGTCGCAAGTCTCGTTGACGGCAGGCAAAACGTCGATCCCCCACCAACTTTCATATTTATCCGGGAATTTCTTGAAATTATACCAGGCATAGTACTTCGAATCCCGCGATTGATAGGCGCCTACTTCGTCATAAGTACCGTATTTATTAAAATAGCGGCTGTTGTCGCCCGTATGGTTGAATACGCCGTCCAAAACGACGCGTATGCCCGCTTTTTCGCATTCGTCCATAAAACAGGAAAAATCCTCTTCCGTGCCGAGGAGCGGATCGATCCGCATATAATCGCCCGTATCGTAGCGATGATTGGAATATGCCTCAAAGACGGGATTGCAATAGATCGATGTTACGCCGAGCGCCTTCAAATACGGAAGTTTTTGCCGTATGCCGCAGAAGTTTCCGCCGAAGAAATCGTTGTTTAAAACTTTACCTTGTTCGTTCGGACGAAATTCCGGCATCTCGTTCCAGTTCTTATGCAGCCGTTTCCCCTGCGCCACGGGAATATCTTTCCCCTTATAAAACCTGTCGGGAAAGATCTGATACATGACGCCGCCCTTAAACCATGCGGGCGTCTGAAAGTCCGCGGCGTAGACGAGCAGCTGATAGCAAGCGATTTTTTCGTTGAATTCGATATTGCGGAATTTCCCCAAACCGGCTTTGCTTCCGCCGATCAGAAAATAGTAAAAATACAGCCCCGTTTCCGAAAGACACAACTGCGCCGTCCAACACTTTTCGCTCCTGTCCATATGCAGATACCGAGCCTCGCCCCCGTCTTTATAATAGACGAAGAGGCAAGGCTCGTCACTGTCGCCGAAAACATGAAAAACGACTGTTTCGTTCTGCCTAATCCCTCCGGTTATGCTTTTACATGCTCTGTCTAAGGGATTAAAGTAAATGTTCATAAATTTATACTTTCAGGGCCCGCAGATTCCAAATATTGTCCGCGTATTCCTTGATCGAACGGTCAGCAGAGAAAAATCCTGCCCCCGCAATGTTGTTGAGTGAGATCTTTGCCCAGCGGATCTTATCTTCCGCATACAGCTTTTTGACGCGCCTCTGCGTCGCATAGTATGACTCAAAATCCGCCATACACATATACGGATCGGCAACGGGCGTACCCGTCAACAGATAATTGGCGATGTCTGCAAACGATTCGCCGTTGTATCCCTTTACGAGGCTCTCCGCGATCTTCCGAAGTTTAGGATCGCGGTTATAATATTGGCTGGCATTGTAACCTTTTGCCCAAAGATCCTCTACTTCGTCTGCATGCAGCCCGAAAATAAAGATGTTATCCTCTCCCACGACCTCGCTCATTTCGACGTTCGCTCCGTCGAGCGTTCCGATCGTGATCGCACCGTTGATCATGAACTTCATATTGCCGGTGCCGCTCGCCTCTTTCCCCGCAAGGGAGATCTGTTCGCTCACTTCGCTGGCGGGCATCAACGTTTCCGACATGGTAACGTTATAATCTTCCATGTATACGACGTTGAGTTTTTCCTTGATCTTCGGATGCTTGCGGATATCTTCGGCGATGAAGCAGATCAGTTTGATGATCTGTTTCGCCATCAGGTAGCCGGCTGCAGCCTTAGCGCCGAAAATGAAAGTCTGCGGCTGGATGTCTGCGTCCGGGTTTTCCAACAACTCGTTGTACAGCGCTATGATATTCATCGCGTTGAGCAGCTGTCTCTTATATTCGTGCATGCGCTTTGCCTGCACGTCAAATACCGTATCGGGATCGATCATGACGCCGCTCTTCTTATAAGCGTAGTCGATGAATTGCTTTTTCTTGATCGCTTTGATCTCCGTCAGTCGTTTGAGAACGCTCCTGTCGTTTTCAAATTTTTTGAATTTGGCAAGCTCCGCAGCGTTTTTGACATAACCGTCGCCGATGCAATCGTTTAAAAGTTCACAAAGCTCCGGATTGGATTGGCAAAGCCAGCGCCTGTGCGCGATGCCGTTGGTCACGTTGGTAAATTTTTCCGGCCAACGCTGATAAAATCCGCGGAAAATACTGCTTCGAATGATCTCGCTGTGCAGTTCGGAAACTCCGTTGACCTTATGCGAGCCGATCACGGAAAGGTTTGCCATGCGAATGATCCCGTTAGAGATCACGGACATACCGTCGATCAGCGCATGCTGCCCGGGATAACGCGCCCAAAGATCCTCGCAAAAGCGGCGGTTGATCTCCTTGATGATCATGTGGATGCGCGGCAGACGCCTTGCGATAAGATCTTCCTGCCACGTTTCTAAGGCTTCCGCCATGACCGTATGATTGGTATAGGCAAACAATGCCGTGGTGATGCCCCATGCGTCGTCCCAGGTGAATCCGTTCTCGTCCATCAAAAGGCGCATCATCTCGGGGATCGCCAAGGCGGGATGTGTATCGTTGATGTGGATCGCGGCGAGCTGCGGCAAGGTGCTGAGCGGCCCGTAGCGATGTTTATGGTCGCTGACGATGTTTTGCAGCGACGCGGAAACGAGGAAATACTGCTGCTTCAGGCGTAGGGATTTACCCTCATAGTGATCGTCCGCCGGATAAAGCACTTTAGAGATCACTTCCGCTTCGTTCTCTTCCTGCATGCAGCGCAGATAATCGCCCTGCGAAAAGAGCTTCATATCAAAATGGGAGATGTTCCTCGCACGCCACAGGCGCAAAACAGAGACGGCATCGCTGTCTTTACCGGAGATCATCATGTCGTACGCGATGGCTTCCACTTCTTTATAGCCGCCGTACGTCACGCTCAAACCGTTTTGCGTCCAATTTTCTTTGACCCAACCGTCGAATTTGACGGTAAACGTCTTGTCGCTCCTCTGCGTGAGCCAAACTTCTCCGCCGGGAAGCCAGATATCGGGCAGTTCTGTCTGCCATCCGTCGACGATCTTTTGTTTGAAAAGGCCGTAATCGTAGCGGATGGAATAGCCCATTGCGGGATAATTTCCCGTCGCGAGCGCATCCATGAAGCAGGCGGCAAGGCGGCCGAGGCCGCCGTTGCCGAGCCCTGCATCCGGTTCCTGCTCATACAACTCTTCCAGCGTCACTCCGAACGATTGTAATGCTTTTTGATATGCGTCGCCCAGATTCAGGTTATAGATGTTGTTTTTCAGGGATCTGCCAAGCAAAAATTCAATACACAGGTAATAGACTCGCTTGCCCTTTTTGCTCTTCATTACCTTGTGGAATTGCTGCCGCTTTTCAAGCAAGATATCCCTGACGCTCATCACGACCGCCTTGTAGATCTGATCTTTAGAAGCCTCTTTCGGCGTGACGCCGAAATATCTTGACAGCTTGCCTTGGATCAGCATCTGCACTTCCTTTTCGGTAATGTTTGTAGTACTGCTCATTTGATACTCCTAAGGTTAAAAATTATTTCAACATTTCCCCGTAAACTTTTTCGTATTCCTTTGCCGAGCGCTGCCAACTGAAATCGACGGACATGACCCTCTTGACGAGGACGGGCCAAAAGTCCTTATTATAGTAACAGTTGATCGCTTCGCGGATGACATACAACATATCGTATGCATTATAGTTGGCAAAAGTAAACCCGTTGCCGCCGTTGCCGACCGGTTTGATACTGTCGTACAGCCCGCCCGTCTCGCGTACGATGGGCACGGTGCCGTAGCGGCTGGCGATCATCTGCGACAGACCGCAAGGTTCCGCCTTGGAAGGCATAAGGAACAAGTCGGCGCCCGAATAGATCTTACGGGACAAATCGGGATTGAAGGCGATGATCGTGACGAGTTTGCCGACGTATTTGCGGGACAGGTCGCTGAAATAATTTTCGTAAGCGGAATCCCCTTTCCCGAGGATGACGATCTGCACGTCCTGACGAAGCACCTCTTCGATGACCGTACGCACGAGATCCAGCCCCTTATGCGCGACAAGGCGAGAAATGATCGCGATCATCGGCGTATCCGGCTTGACGGGCAGGTTAAACATCTTTTGCAGTTCTTCCTTGCACTTCTTTTTCGGCTCGATATTGTCTGCGCTGTAATTGGCAAAAATCGCATTGTCCGTTTCGCTGTTGTACGAATCCGTGTCGATACCGTTGAGAATGCCGACCAGTTTGAATTCGTTGCGGCGGATGATGGGGTCGAGTTTATGCGCGTAGAACGGATCTTTGATCTCCTGCGCATAATGCGGGCTGACCGTCGAAAATTTTTCGCTGCATTCGATGGCGGCCTTCATGAGATTGATGCACTTGTTGTATTCTAAAAGATAGCGCCATGTGTTAGAGATGCCGAACAGATCCTCCAATATATCCAAAGAGTACTGTCCCTGGTATTCGATGTTGTGGATCGTAAAGAAGGCGCGGATGAATTGATATTCGGGGCGGAAGCAATAGATCGTTTTCAGATAGATCGCCGCCAATGCCGCCTGCCAATCATGACAATGCAGGATATCGGGATAAAAGTTCAAAAACGGCATGATCTCGAGCACGCTGCGGCAGAAGAACGCATAACGTTCGCCGTCGTCATAGTACCCGTAACATCCGGGGCGTTTGAAATAATACTCGTTGTCCAAAAAATAATAGGTGACGCCGTTGACTTCGTAACTGAAGATGCCGCAATATTGATTGCGCCACGCGAGCGGGACGAAGATATTGCCCAAATATTTGAACTTGTTGCGATATTCCCAAGAAATATCCGAATACAAAGGAATAACGACGCGCACGTCGTAATCGGGATCTTTGGCGATCGCCTTGGAGAGAGAGCCGATGACTTCCGCAAGCCCGCCCGTGGCGATAAAGGGCGTCGCTTCCGACGCGACGAACAAGAGCTTTTTCTTGGGGACGACGCGGATCTCCGTGACGGGAGCAGCCTTTTCTTCGGCGGCAGCCGCCGCTTCCTCTTTGATTTCGGCAGCTTCCTTCACTTCTTTTACTTCCTCTTCCGCCGCTTTTGCGGCGGAAGGCTTCGTTGTATTAGTTGTTTTCCTTTTTGCTGGCATATTATGCAACCCCCTTAAAATTTTATCAGATCATCGTTCCTTTCGGAATAAAATACGGCTGCACATCGCAACCCGCCAAGATCCTGTTGTCGCGGATCACGACGTTTTTATCGGTGATGACACAGTCCGTAATGACCTTTTCTCCGATCACGCTGTCCTGCATGATGATGGAATTCTTGACGACGGCTCCCCTTCCCACTTTGACTCCGCGGAACAAGATACTGTTTTCCACCGTTCCTTCCACAACGCAGCCGTCGGAGATAAGGGAATTTTTGACGCAGGAATCGATACCGTATTTGGAGGGCGCGGAATCTCTGACTTTCGTATAGATGTCGCGCGCGCCGAACAACTCGTCGCGGACAGATTTTTGCAGCATCTCCATGTTATGTTTGAAATACGTCCCCAACGAATCGATGGTCACATGATATCCGTTGAAATCGTAAGCATAGATCTTGAGGCTGTTGACGTTGCGCAGCAAAATATCTTCGCGGAAGCTCTTATATCCGTGCGCGGCGGCGTCATGGATGAGATCAAGCAGGAAAGTCCTGTTGAGGACGGTCACGTTAATGGAAAATTTGTTTTTTCCGCGCGGAACGGAATCCAAACTGACGTCGACGACCCTGCCCGTTTCATCCGCCTTGATCGCGGTATAGCCCGTGGAGGGACTGAGTTCTTCTTCATGGCAGACGATCGTAATATCCGCCCGTTTTTCCTCATGATAGTCGATAACGTCGGAAAGATCGATGCGGAAAACGCCGTCGCAATCGCTGAGCACGACATAATCTTCGTTGCGCTTAGACAAAAAGCCGGTAATATTTTTCAGCGCTTCCAGCCGATTTTTGTACAGCCCTTCCGAATTGGTCGCCCCGAAAGGAGGCAAAAGGATCAACCCGCCGGTCTTTCTCGCCAGATCCCAGTCTTTGCCGCTGCCGAGATGATCCATCAGGGATTGATAGTTGTTTTTTGTGATGACGCCGACCGTGGTGATCCCCGAATTGACGAAATTGGAGAGCGCAAAGTCGATCAAGCGGTATCTGCCCCCGAACGGAATAGAACCCATTGTCCTTTGGCGGGACAATTCGGGAATGTTTTCATCATGGATATTGGAAAAAATCACACCGACTGCCGACATCTTACTTTACCTCCCCTGCAATATTTTTATCGACGATCTCGCCGCCCTTTACCGCGGCGCCTTTGCCGACCGTGATGTTCCTGCCGAGCACGGCGATCCCCTTTTCCGTCTCTTTCGCTTCCCCGACGGAGGCGTTTTCTTCCACGACGACGTTTTCATCGATGATGGAATAATGGACGGAGGCACCGCTCTTGATCACGGAGCCGCTCATGATGACGCTGTCTTTGACGACGGCGCCCTCCTCCACGATGACATTGCTGGAAAGGACGGAATTTTCCACCGTTCCGTAGATCTCGGAGCCGAGCGCGAGCATACTGTTTTTGACCACCGCCTTTTCCCCGAGATACTCGGGCGGGGCGAGCGGATTTCTCGAATGGATCTTCCAGTCGCTGTCGCCGACGTCGAATGCCGGAGGCTCGCCCAAAAGGTCCATGTTCGCTTCGAGCAAGGAAGCGATCGTACCGACGTCTTTCCAATATCCTTCAAACCGATAAGCGAACATCCTCTCGCCCGCGTTCAGCATGGCGGGCAGAACGTCTTTGCCGAAGTCCTTGGAAGAATCGGGGTTTTCCTCGTCCTCTTCGAGATATTTATACAACTTTTCCGCCGTGAAGATGTAGATCCCCATGGAAGCGAGCGTGCTCTTCGGCTGCTTCGGTTTTTCCTCAAATTCGTAAATGGAATTATCCCCGTTGGTATTGAGGATGCCGAAGCGGGAGGCTTCTTTTAAAGGTACCTCGATTGCGGCGATCGTACAATCTGCTTCCTTTTCGATATGCGCTTTCAGCATCTTGCTGTAATCCATCTTGTAGATGTGATCGCCCGAAAGGATGAGTACATATTCGGGATTGTACATCTTGATGAAATTGAGATTCTGATAGATCGCATTGGCCGTGCCTTCATACCAAGCGGACTTCGCCTTTTTTTGATAAGGAGAAAGCACGTGCACGCCGCCGAAGTTTCTGTCGAGATCCCACGGCTGACCGTTGCCGATATACTCGTTGAGCACGAGCGGCTGATACTGCGTGAGAACACCGACGGTATCGATCCCGGAATTGATGCAGTTGGAAAGCGGAAAATCGATGATGCGATATTTCGCTCCGAACGGCACGGCGGGCTTGGCGATGTTGTTCGTCAAAGCATACAGACGGCTGCCCTGACCCCCGGCAAGAAGCATTGCGACACATTCCTTTTTTCTTTGCATAAGAAACCCCCACATAATAATTTATCGATTTATTGTTTTCCGGCGCATTTTATCTGTCGCAAGTTGTCGGCCGCGCGCCGCTTTTTCTGCCGTTATTGGATCTTTTCGAGGTACACGCACGTCAATTTGGGAAGTTCAAGCAAGATAGAGTGTTCCTTTCCGTGGCTCGGCTTTTTCTGTGTGTTGATGATGCGCTTTCTGAAGGCGCCTTCTCCGCCGAATTTCGGGCTGTCTGTATTAAAGACGACTTGATATTTGCCCTTCGGCACGCCCAGGCGGTATCCTTCCGCCGTCACGCCGGAAAAATTGATGGCGACGACGAATTGTTTGCCCGCGCTGTCTTTGCGCATAAAGGCGATCATATTTCTGTCGGCGTCGTCCGCAGCCAGCCATTCGAAGCCGTCCCAGGAATCTTCGATCTCATGAAAAGCCTTCGTGTCACGGTAGAAATGGTCGAGCGTCTTGTTCATCTCATACAACTTAGCGTGCATGGGATATTCCTCTTTTAGGAAAAACTCCAACCCCTCTTTATAATTCCATTCCTTGAATTGCCCGAATTCGCTGCCCATAAAAAGGAGCTTTTTGCCGGGATGCGCCATCATGTACCCCATAAAAGCGCGCACATTGGCAAATTTGTCCTCATAGCTTCCGGGCATCTTGTTGATGAGCGATCCCTTGCCGTACACCACTTCATCGTGTGAAATGGGCAGGATATAGTTCTCGGTAAAGGCGTAGATCATCGAAAAGGTCAGCTTATTATGGTTGCCTTTGCGCCAGAGCGGGTCTGTCTGCATGTAGGACAGGACGTCATTCATCCAGCCCATGTTCCACTTGAAGTTGAACCCCAGCCCGCCGATGTCCACAGGCTTTGTGACGAGCGGCCATGCGGTCGATTCTTCCGCGATCATCATTGCGTCCGGATATTCGGAAAAAACGGTCGTATTGAGACGGCGCAAAAATTCGATCGCCTCCAGATTCTTGTTTTCGCCATATTTGTTGGGCAGCCACTCTCCGGGGCGCTTGTCGTAGTCGAGATACAACATGGAAGCGACCGCGTCCACGCGCAGCCCGTCTACATGGTATTTATCGAAGAAAAATATCGCATTGGAGATCAAAAAAGAAAGTATCTCATTCCTTCCGTAATCAAAGCGGCGGGTGCCCCAACTCTTGTGTTCCTGCCTGTCCCATTGCGGGCTTTCATAGAGGGGCTGTCCGTCAAATTCATACAGCCCGTGCGCATCTTTGGGGAAATGCGCGGGGACCCAGTCCATGATCACGCCGATGCCGTTTTTGTGTAATTCGTCGACCAACCGCATGAAATCGTGCGGCGTGCCGAGGCGGGAGGTGATCGCATAATACCCCGTGACCTGATATCCCCACGACGCATCGTACGGATATTCGCTCAGCGGCATGAATTCCACATGGGTATATCCCGTCTCTTTGAGATACGGGATAAGTTCTTGGATCAGCTTATTGAAATCAAAAAAGTTGCCGTCCCCGTATTGCCGCCAAGACAGCGCGTTCATTTCATATATATTGACGGGCGAGGCATAGATATTCTTCTTTTTTCTTTCTTTCAGGTATTCCTTATCCGACCACTTGTAACCTTCGAGAGAATATGTTTTGGATGCCGTCTTGGACGGCGTTTCGGCATGGAAAGCATACGGGTCTGCCTTATACAGAAAGCGCCCGTCCCTCGCCTGGATGCAATATTTATAGGCGGTAAATTCCTTGATGCCCGGGATAAAGAGCTCAAAAGATTCCCCGTCCAAAAGCCGCTCCATGACGTTCGCCGTCGGATCCCAATCGTTGAAATCCCCCACGACGGAGACCGTTTCGGCATGCGGCGCCCAAACGCGGAACATATATCCCTTGACGCCGTCTGCCTTTTCGGGATGTGAACCGAAAAAATCATACGAGCGAAAATTTTTCCCGTGGTGATAAACATATAAAGGAAAATCTACCTGATTCATCATTTACCCTCCGTAACACGGTGGCAGACCACCTTTCCTATATACTATTATACAATAATATTCTCTTCTTTTCAACAGTTCATTTAAAAAAAATCGTAGAATTTCTCATAAAATAATGTCCGATTTGCCCAAATGCAAAGGTGAACGTTCACTTAACGCGGCGCACGTTTGTCGAACGAAAAACGCCGCGGCGGCGCTTTGGCGGCGCTACGGAATGCTCGTGACGATCTGCCGCGGGATAACAATCGCCGCTTTATTTGTATACAAAAAAAGACCACAATATCTTGTGGTCAAAGTTGGTACTCCCGGCGGGAATCGAACCCACAACGGCCCCTTAGGAGGGGGCTGTTATATCCATTTAACTACGGAAGCATATTATCGTATTGCTTCCCGCCGACAAGCTTTCGCTTGTAGCGGGTATCTGCCGAAACCCCTGAAAGGGGCCCCTCGGCAGAGCAGCGGGCTGCGCCCTCGCGCGAACCCACAACGGCCCCTTAGGAGGGGGCTGTATCCGTTTAACTAAAAAAGGATATCGATTGCCTTCTTCGAATCGGAAAGAAGATCCGGTCCCTACGGGCGGCGCTATATTTTTTGCGGAAAGTCCCCTTCCCGCAAAAAATATGATACACCATTTTACAAAAAAATGCAAACGATTTTTCTACGTTTTGTCGCTTTTTCTCGGAAAGGTTTCAGCGCTTGGGCGAGATCAAAGTTTTGCCGCCCATGTATTTTTGCAACACTTCGGGAATGTTGACGCTGCCGTCTTCGTTCAGATGATTTTCCAAAAGAGCGATCAACATTCTCGGCGGCGCGACGACCGTATTATTGAGCGTATGCGCAAAGGCATTCCCCTTTTCCGTCTTGTAACGGATCCCGAGGCGCCTTGCCTGCGCGTCCGTAAGGTTGGAACAGCTCCCTACTTCAAAATATTTTTTCTGGCGGGGACTCCAGGCTTCCACGTCGACGCTCTTATATTTCAGGTCGGCAAGATCGCCCGAACAACATTCCAGCGTGCGCACCGGGATCTTCATGGAGACAAACAATTCCACCGTGTACGAATACAGTTTTTTGAACCATTCGCCGCTCTCTTCCGGCTTGCAGATGACGATCATCTCCTGCTTTTCGAACTGGTGGATGCGATAGATGCCGCGTTCTTCGATGCCGTGCGCCCCCTTTTCCTTACGGAAACAGGGGGAATAACTCGTCAAGGTCAGGGGCAATTCTTTTTCGTCGAGCACCGTGTTCATAAACCTTCCGATCATGGAATGTTCGCTCGTGCCGATCAGGTACAAGTCCTCTCCCTCGATCTTATACATCATGCCGTCCATCTCTTCGAAGGACATAACGCCGGAAACGACGTCGCTGCGGATCATAAAGGGCGGAATGACATACGTAAAGCCCTTGTCGATCATAAAATCGCGCGCGTACGTCAGCACGGCGGAGTGCAGGCGCGCGATATCCCCGATGAGGTAATAAAATCCCTGCCCGCTCGTACGGCGCGCGCTGTCGAGGTCGATGCCTCCCAGTTTTTCGAGGATATCGAGATGATACGGGACATCGAACGGCTTTTCGGCAGGCTGCAAAAAGCGCTCGCGCTCCACGTTTTGCGTGTCGTCTCTGCCGAGGGGAACGTCGTCTGCGATGATGTTCGGGATGGACATCATATCTTTTTTCAGCTTTTCGGAGATCTCTTCCGTTTCCCTTTCAACGGCGGCGATGCGTTCGTTGTTGGCGACGACTTCCGCTTTGACGGCCGCCGCCTCTTCCGCCTTCTTTTCCCGCATGAGCCTGCCGATCTCGGCACTCATCGCGTTGCGTTTGGCGCGGCGCTCGTCCCCTTCCTTTTGCAGTTCTCTCTTCCTCTTGTCAAGCTCGAGCACTTCGTCTACGAGCGGAAGTTTATGATCTTGAAACTTTTTTCTGATATTTTCCCGCACGAGGTCGGGATCTTTCCGTAAAAGATTGATATCGATCATGTTCTGCCTCCGATCTTGTTCATGCAATATTTTACTCCAAAATTGTTTTTTTTGCAATTGATATTGACGCCAAATTGTAAATCGTACACAAATTTCTGCGGAAATCTTAAACGAAATATTGTATTTGGCAGAGGTTTATGGTATAATAATAACATCCTTATTGATAGAATCAAAAGATAAGGAAGCGGATATTTGACCGCAAACGTTCCAACGGAGAATTGACATGCCTATCAAAAACAACAGAACGGAAACGGACGCAAAGGACGACAAGCCGCAGCGGAAGCCAAATACCGACGTGCGCGATTTTGTCGCACAAAAGCTCGCGGAAAAAGCAGAGACGGAAAAGGCGGAAGCCGCCGCCTTTGAACAGAGCAAAGACTATACCGCGATCAAAAAGCAATTTAAGCGCCGCAAAAAAGATATCCCCGACGGACGTAAGGTACGGCGGTTCACGCCGGACGTTTCGCAGGGGCTTTCCGAGCGGGAAGTCCGCGAACGTTTTTCTCAATTTTTATTCAACGACACCAATCAAAAGTATTCCAAATCATACGCGAGCATCCTGATCGGCAATCTGTGCACCTTTTTTAACCTGCTCTGCGTACTCGCCGCGCTCGCCCTTCTTTATGCGCACGCCCCCGTCTCGCAATATCTTTTCGTCGTCATCTTCAGTGCCAATCTCGCCTTCGGGATCGTCATGGAATGCCGTGCGAAGCGGAAGATGGATAAGCTCAGCCTGCTGACCGTTCCCACGGCAAAGGTCGTGCGGGAGGGAAAAGTGGAAGAGATCCATTCCAAAGACATCGTCCTCGACGACATCGTCTGCCTATCCCTCGGAGATCAAGTGCCCGCCGACTGCATCTTGGCGGAAGGCTATGCGGAAGTCAACGAATCGCTCCTGACGGGCGAATCGGTACCCGTCAAAAAGGAAGCGGGCGATTTTCTTTATGCGGGCAGCTTTATTTCCAGCGGTTCTTGCAAAGTCCGCGCGGATAAAGTGGGCAAAAGCACCTATTTGAATTCCCTCTCCGCAAAGGCTAAGAAGTACAAAAAGCCCAATTCCGAGCTCATGCGCTCCACAAAGCTGATCATCTATATCGTCGGTTTTCTCATTATCCCCATCGCGATCGGCATGTTTATCGTCAACTGGAAGGCATACGATCCCGCGGCGGTCAGTATTTCTCAGATGGAAAACACGATCCAGCGTACGGTCAGCGTGGTGATCGGCATGATCCCTTCCGGCATGCTGTTGCTCACCAGCGTCGCCCTGACGCTCGGCATTTTACGGCTCATGAAGCAAAACACCCTCGTACAGGACTTGTATTCCCTCGAAATGCTCGCGCGGGTCAACGTGCTCTGCCTCGACAAGACGGGCACGATCACGGACGGCAGGATGAAAGTCAACGACTGTATGCTGCTCAACAATCCGACCGAATACAGCGTCAACGAGATCGTCGGCTCCTGTTTGGCGGCGCTCAACGACAATAACCAGACATCCGTCGCGCTCAACAACTATTTCGGAAGGAGCAGCGCCCTTAAAGCGGTGGCGGCCATCCCTTTTTCTTCCAAAAGAAAACTTTCCGCGGTCACGCTGGAAGGCGTAGGCACCGTGGCGATGGGCGCGCCGGAATTTGTATTGGGCGCCGTGCCCGCCAAGGTCGGCAAGATCGTCAACCAATACGCCTCCATGGGGATGCGCGTGCTCATCGTCGCCATCGCCGCGGGGCAGATCTCGGGCGACAAGCTGCCTTCCGGATTCAGGCCGCTCGCCATCATCTCCATTTCCGACAACATCCGCGAGGACGCCGTGCAGACCATCCGTTGGTTCAAGGAAAACGACGTCGCCGTCAAGATCATTTCCGGCGACAATCCCGTGACCGTATCGGAAGTGGCGCGCCGCGTGGGCGTCGCCAATGCGGATAAATATATCTCCCTCGAAGGGTTCAGCGAACAGGAGGTGGCGGCCGTCGCCAACAAATATACCGTGTTCGGGCGCGTCTCTCCCGAACAGAAGGCGATCCTCGTCAAATCGATCAAGGCGGAAGGAAACACCGTCGCCATGACCGGAGACGGTGTCAACGATATCCTCGCCCTAAAAGAAGCCGACTGCGCCGTCACGGTCATGTCCGGCAGCGAGGCGGCAAAAAACGTCAGCCATATCGTCCTCACGGACAACAACTTCGCCTCTATGCCCAAGGTCGTCTTTGAAGGCCGCCGCGTCATCAACAATATCCAAAACTCCTCATCGCTGTATCTGATGAAGACGCTCTTCACGACCGTGTTTGCCGTCCTGTCCATCATCGCCATGCGGCAATATCCTTTCGTGACGAGCAATATGATGGTGCTCGAATTTTTCGTGATCGGCTTCCCCTCCTTTTTCCTCTCTTTACAGCCGAATACGAACCGAGTCAAGGGGAAATTTTTGTCATATACGCTCAGCCGCGCCATACCGGGAGCGCTCGTTCTCATCCTCGCCGTGCAGAGCACGAGCATTTTTTCCAACTATCATCCCGAATACTTTGAAGAGTATTACACGGAAATTTCCGTGTATCTGATCTCCTATTCGGGATTGATCATGCTGTATCGCGTCTGTCAACCCTTTAATTTCCCGAGGGCATTGCTGTTTATCGCCATGTTGGCGGTCAGTACGCTCTGTTTGACCTTGCTCCCGGATGTGTTTATCGATCAGCATTATTCCGAACCGGGATATGTACACGTGGGCTTTGTGCAGATCATGTATATCTTGCTCATCATTATGTTCTGCGTTCCCATCTCCGGCGTCCTGTTGCGGATCTCCGACAAATTGCTGCGCGGCGGCGAACCACAGGGATCGCAGCAGGCGGCCATGTAAAAAAAGCTCTGCCGTTGACGTGCCGAATATCACAGGCCGCACGCTTCGGCTCTTCCGATCAGTTCAAGGACGCTGCCCGCGGCGTTCCGCCGAACAGCGCATATCAAAATCGGGACGCACCGACGTGCGTCCCGATTTTGATCATATAGATCCGTTCCGAAAAGATCGGATGGACGGGATCAGGTTTGCTCCCCGTCTTGCGCGATACCGGCCGCGGCGCTCTCCCCTTCCGCGGGCGCTTCTTCGCCCTCTTCCTCACGCGGCGCGACCGTCACCGTGGCGACTTCCGCATCCTTCAAACGCATCAGGCGGACGCCCTGCGTGTTTCTGCCGATCTTGGAGATGTCGGAGACGTGCATACGGATGATCGTGCCGTTATTAGAGATGAGCATGACGTCCTCCTCCTCGGAGACGATCTTCAGGTTGACGAGGCACCCCGTCTTATCGTTGAACACACCCGCCTTGATCCCCTTGCCGGCGCGGCCCTGCAGGCGATAATCTTCGACGTCGGAGCGTTTGCCGTAGCCGCCCGAAGTAATGGTCAGCACCTCGCAGCCGGGTTTGATGACGAGCATATCGACGAGCCTGTCCTCCTCGGAGAGATCCATCGCCTTGACTCCCTGCGTATCCCTGCCCATGGGGCGGACATCCGACTCTTCGAAGCGGATGCATTTCCCCTCGCGCGAGGCGATGACGATCTGATCGTGTCCCGTCGTGAACTGCACGGAGATCAGTTCGTCCCCTTCCGTGATCTTAATGGCGATCTTGCCGACTTTGCGGATGTTGGCAAACTCTTCGATGGCGGTCTTTTTGATCAGCCCGTTGCGGGTCGCCATGGCGATATAGCCTGTCCTCTCTTCACCGAGAGGAATGACGGCCGTGATCTTTTCGCTCTGATCGATCTGCAGGATGTTGACGATCGCTCTCCCGCGCGCCTGCCGCTGCGCTTCGGGGATCTCGTACCCCTTGATACAATATACTTTGCCGAAAGAGGAAAAGAATAAGATCTCGTCGTGCGTGGAGCAGATAAACAGTTTTTCCACAAAGTCCTCATCCTTGGGCTTATGCGCCGTGATCCCCATGCCGCCGCGCTTTTGCGCCTTGTACTCGGAGACGGGCTGGCGCTTGATATAGCCGGAATGGGTCATCGTGACGACGATGTCCTCCTTTTCGATGAGGTCTTCCACGTCGATCTCGCCGTAGTCGTAAGAAAGTTCTGTCTTGCGCGGGCTGGGATACTTTTCGGCGATGGCGCGCAGGTCTGTCTTGATGATGTCCAATACCCGGCATTCGTTGGCGAGGATATCTTTCAGGTCAGCGATCGTACGTCCAAGCTCGGCAAGCTCTTCCTGCAATTTTTCCACTTCCAGCGAAGTAAGGCGCTGCAAACGCATTTCCAAGATCGCGTTCGCCTGCTTGTCGGACAGTTCGAACGACTGCATCAGCCTGTCTGCCGCCGCAAATTTATCCGCCGAACTTTTGATGACGGCGATGACTTCATCGATGTTGGCGAGCGCCAAGACCAAACCGGCGACGATGTGCGCGCGTTCTTCCGCCTTGTTCAGGTCAAATCGAGTGCGGCGCACGATGACGTCTTCCTGATGCAGAATGTAATGATGAATGATCTCTTTTAAGTTGAGCACCTTCGGCTCGCCATCCACGAGGGCGAGCAACGTGATGCCGTTGGAAGTCTGCAACTGGGTATGCTTATAGAGAAGATTGAGCACGACCTGTGCGTTGGCGTCTTTTTTAAGTTCGATGACGATGCGCATGCCGTCGCGGTCGGATTCCTCGTTGATATTGGAGATCCCTTCGATGCGCTTCTCCTTGACGAGATCGGCAATGTTTTCGATCAGCCTTGCCTTGTTGACCTGATACGGGATCTCGCTGACGACGATGCGAGTGCGCTGCGTATTGCCGGAGGTGTAGTCCTCCACCTCGCATTTGGAGCGCAGGATATAACTCCCCCTGCCCGTCCTGTATGCGCGTTTGACGCCCGCCCTGCCCATCAAGATGGCGCCCGTAGGGAAATCGGGTGCGGGAACGTACTCCATCAGTTCGTCGACGGTGATATCGGGATTATCGATCTGCGCGATGACCGCGCCGATGACCTCGGCAAGGTTGTGCGGCGGGATATTCGTCGCCATGCCGACGGCGATACCGTCGCTGCCGTTGACGAGCAGATTCGGAAAGCGGGAAGGCAGCACGCAGGGCTGCATGCCCGTGTCGTCAAAGGTGGGATAATAATCGACCGTCTCTTTATCGAGATCGCGCAGCATCTCCGCCGCAAGTTTGGACATCCTCGCCTCGGTATAACGCATCGCCGCGGGAGGATCGCCGTCCACAGAGCCGAAATTGCCGTGCCCGTCCACGAGCGGGAAATTGATGGTAAAATCCTGCGCCAGACGCACGAGCGCGTCATAGACCGCGGAATCGCCGTGCGGATGGTATTTGCCGAGTACGTCGCCGACGATGCGCGCGCATTTTCTGTACGCCTTATCGTTGTACAACCCCATCTCATGCATGGAATACAGGATGCGCCTGTGCACCGGCTTTAAACCGTCGCGCACGTCGGGGATGGCGCGGCTGACATTGACCGCCATGGCATAAGCGATAAAAGATTTTTTCAGCTCGTCGTCCACTTCGACGTCGATGAGATTCGTCATCGCAAGCGTCTTTTTAAATTCTTCCGTCAATTCGGGGCTTGTCTCTTTTTTAGCCATACGTCACCTCTCAAACATCCAGTTCCGCGACGAGCTTCGCGTTCTGCTCGATAAACTGTCTGCGCAGTTCCGGCTTTTCACCCATGAGCAGGGAAAACATTTCGTCCGCTTCCACGGCGTCCTTCATATTGACGCGCAAGAGGGTGCGCGTGGCGGGATTCATCGTCGTTTCCCAAAGCTGGGTGCTGTTCATTTCACCGAGGCCCTTATACCGCTGCAGATCGAATTTTCCGGGATTGGCGGCGCGGTATGCGTCCAGTTCCTCATCCGAATACATATATTTTTCTTCCTTGCCGCGCGTCGCCTTGTAGAGGGGCGGCTGTGCGACGTAAACGTGGCCCTTTTCGATCAGCGGGCGCATAAAGCGGAAAAAGAAAGTCAACAGCAAAATGCGGATATGGCTGCCGTCCACATCGGCATCCGTCATACAGATGATGCGGTCGTAGCGCAGCTTGCTCTCGTCAAAATCGTCATGGATACCGCACCCGAACGCCGTGATCATACTCTTGATCTCCTCGTTTTCGAGCACGCGGTTGAGGCGCGCCTTTTCGACGTTGAGGATCTTGCCTCGCAAAGGCAAGATCGCCTGAAAGCGCCTGTCGCGCCCTTGTTTTGCCGTGCCGCCCGCGGAATCCCCTTCGACGAGGTAGATCTCGCAAAGTTCCGCCCGCCGTTCGCTGCAATCGGCAAGTTTGCCGGGCAGCGTCGTGCTTTCCAAGATCCCCTTCCGCCTCGTCAGCTCGCGCGCGTTGCGCGCCGCATCGCGCGCCTTCTGTGCCGTGATGCAGCGCAGCACCAATTCGCGCGCCTGCGAAGGATTTTCTTCCAGATAGGTGCCGAGATGCTCTACGGTCGCCTTTTGTACGAGGGAACGCATAAAACTGTTGCCGAGTTTCGTCTTGGTCTGTCCCTCGAACTGCGGCTCCGTCAGCTTAACGGAGACGATCGCCGTGATGCCCTCGCGCACGTCCTCTCCGGACAGTTTGTCGCTTTCTTTGAGGATATTCAGCTTGTGCCCGGCATCGTTGACGACCTTGGTGAGCGCCGCTTTAAATCCGTCTAAATGGGTACCGCCCTCCTCGGTATGGATGTTGTTCGCATAGCTGAGGATAAGTTCGTTGTAACCGTCGTTGTATTGGATGGCGACTTCGACCGAATACTCTTCCTGCTTTTCCTCAAAATAGACGGGCTGCGCAAAGAGCACTTCTTTATTTTTGTTGATATCTTCCACGAAGTGCAAAATGCCGCCGTCATAACGAAATTCGTCGCAGCGCGGTTTTTCCTCGCGCAGATCCTCCAAAGAAATGGTCAGCCCTTTGTTGAGATAGGCGAGTTCTCTGAGCCGCACCTTCAGCGTGTCATAATGGAAGGAGATCGTTTCAAAGATCTCGCTGTCGGGGAAAAAGGTGACCTGCGTCCCCGTCTTGTCCGTATCTCCGACGATAGCAAGAGCGCGCTGCGGCACGCCGCGGTTATAGATCTGTTTATAAACATGCCCGTTTTGGAAAACTTCCACTTCCAGCCATTCGGAAAGGGCGTTGACGACGGAAAGGCCGACGCCGTGCAGCCCGCCCGAGATCTTATAGCCGCCGCCGCCGAATTTGCCGCCCGCATGCAGCTTTGTAAGGACGAGTTCGACCGAAGAGACCCCCTCTTTCTGGTGGATGCCCGTCGGGATGCCGCGCCCGTTGTCCGTCACCGTGCAAGACCCGTCCTTGTTGATGCGCACCCTGATGGTATCGCAATACCCTGCGAGCGCCTCGTCGATCGAGTTGTCGACGATCTCCTGTACGAGATGATGCAGCCCTCTCTCGTCCGTGGAACCGATATACATGCCGGGGCGCTTTCTGACCGGCTCCAACCCTTCGAGCACCTGTATCTGCTCTTCGCCGTATTCACCTTGAACCTTGTCCGTCATAGAAAAAATCTCCTGCATCCGTATCCGGATAAATGCCTTTTTAACGCTCTTATTATACCATAAAACGCGAGAAAAGCAAAACGTTTTTGCGCTTTTTCGGCAATTTGATTTTCCGAAATCGCGTATAACGCCCGCAAACACGGTTAAAAAGGTCGAAAAGGATCTTCTTGAGATAACAAGGCGGGGGCAGAGGATCTCTTTGCGCGCGGAGATCTGTTTCCGCGGGGTATAGAAATAAAAAAAACGGGCATACTGGAAGACAGACGGAGGGCGTTATGGAAGAGATGAAATGTATCCGTTGCGGCAAAGCGGACAGGATGGCGCGCATGCTCGTCTGCGGTCATTGCGGCAGTTTTTTCTGCGCAGACTGCGCAAGCGTCTTAGGCGACAGCTGTCCGCAATGCCTGTCCGTGCTGTCACGGCTGAGCTAAAAAGATACGGAAAGGCGGGCGGAGCAAAAACTCCGCCCGCCTTTCCGTTCCCGCCGCGTCAGGCGATCACGATATGATCGGCGATATCCGCCCGCAGGCAGGCGATCAGCTTTTTTTCATATTTGGCGACCCCCGCCACCCAATAGTTTTCCGCCTTTTCCTCGGCGGCGTTCAATTCGCGCAAAGCGGCAAGTTTATCGCGGTTGACATATAATTCGTACGCCGCGAGGATGCGGCGCGTCTGCAAGGTGTCTTCCGAGCGAAGGTACCGTTCCAGACGCGGGAACATCTCCTTGGCAACGTCCGTCTCCCCTTTGATCGTCAGTTCGCAAAAGAGAATGTCCGAGGCGATATCGGCAAAATAATAGGACGGGACATATTCGAGCAGCCCTTCTAAGCGGTCGCATGCGCGCACGGCATTGGCGATGTCGCCCCCGTCGAGATAGTACATCAGCCTGTAATTGGTCAACAGGATAAAATTGAAATCGTC
The DNA here is from genome assembly GCA_944328665.1 of uncultured Clostridia bacterium. GTDB lineage: Bacteria > Bacillota > Clostridia > Christensenellales > Borkfalkiaceae > Borkfalkia. The sequence goes on along the minus strand of CALVHS010000001.1, from coordinate 12,354 downwards.
CTCCGGCAGTTGCGGCAAACCGAAATAGAGCTTTTGCTCGATCTCCGAAGGGGAAAGCCCCTGGTACAAATACCCCTCGATCGCCAAAATATTGACGGCGGTCAAAAAGGACGTCTCTTTTTTGATAAGCCCGCGCAGCAAAGCGCCGTCCGTATCCAGATCGTCGCTGGAAAACGGGAGCGCGTTGTAAAAAAACAGATGAAACGCCGCAGGCAGAGAGGAACAGACGAGCGCATAAGCGATAAAAGGGATGCGCTGGTAAAAATACAGAGTCAAGATGGCGGCGAGCAGAAATAAGAAGGAAAACGCCAGTCCGCCGAGCGTGACGAGCAGGTATTTGGAATATAACCCTTCCGCGTTGCGCGGCAACATTTCCGCGGCGCCCGCCACTGTTTCCGGGATGTCTTTGAAGGTACAGCGCAATTTTCCGTCTCCGCGATACAGCTTGAACATGCCGATGCGAAGGCTGTTAAATCGGAATCCGCATGCCAACCCGAACACGATATGCCCCAGTTCGTGAAAGACGCTGCAAATGAGGGCGGACAGAAGGCCGCCGAGCACGAGCGCAAAGATGAGGACGACCGAGTCGATCTCGGCATAATAATGCTCGTATCCGAGATAGACGATGACAGCCGACAAGGCGATGACCGCGAGGATGTCGAACACCTTCGCCAATTTTTCCAAAAAGTACCTCATTATTGCCCTGCCTCCCCGAGGCGCAGCGCGATATACCCCTCTAAATTGTCCGCTTCTCGCACGCAGATCTCGTCCGCATGCGCGAAACGCGCGATCATGGCGAGCAACAGCGTCCCGCCGCCCAGAATATCCGCCCGGCGCGCGTCCATGCCGGGAAGGGCCAGGCGCCGCGCATTCGGCATGGCATACAGCGCTTTTGCCAGTGAAAAGAGCGTTTCCGTCCGCAAGATCGTGCCGTCCACCTGCGCCGGATCGTAGACGGACAGTTTTTTTTCAAGCGCGACGACGGAAGTCGCCGTTCCCCCGACCGCATACATTTTGGCATGCGGGATCTCCCCGTAAAAAGAGAGCCTGTCCGCGATACATGCTTTTGCCGCCTCGGGATCTTCTCCGCACATCTCTTTCAGGCGCACGGCGCCGAGGTCGAGGCTCTTTGCATAGACGATCCTTTTCCCGTCGGAGACGGTCACTTCGCTGGAAGCGCCGCCCACATCGATGACGCCGCCCGCCGCGTTGCCGATCGCGCCGATGAGGCCCGCCTTTGCCTCTTCTTCCCCCGTAAGGACATCCACGTCCAAGCCGCAGCGTTCCTTGACGAGACGCACGAAAGCGGCTCCGTTCGCCGCGCCGCGCACGGCAGCCGTCGCAAAGGCGAACAGACGTTCCGCCCCCTCCCGCTCCGCCCTTGCGGCAAAGCGGCCGACGGCGTCGACCGTACGGCGCATCGCCTCTTCCGAGAGCCTGCCGTTTGCGGCAAGCCCTTCGCCGAGGCGGGTCGTATCGATGACTTTATATAAAGAACGACCGTCCGCCCACATAAGCAGACGGACGGAATTAGAACCGATATCGATCGCCGAGATCTTCATGCTTTCAACCTTCGTCGAGGATCATGCCGAGCTGCCGCGCGCGATAAGAGAGCCACCACTCCGCCGTATAAACCTCTTCTATCTCTGAATTTTGGTCGGCAATGATCTGTTCATATTTTGCGATCTCCGATTGGAGAAAATCGATCCGCTTGCGCCGTTCGGACAACAGCGCCAGCTGATATACCATGAACACGATCAGAAACACGAGCAGAAGCACCGCCGCGACCGTTCCGCCGACCACCAGTTTTTTGAATTTTTCTTCCTTCATCGCGCACAAGCGGCCCGCCTTTCTTTTCCGAGCCTCTCCTGATCCTATTATACAGCTTGGCGGCAAAAAAAGCAACTATTCTGTGCAAACTTTTGCGGTACAGACAAAATCCCGCAAAAAGTGCCGCAAACATATAGAAGCGCACGGACGGCAGAAAAAATAGGGCGCGCGTCCCTGCAAACAGAGCGGCAAAAAGGAGAAAAAAGAGGATATCCGCCCCCGCCCGCAAAACGCGCTTTTCCGTCAAAACGCGTACCGCGGAGACAAATCCATAGAGCGCGCCGCCCGCCGCACCCGTCAGAACGCAAACGGCGGCGGCATACAGCTGCAGAGAAACATCCGTCAACCGAACAGCCTCTTGACGAGTTTTTCGCCCTTGACATAAAAGCGGATGCCTTCGATCTTGCCCGCCGCGGCAAGGGTGCCGTTCGGCTTTGAGAAGCCGACGATCTTCAGCCCGTCCCCCTCGATGACAGCCCTGCCCCCCTCGAGGGACACGCGTATCTCTTTCGGCGTGAATCCGTCTACCGAAGAGACCCCCCGCATCTCGATGCGCTTCCTCTGCTCGATGCAGACGCTTTCCGCTCCCGCCGCTTCCGTCTTTTTTTCTTCCATATAAAATTTTCCCTCCGGGATCCGTCGGGAATATCTTATGCCGCGCGGTGCGGAAATATGCCGTCTATTGCGACTTCTTTTCCTTGGCGCGCGCTTTTGCCCGCAATTCGCTGTCCAAAATGCGTTTGCGGATGCGCAGAGACTGCGGCGTGACCTCCAAAAGTTCGTCGTCGTTGATAAATTCGAGGCACTCCTCCAAGCTCATCTTTTTGGGAGAATTCAGGCGCATCGCATCGTCGCTGCCCGCCGCGCGCGTGTTGGTCATATGCTTCTTTTTGCAGACATTGACGTTGATATCCTCCGTTTTCGGGGATACGCCGACGACCATGCCCTCGTATACCTGCGTGCCCGGATCGATAAAGAGGACGCCGCGCTCCTGCGCGTTGAAAAGGCCGTACGTGACAGCCTCGCCCGATTCGAAGGCGACGAGGGAACCCGTATCCCGACGTTTGATGTCCCCCTTGTACGGCTGATATTCGAAGAAGACGGAGTTCATCACCCCCTCCCCCTTGGTCGCCGTCAAAAACTCGCTCTTATAGCCGAACAATCCGCGCGCGGGGATGAGAAATTCAAGGCGCATGCGCGAACCGACGGCGCTCATATGCACAAGTTCGCCCTTGCGCTCTCCCATGCTCTGAAAGACGGTGCCCGTGCCGTCTTCCGGCACGTCTACGATCAGCCGCTCGACCGGCTCGTACAATTTGCCGTCGATCGTCTTATACAGCACGCGCGGCGTGCTGACTTGAAATTCATACCCTTCGCGGCGCATCGTCTCGATGAGGATGGACAGATGCATCTCTCCTCTGCCGCTCACTTTGAACGCTTCGGCGGAATCGGTATCTTCCACTTTGAGAGAGACGTCCTTCAAAAGTTCACGGTACAACCGCTCGCGCAGATGACGCGAGGTGACAAATTTCCCCTCTTTCCCCGCGAACGGGCTGTCGTTGACGGAAAAAGTCATCTCAACCGTCGGCTCGCTGATCTTGACGAACGGCACGGCCTCTACTTTTTCCGGAGAGCAGACGGTATCGCCGATGTTGATCCCCTCCATGCCCGAAAAGCAGACGATGTCGCCCGCCGTTGCGCTTTCCACGGGAACGCGCGCAAGCCCCTCGATTTGATACAGGTTGACAAGTTTGCTCCTCTTTTTCAAATCAAGGATGTTGTGATTGCAGATAACGACATCCTCGTTGGTGACCGCCATGCCCCGCTCGATGCGGCCGATGCCGATCCTGCCTACATAATCTTTATAGTCGATGGAGGAAACGAGCAGCTGCAGCGGCCCCTTTTCGTCCACTTCCATTGGCGGGATATGGTTCAGGATCGTATCAAAGAGGGGGGTCAGGTCTTTGCCTTCCTTGTCCGCATAGCGTGAAGCCGTGCCCGCCCTGCCGGAACAGAAGAGGATGGGGCTTTCCAGCTGGTTGTCGCTCGCGTTGAGGTCGATCAAAAGTTCCAATATCTCCTCTTCGACCTCGGCGATGCGCGCATCCGGCCTGTCGACCTTGTTGACGACGATAATGAGTTTATGATCGAGTTCGAGCGCTTTCTGCATGACAAAGCGCGTCTGCGGCATGGGGCCTTCCGCCGCGTCGACGAGCAAAAGGACACCGTTGACCATTTTTAAGACGCGCTCCACCTCGCCGCCGAAATCGGCGTGCCCCGGTGTATCGATGATATTGATCTTGACGCCGTGATAATGGACGGACGTGTTTTTGGCGAGGATGGTGATGCCGCGCTCCCTTTCGAGCGCATTCGAGTCCATGACCCTGTCCTCAACGACCTGATTTTCCCTGAATGTACCGCTCTGCCTGAGCATCTGATCCACGAGCGTCGTCTTGCCGTGGTCGACGTGCGCGATGATCGCCACGTTCCGTAAGTCGTTCCTGATCAAAGTGCGATTCTCCTGTCTTCTTCTCGTATAACGCTACTATTTTAATACTTTTTGCGTAAATCGGCAAGTATTTTCGGCATGAAAAGAGCGGGCGCGATATTATTTTCGCTTATACCCGCTCATGCACCGCTATGAAAGCCACGCGGAAGGCGTCGTTCTGTTTTCTTTAAACCACTGCGTATCCTTCAAAAGCGTATCGTTTGCCGAACAGGTCACCGTGACGCCGCCTCTGCCGGACTGCACCACGATGTTGCCGTTCATGGAAACATATCCGTCCTCTGCGGATCCGTCTCCCAAAGAAGTAACATAAACCCGATCGGTATATTGCGCGACGCGGTCGATCATCGCCTGTGTCGGAAACTGGTTTTCGGGCGTATCCGTATACTCATCCGTGCCCGCGCAGCAGCACACGCAGACGATCTTCGGCTTGATGACGGAAAGCAGGCAGTCGTTGGAAGAGGTCTTGGAGCCGTGATGCCCCGCTTTGAACAATTCGACTTCGGGAAGGTCGTTGTATTCCACGAGGTATTCTTCCCCCTCCTCTTCCAGATCGCCCGTAAAGAGGAAATGACGGTCGCCTTGGCTGAACAGCAGACAGACGGAATAGTTGTTTTCGTCGCCGCTGTCGTGTTCATAAAAATAATTGTACAAGACCTCCATCTCGATGCCGTCGGAGACCTCTATCGCGCGGGGCAGATCGTCTTCTCCGTTCCACCACTGCAGCGCCGTATAATGCTTTGCGCCCGCTTCCACCTCCGCGTCGCGCTTTTCGACGTACTTGCGATACGTCTGCGTATCTTTATCCGTACGGGGAAAATCGAAGATCACTTCGCAGTCATAGCGGTCGAAGATGCTCGGGGAGGCATTGCTGCCCGCAAACCCGGCAATGTGATCCTGATCGGCATGCGTGGCGATGACATATTCGAGCGTGCCGTCGGTACAATAACGATCGATGTATGCCGACGTCGTATCCGTACTGCTCCCGCGCGAGCCCGCGTCGATGAGGATATCCGTATCGCCCGCTTTGATGTAAATGGAATCGCCCGCATACTTGTTGCCCAGCTCCATAAAATGAATGGACAGATCGCCGCTCGCGTAAACGTCGCCGCCGGTCGGCCGCCTGATATATGTATACAGAAAGAAAGCCGCCGCAAATCCGATCGCGAGCGCCAAAAGACAGCATACAAACGTCAGCCCGGCGGAAAACTTCTTTTTAGCCATTCAGGTAGTCCTCCGCCCCTTCGGGATCTCCCACGATCACGACGCGCACGCGCTGATAGTCTCCCCAGCGCAGATCGTCTACTCTATAAACGAGCTGATAGATGCCCCCTTCGTCTGCGTTCAGGGCATCGCCGCTCACTTCCACCTTTGACGAAACGTCTCTGCCGAAAGATATGACCGTCGCGCCCGCATCGGTAAATTCTCCGCCGACCTGTATCCGCACAACGGCGTCTCCGTTCAGATCGAAGCGATCGTTTTTTGTGATCTGCTTCGACGCGATCACGCCCGCCACGCCGCCGACGATGAAAAATAAGACCGCCAAAACCAACGCCGCGGGATGCAAACGCTTTGCCGCTTTTCCGGCGGCTTTGGCAACATTACTTTTTCGTGCCATACACACCTCCGCTCATGATGGATACATTATACCATACTCGGAAAAATTTGTAAACCGTACCGCCCGCACATTATTTTGTGAACATACAACATAAACTTATGTCAATAAAAAATAAGAGGAAACGCATAATTTCTTACACCTTTCCTCTCATCTTGTCCCGCAGTTTTACGAAGCCGTACTTCACGCTCTGCGCTTCGCTTCCTGCGCCATCGTAACGCAGCGATGCAAAACATATCACGATCTCGTCGAACCATCCCGCAAAAATGCGCGACTTTATATGAAAGCAACGACCGTATCGCGACAAACTCTTCTCATAAATTGCTTATTCAATAAACCTGTCTGATCGCTGCTGACATTCTTATTATCCGCGCTTTATCCGCAAATATACGCGGGGCGCAAAAATTTTTGCGCCCCGCGGTCTAAGATCTTTTCAGCCGCGGATTTGTCCGTCTCCGCGGATGCAATATTTGTAGGAAGTCAGCTCTTTCAGCCCCATCGGGCCGCGCGCGTGCAGCTTTTGGGTAGAGATGCCCATCTCCGCGCCCATGCCGAATTCGAAACCGTCGGTAAAGCGGGTGCTCGCATTCACATAAACGGCGGCGCTGTCCACCTCATCCAAAAATTTTTCCGCCGCAGCTTCGTTTTCGGTTATGATGCCGTCGCTGTGGTGCGTGCCGAAGCGGTTGATATGCGCGATCGCATCCTCCACGCCGCCGACGATCTTAACGGAAATTTTCAAAGAGAGAAATTCCGTATAATAGTCTTCCTCCGTCGCCGCCGCAAGCTCGGGCAAAATTTTTCTGCACTTTTCGCAGGCGACGATCTCCACATTCTTTTCGCGAAGGGCGGATACGATCTCTTTGAGATGTTTTAGCGCAAAATCTTCGTCGATGAGCAAGCTCTCGCAGGCGTTGCACACGGAAGTGCGCTGCGTTTTGGCGTTGATGAGGATGGGGATCGCCTTGCCGATGTCTGCGGAAGTTTCAAAATACAGGTGACAATTTCCCGTGCCTGTCTCGATGATGGGCACGGTGGCGTTCTGCACGGCATTCTGTATGAGCGAGGCACTGCCGCGGGGGATGAGTACGTCGACGATGCCGTTCATCCGCATGAACTCGGTCGCCCCTTCGCGGGTGGTATCCTCGATCAATTGGATAAATTCGGGATCAAAACCGCGGTCGCGGAGCGCGTTTTTGATCACTTCTGTCACGGCCGCGTTGGAGCGGACGGCGTCCTTGCTGCCGCGCAGCACGATGGCGTTGCCGCTTTTGATCGCCAGGCCGATCGCGTCCGCCGTCACGTTCGGCCGCGCTTCGTAGATGATGCCGATCACGCCGAGCGGCACGCGCACGCGCGTCAACCGCAGACCGTTATACAGAGTGCGCTCTTCCATGATCTCACCGACGGGGCATTTCAGTTCGACCAGCTTTTCCAGTCCTTCGGCGATGCCGTCGATACGCTTTTCATCCAGCATAAGTCTGTCGGTAAACTGCGGCCCGCGCGTGCAACGCTCTATATCCTTCTTGTTTTCCGCAATGATATGATCGGCATGCTCGCGCAGAGCGCCCGCGGCGGCAATGAGCATCCCATTCATCCCGTCTTCGCCTGTAAAGGCGATCGCGTGGGCGTGCGCTTTTGCGGCTTCACATCTTTCCCGTACGGTCATGACTTTCTCCTTATTCTGTTTATGCCTGACAAAGTACTTGATATATTTCGAAAAATTTACTCTTCTTCCTCCTCAGGGAGGTCTACATTGTGATATACGTCCTGTACGTCGTCCAATTCTTCCAGTTTGTCGAGAAGTTTTTCGAATTTGTCCGCATTCTCTTCGCTCAGCGTGATCTTATTCTGCGGGATCTGGCGCACGTCCGCTTCCAAAAACTCGACCCCCTTCCCTTCCAAAAACTTACGCACATCGGAAAAGACGGCGGGATCGGTATAGACTTCAAATACGTCGTCCTGCACAAGGATATCGTCCGCACCCGCCTCGATGGCGTATTCCGTCAGCGTGTCTTCATCAAGTTCGAGCGTCCGCTCGATGACGAGAAGCCCTTTATTGCTGAACATATAAGAGACGCAGCCCGTGCTGCCCAGTTCTCCTCCGCATTTCGAGAGCGTGCTGCGCACATCCCCCGCCGTACGGTTTTTATTGTCCGTAAGCGTGTTGATGATGAGCGCCGAGCCGCCGGGGCCGTATCCCTCGTAAACGAGAGTCTCATAATTGACATTGCCCAATTCTCCCGCCGCTTTTTTGATGCAGCGCTGAATATTGTCGTTAGGCATGTTGTTTGCCTTCGCCTTGGCGATGGCGTCTGCAAGTTTGCTGTTCGTATCGGGATTGGGGTTGCCCTTCGCCGCAACGGCGATCTCTCTGCCGAGTTTGGTAAAAATGCGGCCGCGCGCCGCGTCTGCCTTGCCCTTTTTTGCCTGAATGTTATGCCACTTGCTGTGTCCTGACATCTGTTTCTATCTCCTTCTTTCTTGTCCGAAATAAATTTACTCGACCGCACTTCCGCCGAGCAGATACATCAATATCCCCGCAGAAACGCCCGCATTGAGGCTTTCGCAGCTTTTGCGCATGGGAATGCGCACCGTATGTTCACAGAGTGCGCGCACTTCGTCGCTGACGCCGTTCGCTTCGTTGCCGATCACGAGACAAAATTTAGGCGGCGGCGCAAAGCGGAACGCATTTTCGCCGTCCATGTCCGCACAGATCATCGGCATGCCGTCAAAGACGCCCCTGTCGGCGAGCGAAAACGGGAACAAGTCCACGAAAAACAGTCCGCTCATAGCCGCCCGCACGCATTTGGGCGCATACGGATCGGTACAGTTTTTCAAATAGATATCCGCATACCCCGCGGCATTGGCGGTGCGAATGACCGTGCCGAGGTTTCCCGGATCGGATATGCCGTCGAGGAGCAGGCATCTCCCCGCCGGCGGACGCAGCGCGGGCGCAGGGAGAGCGAGCACCGCCAAGATCCCCTGCGGCGACGCTTCCGACGTCAGCTTTTCGAATACGCCGTCGGAAACTTCCGACCATTCTCCCGCGCCAAATCTCTCTCCCGTATAGGAAGCCGCATAGACGATATGGCGGACGGTCTTGCCTGCCGCGACGGCTTCGCGTACCTGTTTACTCCCTTCGATGAGATATTCGCCGTACCGCTCGCGGTATTTTTTCTCTTTAAGAGAAGCAACGCGCTTGACAAATTCGTTTTGCCTGGATGTGATCATGACAATACAAAAAACCTTCTTAACAACATTTCGCTAAGAAGGTTTTCGCTCGTTAAGCTATAGCGGCTTTCGCCTTTTCCGCAAGGGCGGCAAAAGCAGCCGCGTCGTTGACGGCGATATCGGCGAGGACTTTCCTGTTCAGGTTGATCCCCGCGACCTTCAGACCGTGCATGAATTTGCTGTAAGAGAGCCCGTTCATACGCGCCGCCGCGTTGATACGCGCGATCCAAAGCTGACGGAAATCTCTTTTCCTCCTCTTTCTGCCGATATAAGCATACATGAGGGACTTCATGACCGCTTCGCGCGCGATGCGGTAAGATTTGCTCTTGGAACCGAAATAGCCCTTGGAAAGCCTGAATATTTTTCTGCGCTTTTTGACAGCGTTTACACCTCTTTTGATACGCATAACGTTTACTCCTTAAAACTTATTTCTTGTAAGGGATGAGCCGGTTTTTGACGGTCAGTTCCTGTGTCTCGCTGACGAATGCCGTCTGGCGCAGATTTCTCTTCCTCTTTCTGGGTTTTTCGCCCGTCTTGTGGTTCTTGCCCGACTGCGCCCTTTTGACTCTGCCGCTGCCGGTTATGTCGAAACGTTTTTTAGAACCGCTGTGGGATTTCTGTTTAGGCATGATTCTTTCCTCCGAATAATATTTCTTGCCGCACCGCCCGCCGGGCGAATACGGATCGCATGTCGATCATTGTTTTGCGGGCGAAAGGAGCATGGAAATATTCCTGCCCTCCGTCGTCGGCTTTTTGTCCATGACGCCTTTTCCTTCCAACGTCTCGAAAAACTTATTCATGACGTCGATCCCCATACCGGGATGGGCGTTCTGCCTGCCGCGCAGGCGGATGGATACGATGACTTTGTTGCCCGCTTCCAAAAACTTCTGCGCCTGACGGGATTTCACGTTCAGGTCGTTTGTGTCGATAGTCATGGACAAGCGCACCTCTTTCACTTCGACAAGTTTTTGGTTTTTGCGGGATTCCTTTTCCTTTTTTCCGAGCTCGAACTTGTATTTGCCGTAATCCATGATCTTACAGACGGGCGGATTTGCCGTCGGCGAGATCTTGACGAGATCCAAGTCGCTCTCTTCCGCGAGACGGAGCGCAGCCTGCGCGCTCATGATGCCGAGCTGCTGCCCGTCTCCCCCGATAACTCTCACTTCACGGTCGCGGATCTCTCCGTTGACCTGGTGTTGGGCTTTAATCGCTTTATACCTTCCTTTTCTTTAAATTTTCCGGATTTGAACGGCCCGCCGTCCTCCGCAAAAGAAAGGCGGCCCCGCAAAAGGGACCGCCGAAAATACCGCCATACCGCGCGCAGAATGCGCGACGTGACCGATGTATCGGAGCACTTGCAAGCACCGTTGCCGCAAGGCGAGAAGGTTCCTTCTGCTTTTACCCGAATATGATATCAATTTTTTGTCCGCTTGTCAATCGATTTTAACAGACTGCCCGCAAAAATTTTTAAAAGGCCGTCTTATCATCGTTTTCTTTTTTTACCTTATCGGCAAAATCCGCAAGAGGCATCGAACCGACGTCGCCTTTTTCGCGCATACGCACGGCGACGGTGCCCTCTTCCCTTTCCTTGTCTCCGATGATCAGCATATACGGCACCTTTTCCAGCTGCGCTTCACGGATCTTATACCCGATCTTTTCGTTGCGCATATCCGTCTCCGCCCGCAGCCCCTTAGCGCGCAGCGCCCGCTCGACCTCTTTTGCGTAATCGGCGGATTTATCGGAAACGGGCAGGATCTTGACCTGCACGGGCGAAAGCCAAACGGGGAATTTTCCGGCATAGTGTTCGATCAGGATGCCGATGAAACGTTCGATGGAACCGAACACGACGCGATGGATCATGATGGGGCGATGTTTTTGCCCGTCCTCACCCGTATATTCCGCCTCAAAGCGCTGCGGCAGTTGAAAGTCAAGCTGGATGGTGCCACACTGCCACGTCCTGCCGATGGAATCGGTCAGGTGGAAATCGATCTTCGGCCCGTAAAAGGCGCCGTCCCCCTCGTTGACGACGTAATCCAATCCGAGATCGTCCAACGCCGCGCGCAGCGCGTTCGTCGCGTTTTCCCAGTCTTCGTCGCTGCCCATGCTGTTGTCGGGGCGGGTGGACAGTTCGACGTGATATTTGAAGCCGAAGAGGGTATATACTTCGTTGATGACGCGCACGACGCCTTTGATCTCGTCCGTGATCTGTTCGGGCAGCATAAAGATGTGCGCGTCGTCCTGCGTAAAGCAGCGCACGCGGAAGAGCCCGTGCAATTGCCCGCTCTTTTCGTGGCGGTGCACGATGCCGAGCTCGCCCATGCGGATGGGCAGATCTTTATAGCTGTGCGGGCTGAGCTTGTACACGAGCAGGCCGCCCGGGCAGTTCATCGGCTTGATCGCGCAATCCTCCCCGTCGATCTTGGTCGTGTACATATTTTCTTTATAATGATCCCAGTGGCCGGACGTCTCCCACAGGCTGCGGTTGAGGATGATGGGCGTCTGCACCTCGACATACCCCTCGCGGGTGTGGATCTGCCGCCAATAATCGACGAGGATGTTTTTGAGCACCATGCCCTTTGGCAGGAAGAAGGGAAATCCTTTCCCCTCGTTGAGGAGAGCAAACAGCCCCAATTCTTTGCCGAGTTTTGTGTGGTCGCGTTTTTTTGCCTCCTCAAGCATGGCAAAATAGGCGTCCATCTCCTCTTTTTTCGCAAATGCCGTGCCGTAGATGCGGGTGAGCATCTTGTTTTTTTCATTGCCCCGCCAATACGCTCCGGCGATGCTCGTCAGCTTAAACGCCTTGATCCTGCCCGTGGACGGAAGATGCGGCCCGCGGCAAAGGTCGGTAAACTCCCCTTGCTTATAGAAGGAGATCTCTTCGCCTTCCGGCAGGTCTTTGATGAGCGCGACCTTGTATTTTTCTGAAAACTTCGTCATCAGTTTGATCGCTTCCGCTCGCGGCAGGGTGAATCGCTCGACGGGAAGATTGCTCTTGATGATCTTTTTCATCTCCGCTTCGATCTTGGCGAGGTCGTCTTGCGTGATGGGCGTCTGAAAATCGATATCATAATAAAAGCCGTTTTCGATGGTCGGCCCGATAGCGAGTTTGGACGTGGGGAAGATCGCCTTGACGGCCTGCGCCAGCACGTGCGACGTCGTATGCCGATAG